>CAUZOB010000168.1:0-11300 GCA_963581185.1 Planctomycetota bacterium | reverse complement strand
GTGATACTATCGAGACGCTGTCCCAGTCTCCAGATACTGGGACCATCGCTCATCTTCGGGGAGTCGCACCGATGTCCAAGTACGCTATCACCGCCCTCCTGTCAGCTGGCCTACTTGTGCTCCTTGCTAGCCCGGCCACTGCCCAGCAGGCCGACGAAAGTCGCAGTACCGAGCGCGGCGATCAGATGATTGCCAGCTATTTCGAGAATCAAACAGCTCGCCTGGAAGCAGCCAGCCTGGCCGGCATCGAAACGCTCGAGGACTGGGAAAAACAAAAGAGCGTGCTGCGCGGGCAATTGCTGTCGATGCTCGGACTCACGCCCCTGCCAGAGAAGACTGATCTCAAACCGGTCGTCACAGGCATCACCGAACACGAGGAATTCACGGTCGAGCAAGTGCAGTTTCAGTCCCGGCCCGGCCTCTATGTGACAGGCAACCTCTACATCCCCAGGAACCGACCCGGTCCGCTGCCCGCCATCCTCTACGTCTGCGGCCACGGCCGCGTAAAGATCGACGGCGTCAGCTATGGCAACAAAGTCCATTACCAACACCATGGCGGCTGGTTCGCCCGCAACGGATACGTCTGCCTGACGATCGACACACTCCAGCTGGGTGAAATCGAGGGAATCCATCACGGCACCTATCGCGAGGACATGTGGTGGTGGGTCAACCGTGGCTACACGCCCGCCGGCGTGGAAGCCTGGAATTGTGTTCGCTCACTCGATTACCTGCAGTCACGGCCTGAGGTCGACGGCCAGCGACTGGGAGTTTCCGGTCGCTCCGGCGGCGGCGCTTACAGCTGGTGGATCGCCGCCATCGACGAGCGAGTCAAGGTTGCAGTCCCCGTGGCCGGCATCACCGACTTGCGTAATCATGTCGTCGACGGCTGCGTCGAAGGGCACTGCGACTGTATGTACATGCTCAACACCTTCCAGTGGGACTATGCCCAGGTCGCTGCACTGGTCGCACCCCGGCCGCTGCTGATCAGTAACACGGACCGCGACGGGATCTTTCCTGTCGACGGTGTCTTTCGTATCTACCAAAAGGTGCGCAAGATCTACGAGCTGTACGATGCCGGTGACAAGCTGGCACTGCATGTCACAGCCGGCCCGCACAAGGACACCCAGGAGCTGCGTGTACACGCTTTTCGCTGGTTCAACTTCCACCTTCAGGAGGGCAAGACCGACCTGCTGGAGACAACCGCCGTCAAGTTCTTCGAGCCCCCCCAGCTGAAGGTCTTCGACCAGGCCCCCGCCGATCAGCGCAACACCACGATCCACGAGACATTTGTGCCACTGGCGGCGCCGGCAGCCGTTCCCAGTTCACCGTCCGACTGGAAGCAGACGAGCCGCGGCTGGATGCAAGGGCTGCAGACTACCTGCTTTGGCGGCTGGCCGGCCACACCCAGGCCAATTGAGCTGCAACAGGCGACTGAAGAAGAAGTCGACAACGTGACGCTGCGGGTGTTCGAATTTGATAGCCAGGAGGGTATCCGCCTGCCGCTGATCATGACACACCGCAAGGCCCTCAAGAGACCCAGCCATTGGGTTGTGCAGGTGCTGGACGAAGAACAATGGAACGCCCTGCTGGCGACCTACGGCCACCATTTTCCGTCGCTGGCAAAGCTGGCTACCGCAGACCTGCCCGACAGGAACAACGAGCGTTGGCTAGCCGAACAGCAGCAGTTCCAACAAAGCAACTCGGTCACAATCTACTTCCCACCACGTGGCATCGGTCCTACCGCCTGGGATCCAGCCGACTTCAAACAGAATCAACACCAACGCCGCTTCTACCTGCTCGGTCAGACTCTCGACGGCATGCGCACCTGGGACGTTCGCCGCGCCATCCAGGCGGTCCGTACCGACAAGGTCTATGAGCGCACACCGATGAGCCTGGAGAGCCATGGCAGCATGGCCGGCATCACTCTCTATGCCAGCCTGTTCGAAGAGAACATCTCTCGTCTCACGCTTCATCAGCTGCCGACGTCTCACCGACAGGGGCCGTATTTCCTCAACGTTCGCCGCATCCTGGATATACCCCAGGCGGTGGCGATGGCCGCCAAAGCGAGCCAGCTGATTCTGCATTCAAGTTCGCCGGACGACTGGAAGTTTGCAACGCAGACCGTCAAGCAGCTTGGCTGGGATGCTTCGCAGATTCTATTTCCGACTGCCGATAAGTAGCGTGTGGATGCACGTTACAGGCTACAGGTTTGGGGGCTACAGGTTATGTCAGAAGGTTGGATTGCTGAGCGGGCGAATTCCTTTGACAGCAGTGGGATTCGCAAGGTCTTTGAGCTGGCTCGCTCACTGGACGACCCGATCAATCTCTCCATCGGTCAGCCTGATTTTGATGTTCCCGAGCCGGTCAAACAGGCGGCGATCGAGGCGATCAAGGCCGGCAAGAACAGCTACTCGGTCAGCCAGGGCATCGCCGAGTTACGCGAGCGGCTGCAACAGCAGGTTGACGAGCACTACGGCCACCCGGACCGCAAGGTCTTTGTCAGTTCCGGAACCAGTGGCGGTCTTGTGCTGGCAGCGCTGTCGATGATCAATCCCGGCGACGAGGTAATCATCTTTGATCCCTTCTTCGTGATGTACCCGCCCCTGGTCCTGCTGGCTGGCGGCGTGCCGGTGCTGGTCGACACCTATCCCGACTTTGTGATTGACGTCAACAAGGTCGAGGAAGCGATCACTGAGCGGACCAAGATGATCCTCTTTAACAGCCCGGCGAACCCCACCGGGGTGGTCGCGGGCGCCGGCCAGGTGGAGGACCTGGCCCGGCTGGCCGAACGCCACGACCTGGCACTGGTCTCGGACGAGATCTACCAGCGATTCTGTTATGACGGTCCCTTTTCCAGCCCCGCTTCTTTTAACGATCGCACCATCGTGATCGATGGCTTCTCCAAAAGCCATGGCATGACTGGCTGGCGGCTGGGAATGGTCCACGGACCGTCCCAGGTGATCGATACGATGATCAAGCTGCAGCAGTACAGCTTTGTCTGCGCCCCACAGCCCTTCCAGTGGGCTGGGCTGGCTGCCCTGGACGTCGACCCCAGCGGCCATGTTGACGATTACCGCAGCAAGCGAGATCGCATTGTCAGCGGGCTAGCGGACCACTACGACGTGGTACGGCCGGGTGGTGCCTTTTACCTCTTCCCGGGCCTGCGCAGCGGAACTGGCGAGGAACTCGTCCGGCGGGCGATCGAGAAGAACCTGCTGATCATCCCTGGCAACATTTTCAGCGACCGGGACACGCATATACGTATCTCCTACGCTGCCGATGATGACACCATCGATCGTGGTATCGAGGTGCTGAGAAAACTCGTTAGCTAGACCCCTCCCATGGCCCCCATGCTCTCCTCGCCACCTGTGGTGAGCGGACTCGCATGGAGTTCCTCTGCGACGGGTCACTCAGGCGCTCTTGCTCTTCTTCGGCTGATCGCTCGGCTTGAACATCGCTCGCTTTCCGTCCACGATTTCATCATCCAGCACGAACGATCCGGCACCGCGGTTCTCTGGCAGCTCATACATGATGTCGAGCATCACTTCCTCGATGATACTGCGTAATCCACGCGCCCCGGTGGCCTTGGTGAGTGCCTTACGGGCAATCGCCTCGAGTGCCTTCGGGGTGAATTCCAGCTGGCAATCTTCCATCTGGAAGAGGCTCTCGAATTGACGCACGAGGGCGTTCTTCGGTTCGGTAAGCACACGCACCAGGCTTTCTTCATTGAGCGGCTCAAGGGCAGCACAGATTGGCAGCCGGCCAATCAGTTCCGGGATCAAGCCAAACTCCAGCACATCCTCCACCGTGACTTGCGGCAGAAGTTGTGCAAGTTCCAGCTGTTCTCCGACAACCGTCTGCTGTCCAAACCCGATGGTCTGCGAGCCGATCCGGCGTCGGATAATATCTTCGACGCCGACAAAGGTTCCACCGCAGATGAAGAGGATATTGGACGTGTCGATCTGGATATACTGTTGTTCCGGATGTTTGCGGCCACCCTGGGGCGGAACATTGGCGACAGTTCCTTCCAGCATCTTAAGCAGCGCCTGCTGGACACCCTCACCCGACACATCGCGGGTAATCGAGACATTCTGGCTGGTCTTGCCGATCTTATCGATTTCGTCGATATAGATCACACCACGCTGGGCGGATTCGACATCGAAATCCGCTGCATGCAGCAGCTTGAGCAGCAAGTTCTCGACATCCTCGCCCACGTAACCTGCTTCGGTCAGCGTGGTTGCATCGCCGATCGCGAACGGCACATTCAGGACCCTGGCGAGGGTACGTGCCAGCAGCGTTTTTCCGCTGCCTGTGGGACCGACCAGCAAGATGTTGGATTTCTCAATCTCAACTTCGCCGCCTTCCCAGCTCAGCGAGAGGCGTTTGTAGTGATTGTGAACCGCCACGGCCAGCACTTTCTTGGCCGTTTCCTGACCAATCACGTACTCGTCCATCCGACCGACGATTTCTCGCGGCGTGGGGATCTCACTGAACAGCTTCTTCGTCGAACCACGACGGCGCTGTTCCTGGCCCAGGATCGATTCACACAGATCGATACATTCACCGCAGATGTAGACGTCACCAGGGCCTTCGACCAGTGGGCCGACGTCCCGGTAGCTCTTACGGCAAAATGAACAGAAGGCATTCTTCTTGGTGGTACTTCCGCCCCGACCGTCTTCCATGTCCTTGCTTGAAGGCATGATAGCTCCTTTCGCACACACCCGCCTCCGTGGCGGGCTCTATCAATTACCGCTCATCCCAGCCAACAAGGCGATTCTGTCAATCCCTATTCGTGCCTTGTTATGGCAGGCCGGCGATCCTTCGGGCCTGTGGCGAAAGCTTCCCTGCCCGTTTTGGACGGGCGTCTATTAAAACTGTCGAGGTCACCTTCTTATAGATGACACTCAATCCGGAACACGCGGTCCAGGGCTACAGCTGGTCACCATCGACAGGATGGTCACAATCGTCATGCCCGACAGGATCCTCCTGCTCGGGCTCGTCGACTTCAGCCATTGTCTCGGACTTCGTTTCCAACACTCTCTTTACTTGTCGGAATTCCGGATCGCTGATGTCACCCTCCCTGTGCATTTCATGGAAATTGTCCAGCCATTCTTCTGGCCCAAGGTCGTCCTCATCGATGCGACCACGAAAGCTTCTCACGACGTAGTAGGAGATGGCCAGAAGGACCAGCAAAGCCGCCATCCACACTACAACCTGCGCCGCCGGTCTAGACAGAAACTCCCACATCGTTAGCGAACCCGAGAGCTGTAGAACAGCCCAAGTTGAGGGGGTGGGTGGCGAAGCGAACTTGGCCTATTATGCACATTGGGTACAGGGAGTCCAGCAACTACAACCGTTACAGTCCGGGGCCAGCCACGCGGCCGCACAACCATCTGCTGGCCACTCCCCTGCTCGAGGTAAGCATGAGTCGACACGACAATCTCTCACGGGTCCTCGAAGGCGGCATCGTCGCCGTGATCCGCGCACCGAGCGGCGACCGCCTGGCCGATGTAGCCGAGGCCTTGCTGTCTGGTGGCATCGATTGCATGGAGATCACTTTCACCGTCCCAGACCCGCTGCAGGTGCTCAAAGAGGTGCATGCCCGGCTTGCTGGACGGGCACTGCTGGGAGCAGGCACGGTGCTCGATCCGGAAACCGCGCGAGCCGCCATCCTGGCTGGTGCCGAGTTCATTGTCTCGCCCTCCACAGACCTGTCAGTGATCGAACTCTGTAACCGCTATGACACGATCATCATGCCCGGGGCGCTGACCCCCAGCGAAGTCATCACTGCCTGGCAGGCGGGTGCTGACGTGGTCAAGATATTTCCATCCGATGTCGGTGGTCCGACCTACCTCAAGGCGCTCTGCGGGCCCCTGCCCCAGGTGCGCATGATGCCGACCGGGGGAGTCAACCTCGAAACCGCCACCAGCTTCCTGGATGCCGGAGCCTGCGCCCTGGGAATCGGCGGCTCACTGGTAGAAAAGGAAGCGGTCGAAGAGGGTGACATGGACCGGATTGAGTCACTGGCCAGGCAATACGTCGAACTTGTCAGGCAACACCGGGCTGGCTGATCCGGCCCCAGCCAGTCAACTCTGCTCGCTTGCTCCACAGCTTGACCCCCACTTGATCCGATAAATAGGGATATAGGGGGAACTCCTGATGGCTCGCTGCCTGACTATCCTGGCTCTCTTCTGCCTGCTGACTGAGCGTGTACCAGCAGCCGAAACGCGGCTGCTGCCACTGAAAAAGTCCACAGATCAATTCCGCACGCCGCAACATATCCAGGGTGCCGTGGAGTTCCAGTTGCATGTCTCGCGCGATGCTGGACAGAACTGGGAGGTTGTCGACAGGCAGCCAGCCAGTGCCAGGCATTTCATCGTCGACCCCCAGCAACCGGGACCCCACTGGTACTCTGCCTCGGCCAGCATGCCGGACGGCCGACGTCAGCCGGCCCAGCTGATTTCCCAGTTGCAGGTCGAATGGGACAACACGCGACCGCAAATCCAGCTCGCTCGGCAGGTAAGTGCCGCTGGCTGGATCGACCTCGAGTGCCGGGTGGAGGATAACCGCCTGGGAGCCAACCATCAGCTGACAATCGAGTACATGCTGGGCAACGACCCCGACTGGCACAAGCTTGAGATCACCGACCCGCCGCGGCAGGTTGCTCCCGGCTCGCTCGTCTGCCGCACACGCTGGCAACCCGTATCGGAGTCCCGCGTGATTTACCTGAGGGCCACAGCCCGTGACCTGTCCGGGAATTATGGTCGCGAGTTCGTCACCATCTTCCTGCCGCCACAATCGCTACGTCGGTCGGTACCACCGCAAGCCAGTCCACTGGCGCCGCAGTCAACTCCCGGTGCCACACCCTGGCCGCCGGACAATCAGGTCCAGGCCCCACCACCAGCTGCATTGAATCCCATTCCGCCGGCTGGCCCACTCGTCGACTTCGACATGGCACAAGTCTACACCAGCACATCGCGCAGCTTCGCGCTCAACTATCGAGTCGATCCGGCTCGGCGGCTGATGCGAGTCCAGCTCTGGCGTTCGCTTGCTGAACAGGATAACTGGCATCACTTTGCTAGCGACCCGGACCTGTCCGCGCCACTGCTTGTGCATGTCGACAGCGACGGACTCTACCGCTTCCAGCTCTCCACCACTTACCTGAATCCGACGCCCGGCGGTTCCCAGTTTATTGGCGAGACTCTCTTCATCTGGGTCCGCGTTGAGACACAAGGTCAGCCACCGCAACTACCTTAGTCAGCCACGACGATAACTCACAGCGTCTGCTATAATCGGCGGCCATGGCCGCTGCACTACACCTCTTCGAACTGCTCAAGAAGCCCCCCGCTGATCTCGATCGCGGGCTCTGCCTGCTGTATGGCAGCGATCGTTTTCTACAGCAACTGGCGCTCGAGGCCATCATCAAAGTCGCACTTGGTGAGCAGCATGATGATGTCCCACTTGGCCGATATGACAAGGCCGCACTCTGGCGCGACGTGGCAGATGAGCTGAATACCGTTTCGCTGTTTGGCGGCGACAGCCAGCGAGTCGTGATTGTGGACGAAGCTGACAGCTTTCTCAGCGAGTACCGTGACAAGCTGGAGAAGATGCTGGAATCGCCACCGGCAGGCCTGCTGGTCCTGTTACTCTCCAAGTGCAACGGTAACTCAAAAATCTACAAGGGACTGGCAGCAGCCGAGCCAGGGCGGCTCGTTCATTGCGGCCCGCCAACAGGACGTGGTGGCAAAGCGGATTCTGGCAAGATTGGCGCCTGGCTGCAGGATCGAGCCAGCCAGAACTATCAGCTGCAGCTTACTCGCGACGGAGCTGCCTGGCTGGAGGAACTCTGCCAGGGACACTTTGGCCTGATGGAACAGGGCCTGATCAAGCTCAGCCTGGTCCTGGACAAGCAGGATTCCGCCGACGGCGACCAGGTTCAGTCGATTGTCGGGGGCTGGAAGAGTGAGTCGATCTGGAACCTGATCGACACAGCGGCTGCCGGTAATTCGGCAACGGCACTGGCACAACTCGACAAGCTGATTCAGTCGGGTGACACCCCCTTTGCCCTGCTCGGCCAGATCGCCTGGTCGCTGCGACGCTTTGCCCAGGCAACCTACATGTTCCTCGACGCCGAGGGTTCCAACCAGCGACTGTCGATTGGCAATGCGCTGATTGAATCGGGCTTCAAGGACTGGTCCGTCAAGGAGAACAGCCAGCGACTCAAGCAGATCCAGCGTCAGCGAGGACAGCAGCTCTACCAGTGGTTACGTGATGCTGATCGGGCACTCAAGAGCTGGGCCTCACGGAGCGAGCCATCCCGACTGGTACTGGAACAGCTGATCGTCAAGCTGGATGGTCGTCTCCGCGAACCGGCTAGCCAGGCAGGCTGATTCCTTCAACAGGTGCAACCGCCCGATGTCGAACCACGACGTGATTGTGCTGGGCGCCGGGGGCGTGGGGAGTGCCACGATTTACCAGCTGGCCCGTCGAGGAGTACGCGTACTGGGACTCGATCGATTTCCCGCCGCGCATGCGCTCGGCAGCTCACACGGCCAGACCCGCCTGATCCGGCTGGCCTACTACGAACACCCGGACTATGTCCCCCTGGTGCTCCGCGCCTACAAGCTCTGGGAACAGACCCAGCAGGAATGGGGACAGCAGCTGTATCATGAAACCGGCATCCTCGAAGCAGGCCCGGTCGGCGGCGAACTGGTGAGTGGTATCCAGGCCTCCGCTCGTCAATACGACTTGCCGATCGAGGTCCTGTCTGCGGCCGAGGCCGAACGACGCTGGCCCGGCTTCCGCTTCCCACCCGACTACCAGGTCATTTTTGAACAGCGATCTGGCTACTTGATGGTGGAACAGGCGGTCGCTGCCCAACTGGAAATGGCCAACCGGGCGGGCGCGGAACTTGTCCTCGACGAAGAGATTACTGGCTGGCGAAAGGATGGAGATGGCTTCCTGGTGGAAACGGACAAGGGCAGCCACCGGGCCGATCAGCTGGTGATTGCCGCCGGAGCCTGGTCCAACTCGCTACTCACTGAGCTGGGGCTGGAACTTACCGTGCTGCGAAAACCGCTGCACTGGTTCCAGGCAGACGCCAGCTATGACCGCGATGCCGGCTGCCCGGCATTCTTCTACGAAGTTCCCGAGGGTCACTTCTATGGCTTTCCAGCCAGTGATTCACGGGGTCTGAAAATAGCACTCCACTCGGGCGGTGAACTGGTCGAGGATCCACTCCAGGTCGATCGCTCAATTGACCTCGAGGAACGCGCCGTGGTGACCGCCTTCCTCGAGCGTTACCTGCCGGGAGTCAGCCTGGTCCCCAGCGACCACACAGTCTGCATGTACACCATGACCCCTGACCGTTTCTTCGTCATCGATCATCATCCGGCCGAGGCCGGTGTTGTGATCGCAGCAGGATTGTCCGGGCATGGCTTCAAGTTCACACCGGTGATCGCTGAGATCATCTGCCAGCTGTTACTGGATGGCAGGGCAGAACTCCCGATCGACTTTCTCAGCCTGACTCGCGCGATCGAGCGACAGGAGTCGTGAGCCGCCACGTATGACGTAGTCCCATTTGGGTTATCATGGTCACATCCCCCCTGCCCCGGATCCACATGCCGCATGAACCAGCTTGATGATTCAAACTTTGCCGGCCTGATTCGCCGCATCGAGTCCGGCTCGGATGATGCTGCCCAGCAGCTGATCGATCGCTATGGCGCCAGCCTGCGTCGACTGGCGCGGATCCGCCTGCATGGCAATGAGATTCGGCGTGTCGTCGACTCACAGGACATCTACCAGTCCGTCATGGCGGTCTTCTTCCAGCGAGTTCGGGCGGGCGATCTGCAGCTGAATTCCTCGGACGACCTGCTCCGCCTGATTGCGACCATGATTCGCAATCGAGTTACCGACAAGGTCCGCCGACTGCACGCCCAGCGGCGCGACCTGCGACGGAATATTTCAATGCAGCAAGAGTCCATTATGGTCGTCGACTCGGACGATTCTCCCAGTACCATGGTCAGCCGCAAAGAACTGATGGATCGATTTCGTTCGCTGCTCAGTGACGAAGAGCGAGTTCTGCTGGACGAGCGGGCGCAGGGCTACGAGTGGAATGAAATTGCTGAGCGGCATTCGGCGACTCCAGACAAGCTACGCAAGCAACTCAAGCGAGCAATGGACAAGGTAACTAGAATCCTCGGCACGGCAGGGTGAATTGAATGGCTGACAGCGGCGAACCTGTCTCTGAATTCATGGCTGTGCTGTGCGCCGACCAGATGCAGTCATGGGAGCGGGGTGACCCGGTCCGCGTCGAGCACTACCTGCAGCAATATCCCAATCTTGCCAGCGACCAGGCCGTTCTGCTGGATCTTATCTACCAAGAAATCTACCTCTGCCAGCTGTATGGTGAAGCGATCGATGAGGCCAAGCTGCGCGATCGATTCCCACAGCTGGCAGCTGATATTTCTCTGCTGCTGGAAATCCACATCGCCATCGATGAATCCAATCCGTCCGACCTGCTGGCCTCCCACTTCTCGGCCGCTGAGGACCAGCCGGCGGAGGAGCAGAGCGAGCCAGAGCTGTCCGAATACCCCCACGCCAAAGCACTGGAAAACTCATTCCCCTTCTCCGAACTGCCACTCCTGTTGCGCCGCCGCCTCAGCAAAACGAGTCAGCAGAGAGTTTTTCAGTCAGGCGAGCTGCTAGTCAAGCAGGGTGACGCTGCCGACAGCATGATGATTGTGACCGCCGGAGAAGTCAAAGTCAGTATGCGGGACAATGCTGGTGAACAGCACCTGCTGAATCGACTCAAGCCGTTTTCCATTATCGGAGAAATCGGACTGATGACCGGGCAACCACGCAGTGCCGACGTGGAAGCAGTTGGTGAAGTGACCGCGCTGGAAATCCCCAACGCCGCTTTTGAGGAGATTGCCCAGGAGTATCCCGCTGCCAGCGCGCTCGTTTCTCAACAGGTGGCGCTGCGTATTGGTACCGCCAACCGTGATGTCCTCTGCGGCCGATCGATCAACAACTACCACGTCATCCAGCGCTGCGGACGTGGCAGTATGGGCGTTGTCTACGAAGCTCGCTGCCTCTCAGACGATCAGCCCGTGGCACTCAAGATGATGCGCCATGACATGGTCTATGATCCCCAGGCAATGATGCGATTTCACCAGGAAGCGGACATCCTGAAGCAGATCGACCATCCTCATTGCGTCAAGTTGCTGGATGATTTCCCGGCACTCAATACGATGTTCCTGGTGCTGGAATTCTGCGATGGTCCATCGCTGTCGGACGTC
>CAUZOB010000167.1:0-11334 GCA_963581185.1 Planctomycetota bacterium | reverse complement strand
CTGCGAATTACAGCTGGTGGCGAAGCGACGCTGGAAGTGGAACGCACGAATATCGCCCAGCGACTATATCGAGTCACCGGAAACGGAATCTATCGTGACAGCCTGCTGGTCGGAGATTCTGCTCCAACAAGGCAACCCTTGATCAACGGTCGCGTGTTCGGTAGCGACAGCGTGGTCAACGCCGTCTACAAGGGAAAGATCTACTGGTTCTGGGGTGACACCAACAAGCCGGAGTATCCACTGGGTAATTTTCACGTTCCCGGTGCGATTTCCCAGTTGCCCGGCAAGGGCGGCCTGGATCCCTCCAGCGGGGTCAACCTGGAATACTTCCTTGGGAAGCAGGGGTTCGCCAAACCGACTGCAGAAATGCCCGGCAGGGGACCTACCTGGATCAACGGATTGACGGTCGTCGAGGGCCAGGACGGCAGTCAGAATATGTTCGCCATGTACGTCAAGGTTAAGCCACCGCTAACTATATATCGCCGCGGCCTGGTGGTGTTCGATGACGAGACGGAACAGTTCACGCATCTGCGAGAATACAAAGAGCACGAGTTGATGCCCTACGGACATCCCTTCCCGCACAGCGTGAACGGCCAGGACTATATCTACTACGGCAATCCCCTCCCCCAGGTCCGGGTACCAGCCACGCTGGCAGCGGTCCGGGATCCAGCTCAGTACGAGGCCTACAATTGCCTGGCGATCGGCAGCTCTGCTGACGAATTGAAAGTCCAGCGAGACGACACCGGCACGCTTGTCTATTCCTGGAAGCGAGCTGGCCTGAGATTAACTTCCCAGCGAATTCAACAGCTAATCAAGTCGAACCAGATCAAGGCCAGCGAATCACCGCTGCGACTGGCCGATGCCAACTCAGACAAGGCCGTCCAGATCCATAGCGGTTCGATCAACTGGAACCCGTACCGAAAACGCTGGATCATGATCGGGCTGGAGACTTTTGGCAGTTCGCTACTTGGCGAGGTCTGGTATGCCGAGGCAGAAATCCCTGAGGGGCCATGGTCGGCAGCGATCAAGATCGTGACACACGACAAGTACAGCTTCTATAACCCCAAGCAGCATCCCATGTTTGACCAGCGCGGCGGGCAGCTGATCTACTTCGAGGGAACTTACACACACACTTTTTCCGGCAACCCCGACCAGACGCCCCGCTACGACTACAACCAGATCATGTATATGCTTGACCTATCCGACCAGCGACTGCATTCACAACCGTGACCTTGAAGACAACGGCAACAGCATGAGTACTGAATCAACGACTTTCGGCGGTGGATGTTTCTGGTGCCTGGAAGCCGTCTTCCAGCAGCTGGCTGGAATCCAGGCGGTTATTTCCGGCTACACCGGTGGCGATCCAGCCAACCCAACGTACGAGCAGGTTTGCAGCGGCACGACGAATCACGCCGAAGTCTGCCAGCTGGAATACGATCCGTCGATCGTCAGTTTTCAGCAGTTGCTGGAAGTTTTCTTTCGCGTCCATGACCCGACAACGCTCAATCGCCAGGGCAACGACGTCGGCACGCAATATCGCTCGGCAATTTTCTGCCACGACGAGCTGCAGCAGACCGTTGCCACGCAGGCGATCGAATTGCTCGACAATTCCAGCAGCTGGGACAGTCCAATCGTCACGCAAGTAGCTCCACTGGGCGTGTTCTATCCAGCCGAGGAATACCACCAGGACTATTTCCGCCGGAATCCTTTCCAGGGTTACTGCGCCGCGGTCGTCGCACCCAAGGTCGACAAGTTCCGCGCGGCGTTTGCCGAGTTACTGGCCGGTTGAATCTGCGGCGGTTCTAGTCGCCCGCGACTGCGTAATGTGCCAGCCGCTCTCGGTCCAGTTCAATCCCATGGCCCGGCCGGTCCGGGGCGATGGCCATCCCATCGCGAAACTGGATCGGTTCCACTGCCAGCTCGTTCCAGCGAAGATCCGAGAATTCCAGGAACAGGCATTCCGGCAGACTGGCTGCCAGATGCACACCGATTTCCATGATTGTGTTGCCCAGCGACACCGGCACGCCATAATCCGCAGCCAACCGCGCGACATCACGAGACACGCCAATCGAGCCATGAATGTTCACGACGTCGACCGCCTGGGATTCAATCAGACGTCGCTTGCCTGAGTAACCGAGGTACTCGCCTGTGTTGACCCGGGAAAACGGTAGCTCAGCACAGAGTCGCGCATAACCGTCATAGTCATCGCGGGTAATTGGATCTTCAATCCAGTAGATCTCGAAGCCGGCATCCCGATAGGCATGCATTCTCAGCATCGTCTCCTTGACCGACCAGGCCTCGTTAGCGTCGATCATCAGCGGCTGACCCTGTCCCATCACTTCGACGGCAATTCCCATCCGCCGCAGATCCCACTGCAGGTCAGGATGGCCGACCTTGATTTTCACTGCCCGGAATCCGAGCTGGTGAAAGTTCTCCAGCTTCTCGCGAAACTGCTGGTCAGAGAGATGAAAGTCGAGCGTGCTTGCATAGGCTCTGACCTCGGGGCTTTCTCCACCCAGCACCTTGTAGAGGGGCAAGCCTATCTGCTTGGCGGCCAGATCCCAGAGAGCAGTTTCCACCGTGATCGGACGAAAGCCAACACCCACATTACCGCCGCGCGGGCGGGAGATCCGCAGGGCCAGCGAGAGTGGATTGTGGCCTTCGATCGTGGGCCAGCTGGAATGCCGAAAAACCGCTTCCTGGTCAGCCTGGCTGGCGGTCGGCACGCCCTGTTGAATATCCCATCCAACGCCGGTCTGTCCGTCGTCCGTCTCTAATTCGACGATCGTCATCCAGTGATCGTCAAAACGAACCTGGGAGTCACCAATTGTCTCGCGTAATGGCACGTGCAATCTGTGCAGCTTGAAATCGGAAATCTTCACGGTCTGATTCGCTCCTTCAGCAGTTCTATGATGCAGGCAGACAATACTCGATCAATGCCCAGACCCCAAGTACCGTCATGACAATTCCACCCAGTAAAGTCATCAGCCAGAGCGGCCAGCGCATTCGCAGCGCTGCTGGCAAGCCGCGCCGGTCACTCCAGAGCATGGCAATGCACCACAGGCCGCAGGAGGCGGCGCCGCCGATAATGGCTCCAAATGTCATCCGTTCAATCACATTCCCCGCCACAGTCTGTGGCAGCCACATCATCACCTGACCTCCCAGAAAGCAATAGGCTAGCGTGGCCCGTCTGATTGTCGTCTCCTGGCCTGCCGTCAGTTCCTTGTTCCGTAATGCTCTGACGCTCTCGACCACCGTCTGCTGGTAGATCGCAAATGCTCCATACAGTGTCCCAATGAATGCCAGGAACACGCCGCACCGGTAGACCCATTTCAGCGACGGACTGAGTTCGGTCAGGAATACTTCTTGTTGCGACAACAGTCTCGCGTTATCGACCACCTGCTGGCGTGAATGCAGCAGTTCGCTACCCAGCACGGCAAACAGCAGGGTCACCAGTATCACGATGGCGAATGAAAACGATGTATCGATCAGCGGCGCTCGCGTCCACTTCCGGGCTCGCTCCAGTTGCTGCTCGCCGTCAGCTCCCTGCTGTTCAATGGCCGCTGCGATCTGCTCGCGGCTCGTAACACCACGGTCAGAGAGTCCCCACTTCTTTTCCCGCATCATGCCGATATAGCCGACGTAGTCGTAAGTGCCACCACCGACTGCCGTCAGGTAAAGGGCAACTTCCAACCACGGACTGCGACCGACAAACTCCTTGGAAGCCTCTGTCACCCAGGGCTCATAATCATTCACCTGAGGCACCAGTAATCCCTGGAAAAAGGCTGGCAGGTCGGGCTGACTTACGACCACCGAACAGATCACACAGACCAGCAGGATACCCAGCACGACCACGCTGACTCGTTCGAGCATGGTCAGGGTGGAATAGAGTGCCAGCAGGAAACAACCCGAGATGACACAGGCAGCCCAGACATTTTCCCAAAACTCCTGGTGCTCAAATGGTCCGACGGCAGCCCCTTGATTGGTACCGCCAGTCAGCTCGTGGATATAGCCACCCAGAATTTCGCTGATACCCGAAAAGGCGATCGGCATCACCAGCACAGTTGGCAAGGCGATCAGCAGTGGAAACCAGTAGCGTGGACCCGGCATTCGGGCCCAGCTGGTCATCGGGTGCTCTCCAGTCAAGGCCAGGTATCGCCCTGACGAATAAACCTGGATCGCTTTGAAAATACCCGCCACGAGGAAACACCAGAGCATGGTGTATCCGAATACCGAACCGCCTCGAGAGGCAAGCACCAACTCGCCGCTGCCAATTGTCACCGACGCGATGATCAAGCCCGGGCCAACGAATCGAATTAACGACCGTGGCGTCAGCCGCCGCAATTCGGCAGGCAGCTCGGGATAAAGCTCTCTCTCGGTCGTCACGTTAAAAACTCCTAAGCACTGATCACTCGATCCATCAATTGTGGCAGCAGGCCCATGGAGATTGCTACCAGGGCAGCTGCAAACAGCAGCCCAGCCAGGCATAGCAGACCCAGTTCGGTCGCTTGCAGCCAGAATGTCAGCGACCGGCTGGAGCCGATCTTGACCATCGTCCGCATCTCACGTGCTCTCAGCCGCTGGGAGAGGGCAATCACCAGTCCCAGCAGCACAATCGTAACGGCTGCCATCAGGACCGCCAGCAGATCGAAGAACTGCTGGGCACGAAACACCAGCCCCATCATTTCCTCAACCACATCGACTGGACGCAGCGATTGAACCGTCGACTCCGGATCCAGGAATCGAGCTTCCAGTAAAGTCGCCTGACGAGGATTTTCGGCAACCGCCAGGATCGCTGTCAACGGAAACGACGAGCGGCTGCCATGAAAGTGAAACGAATCGAGGTTGTTATCGGTCACTTCAGTGAACGACGCAGACATCCCGAGTTGCCCGTGCTGTTCCTGTTCGACATTCTGATGGCCATGGCCAATGCCCTCGATCACCCAGGCAGTTTCCAGGGACACAAAAACAGCGTTGTCGTCCGCCGATCCATTGGCGGCAAGCAAACCAACAACTCGCATCTTGAGCGGCGCCGTACCAACGATATTGAACGGATCCAACGGATCGGTCAGGAGACTATCCTCGGTTTGCAGTTGCAGGCGACGAGCGACACTGGCACCCAGCAGGCAATCGCCCAGCCGTTGCCAGTCCTGGCCACTCGCTAACTCCAGCTGCCGAAACGCGAAGTAATCCGCCGTCGTTCCCACCACCGGCTGTTGCTGGGCCCGGTGCCCGGCATGCAGTGGGATGGCCCGTGCAGCCAGGCCATCTGCAACCTCGTCCAGCAGTTCCATCTTTAATCGCCCCCGCACGTCCGACTGGAAGTAGAGCGCGTGCAAGACCAGGTCAAAACGGCTGGTTCGTGGCCCGATGACCAGCGGAGTTGCCTCAGCTCGCTGACTCACCTGCTGCTGGAACCGCCAGACCATCACACGGACGCTGACTGGCAGGGCTATTGTTACTCCCAGGCAGAGCGCAATAATGGCCGAGCGATATCGATGAAAGCTGATCGAACGACGGGCCAGCAAGAACAGGCGTGCCATAACTCAGACCCTCGCTGCCAACTGAGACGACAGGTCCAAACGCGATTCCATTCTGTCTGCAACCGCTTCATCATGGGTAACAATGACCAGCGTGGCAGCCAGCTCGCGGCAGCTATCACTTAACAACTCCAGCAGCTGGAATTTGTTTTCCGCGTCGAGGCTGGCTGTCGGTTCATCGGCCAGGACAAGCTGTGGCTCGGCCACCAACGCTCGGATCGCTGCAACTCGTTGTCGCTCTCCATGCGACAGCTTGCCGGGCCGGCGTGACAGCAACGACTGGATACCAACCCGATCGGCAAGTGACTCAATTCGCCTGTCCACGTCAGCCGTCCGAGTCAGGCTGCCATTTATCAAGTACGGCAGCAGGACGTTCTCCTGGACGGTCAGGTAATCGATCAGCTCAAAGTCCTGGAACACCTGGCCAATCGAGCTGGCCCGCATTGCCCGCCGCTGGCGTTCTGACATTTCATCAAGCTGCCACTGGCCGACTCGCAGCTGGCCCTCGCTAGGGCGCAGTATCCCGGCCAACAGGTTCACGAGAGTGGTCTTGCCTGAACCACTGGGACCAACAATGGCCAACTGTTCACCCTGCGACACATTCCAGTCGGCCAGTTGCAACTGGAAAGTACTGTCCGGATACATGTAGGAAAGATTGCTGGCCTGGATCATTCCCGCATTGTAACGCAACCTCGGCCAGGCCGTTCGCTGCTGTTCTGCAGGCCAAGATGCTCGGCTTTCCAGTGGCCTGTGCTAAAATACGGACCGTTGCCAACCCACAATCGAATCAGTGAATACCATGCGCGCCATCATCACAATTAGCTGCCTATTGCTCTCACTAGCTTGTATTCCGGTCGGCGATATCGCTGCTGAAGAGGTGACGCCGAGTATCTCGGTTACGCATGGACCGATCAACGGCGTGCTGATCCAGCGGGACAGCAATCGGCTCGCCGTTTACGGAGTACCGGCAGACGCCGATCCGGCTGTGGAACGGGTGTTGCTCACACATCATCGCCGGGACGTTGTCTGGGCCGCTCGACGAGCAGTCGGCAACGGTGCCAGCGCCGTTGCACCCGAATCAGAGCAGGACCTGATCGCCGATCCGGGTGCATTCTGGTCTGCCTTCACCGCCAATCGATTTCACGACTATGACCAGCAGTCGACTCGGATCCTGGGCTCACCGCTCGATGTCGACCTCTGGGTCAAACAGGGCAGCACGGTCAGCTGGCGCGACCTGACTTTCCTCGTTCTCGAAACACCTGGTTATACTCGTGGCAGCGTGACTTATCTGACGGACGTGGACGGCAAGAAGATCGCCTTCACCGGCGACTTGATCTACGGCGACGGACAGCTGGTAGACCTGTTCAGCTTTCAGGATGCCATTCCCGATGCCCAGGTGCGTGGATACCACGGCTACGGCGGCCGGCTGTCACAGCTGATCGAGAGCCTGGAGCTGGTTGCCTCGCACCAGCCGGACATCCTGGTGCCGGCCCGTGGCCCAGTGATTACTGATCCGGCAGCAGCGATCAACAAATTGATCCTGCGAGTCAAGGCACTCTATCGAAGTTATCTCTCAACCAATGCCCTGCACTGGTACTTCAAGCGTGAACGGATGCAGATCTGTGCCGACCGCATCCTGGAAAAAGGCTTCCCGGTCACGCTGATGGAATATTCCCACTACCAGGACACGCCCGAGTGGATCTGGGTCAACTCGACCAGCCGCCTGCTGATCTCCGATTCCGGTCGAGGCTTCCTGCTCGATTGTGGCAATCAGCGAGTTATCGATGGTATCGACCAGTTGATCGAATCGGGCATGATCAGCGGTGTCGACGGAATCTTCGTGACACACTTTCACGATGACCACACCGACATGGTTGAGGCAGCATCCAGGAAATACAAGTGCCCGGTCTATGCCACCCAGGAGTACGCCGACATCCTGGTCAATCCGGCGGCCTTCCACATGCCGGCGATGACTTCCAATGCGATCACCAATCTCAAGTCGGTACGCAACGGTCAGTCGATGCGATGGAAGGAATACCAGCTGACATTCCACTTCTATCCTGGCCAGACGATCTACCATGGCGGCCTGCTGGTGCGGCGGCCCGACGAAAAGCCGGTCTTCTTTATCGGTGATGCTTTTTCGCCGTCGGGCGTGGACGACTATTGCGTCCTCAATCGCAACCTGGTGGGTGAGGATCAGGGTTATTTGTTGTGCCTGAAGAAGCTGCAGCGAATGCGTCAGGACTACTGGATCATCAACCAGCACATTCCGCACGTGTTCCGCTTTAACGATGACGAGATGCTGTACTTGATCAGCCGCTACCGTGCACGCCGCAACATGCTGAAGGAACTGTTTCCCTGGGACAATCCAAATTACGGGATCGATGAGCAGTGGGCTGTCGGCTATCCGTATGGAAGCACAGTCGAGCCAGGTAGCACGACGGAAATCCAGGTGCGGATCACAAATCACTCGCCTCGTCGTCGGAAATTCGAAGTCACGCCGCACATGCCCGAGGGAATGCAGCTGCTGTCTTCCAGTAAGAGCGTTACTCTTGCGGCAGGAGCATCAGGTGCGGTAACCCTTCGCATCCAGGTTAACAGCCAAAGCGGCACTCACCTGGTCACCGCGGACGTTCATTCAGACGGCATGCATTTCAATCGCTGGGTGGAAGCGATGGTCACCGTCCCCTAGCGGTCAGCGGTGGACTCGGCAGGCAGATAACAGCCAATGGACGGAGATGGCAAGACAGGGAGCAGGGGGGAGCCAGTGACCAGCTATTTCCGCTCACTCCTGATCTTGGCCCTACTGCTGGCGCCCTGGGCAGCCAGGCCTGTATCTGCACACCCGATTTCACTTCCCAGCGCCATAGTCGATGTCCATCCGGACCATATCCGGGTGGAAGTTGAAGTGATGCTGGAAGACCTGGTGCTGTTTTACAAGATCGAAGCGGGCAAGGACTTTTACTTTCCATCCGCCAATCTGCGGCAGGCTGCGGAGAGTCATCAACAGTTCATCCTTGATGGCATCCAGCTGGTGGATGATGAGGGCCAGCGACTGAAGAGTCTGCATGACAAGCTGGATCTGACGGGTATTCCGGAGCGGGGCGTGCTGCAATCTGAATTGAAGGCGCGCGTCGTCCGTTACCATCTGCGCTGTGCACTTGACCATCCTCTCACGCTGATCACCGTTGCCCAACAACTTGGCGGAGCCACACCGGTCTTGCCAGCTCAGCTGGACCTTGTGGTCTTGCAAGAGGGCGTGTTGATTGATCGTTCCCGTCAGATCCCGGCAGCCCGACCGGTGAGTTACCAAATCGACTGGAAGAATCCGCCACGGCGGACGATGACGCTGGCCCAGTACCGCGAGCAACGCCAGCAACAATTCCGCCAGCGACTCGGCATCACCAGTTACAGTGGCCTCTATTCGTTCATTTACATCACGCCGCGCGAGGTTCGCCATGAGATCCTTGTGCCGCTGCTGACACTTGAGTCCTGGCTTAAGGTACCGCGGGCTGACCCGGAATTCGTGACTGTCGAGGAACAACAGGCTGTCCGTGATCGGATCGCCGATTACTTCCTGGATCGAAACCCGGTCGTAATTAACGGGCAGACCAGCAGCGCACGATTAACCCGACTGAACTTCTTCGGACTCGACATCCGCGACTTTGCACTCAACGCCCCGGCTCGCACAGTCAGTATCTACCAGGCTCGCGTCGGTATTATCCTCAGCTATCGAACAAAGACAACTCCCCGCCAGGTCGACTTTCATTGGGAGTCCTTCAACCCCTACGCCACCTTCCTGCAATCAACCCTGCTGGCATTTGACCGACCCAGCCAGGAGCACCTGTTTGTCAAGGATCGCAACCAGCTCAACTGGCGTACCGGCAAGGATGCTGTTCCGGACATCGACATTCGGCCCATCACCAATGGCATAAGCAAGGGCCGTGTGATCCGACCGGATGCGAAGAGAGCGTCGGCAATCAGCACTGCCCTGCTGCGGAATGTCTATCAGAGCTTTCAGCAAACAGGGGACGCCGGTGTTTACGATGCTATGGCGACCAGCGTCGAGGGTCCGCTCTTGAGACAGTTATTCCTGCAGACCAAGCGGTCCTTGCTGGTGGCAGAACAGGGCGGCGCGATTGCTCGCGTCAAGAACGTTGCCCCGGCCGTTGGCAAACTCCAGCAGGCCGAACGCGGATCATTCCAGTACCTGGCAACATGGCGGGTGACGGGCATGGTCGAGCACTGGGGCCACATCCACGAGCGGGAAAACCAGTACCAGGCGGTGCTGACGATCAAGGCCGCAGACGATGGTTGGAGACTTTCGGCCTATCAGCTCGTCGATCAGAAGTCGTTGCGGAGCGAAACGACTATCCGGGGGTACGATGCCGACCAACCCTAGGAATCGCCGCTCACGATCGGCTTTCGATTGCAGGGAGTGGGCGATGGGATACGATAAGGATTGACACCACACCACGGAATCTTCTTCAAGAGACTCCATGAAAGCAGCACGTATTATCCTGGCAACGGCAGTTGGCCTTCTGCTTGCCATACCGGCATCGCTCGGCGCCGCCGAGCCGGTTGACTTTCACCGCCAGATTCGGCCACTGCTGTCCAGCTACTGTTTCCAGTGCCACGGACCGGACGCCAAAGCACGACAGGCGGACTTGCGACTGGACCGAGAACAGGACCTGTTCTCGGACGAGCAGCGGCGGATCATTGTGCGCGGCAAGCCAAGTCAGAGCCAGTTGATCCATCGGATCACATCCACAGACCCAGATGTCCGCATGCCGCCAGCGGATAGCGACAAGACGCTGAGCCGTGAAGACCAGGCACTGCTAACTCGATGGATTCGCCAGGGAGCCGATTTTTCTCGCCACTGGTCGCTGGTACCACCGACTGCGGCAAAGCCTCCCGCCATCCGAAACAAGAGCTGGCCTCGCAACGAGATCGACAACTTCATCCTGGCCCGCCTGGAGAAAGAGAAGATCGCTCCCTCGGCCGCAGCCGGACCTGAGACCCTGGCTCGTCGGCTCTACCTCGACCTGACCGGTCTACCGCCGACGCTCGAGCAACTCGACGCCTTCCTTTCAGACTCATCTGAATTCCGCTACCCGCAACTGGTGGACAGGTTGCTGGACGCCGACCAGTTTGGCGAGCACATGGCCTGGCACTGGCTGGCAGCAGCCCGCTACAGCGACACCAATGGATACCAGGGCGACCGCACGCGGACGATGTCGTTCTGGCGAGACTGGGTCATCGAGGCCTTCAATGACAACATGCCTTTTGACAAGTTCACCGTTGACCAGCTGGCAGGCGACTTGCTGGAAAACCCAAGCTTGGATCAGCTGGTAGCCAGCGGATTCAACCGCAACCACCCGCTCAATGGCGAGGGTGGGCGGATCCCCGAGGAGAATCGGGTGGAGTATGTCTTTGACCGCACCGAAACCACCTCCACGGTCTGGATGGGACTGACTGTTGGCTGTGCCCGCTGCCATGACCACAAGTTCGACCCTGTCAGCCAACGCGAGTACTATCAGCTCTATTCCTACTTCAACCACATCGAAGAATCTGGCAGCGTCGACGCCGGCGGCAATGCCAAGCCGGTGATAAATGTACCCACGCTGGAACAACGTCAGCGGATCAAGCAACTGGACGGGGAGATTGTCGAGCAGGAGTCGATACAAGGACGTTCGTACAGCGAGCTCGCCGAGTCGCGTGCCGAGTGGATCCGTCGCCTGCAAGGCGAACTGACAGACAAGGATCGGATATCAGGCTGGCAGATCCTGCATCC
>CAUZOB010000166.1:0-11515 GCA_963581185.1 Planctomycetota bacterium | reverse complement strand
AGGCAGCTTGATGTTGCTGTTTTCGGCTTTCTGCCCATTACTTCAGATCCCCCACAAAACTACTCACTCACTTAACCTGTTTATCATGCAACCAGGCGCGGCGACCCTACTCACAGGGCTGGTCTTCCTGAGTATCGGCTTTGCGGTCTACCGTTTTTACGGGTTCATGAAGCTATCCGTGACTCTATCACTGATCACCATTGGCATCGCCATTGCCAACATTACCAAACATGGTTCAGATTTTTATCCAGGCTGGGGGGCCGTGGTTGCCGTCATTGCGATGGCCATGATGTTACTGTCATCGAGGTATCGGTTACCTTACCGCCACTAATCTACCCGCCTGCGATACGGCCACACCACATCAGCCGCATTTTTTTACCGACTACGGATCGAAGTCGGCGCCAGCAGCTTCAACTCCGCCTCTCCTGTTGTCCGACGCTGACGGCCAACTGCGTTAACTGTGATAGAGGGCGACAACAGCTGACGTGGAAGACACATCCTAGGGCTGCGGCTCTGATCATCTAAGATGTGTGAAACCTGTAAACAGGACAGCAACCAACGCCTACCACCCTGGGGGAGAGAAAATGGTCACCCAATGCGTTTACTGCGGTGCCGAGTTAAGCGAATCGCCAGTGGCGTCCGATCAGGGTGGTGACAGTTTTTCTCCCTGTCCGCAATGCGGCAAATTGTCAGGCGGGTTAGAAACTACGTCGGCTACCGAAAGATTATCCAAAATGGCCAGAAGCTCGCCAGCGGATGTGGTCTTCACCGGACAGCCGTTCCAGGAGCCCTACCGGCTAGCCGTTGCCATTGCAGGCAGCTTGATGTTGCTGTTTTCGGCCTTCTGCCCATTACTTCAGCAGACGTATCGAATGGGAATCGCTTACGGCGGAAGTCTTGAAACCACTACCTCGTTGAACCTGTTTGTCATGCAACCAGGGGCGGCGACGGTACTCGTATTGATGGCCTTCCTCAGCATCGGCATGGCGGCCTACCGCCATTATGGGTTCATATGGATAACCGTGCTTGTATCACTGTTCATCCTTGGCGCTACCATTGTCGATATTGCCCAATATTCTCGAGACCTCTATCCAGGCTGGGGGTCCGCCGTTGCCGTCATTGCGATGGCCATGATGTTGCTGTCGACAAAAGACCGGCTGCCTGTCCGCCGATGATCGAAGTCGGCTTCAGCAACTTCAACTCCGCCTCTCCTGTTGTCCGACGCTGACGGCCAACTGCGTTAACTGTTGATAGAGGGGACGATGTAACCAAACCAGAACAATCCAGCTCAGGTGAAACCCTCGCGCCGAAAGCCAGGACAGGAAAACCACTTTCACACGGAGAAGAGGAAATGGCACATCAATGCGTTTTTTGCGGCGCCATGTTAAGCGAGTCAACAAAGTGGACCGCCGCCGGCGACGGTCCCGTCAGCGTTTCTACCTGTCCTCGCTGCGGAAATTTTTCAGGCAGACCAGAAAGCACATCGGCTTCCGAGAGAGCACACAAAATGGCTCGCCTTTCGAAAGCGGTCAGGGTCGTCAGTGGCCAACCGTTCAAGGAGCCCTACCGGTTGAGCGTTGCAATGGCCGGCGTCCTGTTGCTGCTGTTCTGCACGTTTTGTCCTTTACTCCAATTGCAAGAAAACCAGTCGTTCGTTAACGGCGCTCGTATGCGTGTAACCAGCGCAGCGTCGATGAACCTGTTTGTACTGCACCCACCCGCCGCCGCACTACAAATAATGGTGGTCTTCCTGGCATTTGGACTGTCGTTCTGGCGTTACTACAGCGGTCTCTGGTTACCGGCACTTGCCTCCGTCTTTATTTACAGCGGTGCAATATTAACTATCGCCGAGCGCTGCCAACCACTCTATCCGGCCTGGGGAATTGCGGTGGTGATAATCGCATTGGTCCTAATCTTGATTACCACAAGAGACCGGCTGCCTCACCGCGGATGATCCGCTGGTCTGCGCCCAGGCTACGAAAACCACTTTCACACGGAGAAGACAACAATGGCACAATCATGCGGATTCTGCGGCTCGGCGATAAGTAACACAGAATCCAGCTCGATAACCCATGGAGGTGCTGCCACCCTGCTGGCCTGCCCGCAGTGTGGTAACTGGTCTGGTGCGACAGTATCCAACACGAGATCCGTCGACATGGCTCATTATCCATTTAGCGAACGCAGGCGACTGGCAGTCGCCAGTATCGGCGCCCTGCTGCTGATGATTTCTGCCTACTGCCCACTGCTGCTGCCGAACAGTTGGGAAAAGCAAGAGGTCTGGAACCTGTTTAGGCTGCAGCCGATGGCGGGATTCGCAATCGTGGCGGTGGCCCTTGTCAGCATTGTCATGGCAGTCTGGGGCTTTTACAGATTTCTCTGGATATCGATCGGCACAGGATTGATCACGATTGTTATGAGCATCGTCTCATACCGTTACCTCTTTCGTGACACCTTCCCGGCATGGGGATGCCTTGTCGCCTTTCTAGGCCTGCTGCTGATGTCGCTTACGACAAGGGACCGGCTGCCCGATCTCGCATGATCTGCCCGGCTGCTCCCAGGCTACAGAGTTTTTGATAAGCTTCGTCGAGCGGAATACCGTGGTCCTTGCCCGGCGAGAAACCACAGTCAGGTGTCAGCATCAAGCGATCCGCCGCCACATACTCCAGCGCCTTTTCGACTCGCTGGACCACCGTCTCAGGCTGGTCAATTTCCTCAAATCGCACGTCGATGCAGCCCAGTCCAATTAACGTATGTTCGGGCATCTCCTTAAGGACGGCGACATCACCGGCCACGGGAATACTGAATTCCATCATCAGCTGGTCGACTTTCAGCTGCCGGATCGCATCCAGGATTGCTTCATAACCTCCCGCGGCACCCCACCCTTCGCGAGCCCAGTTGCGGCGACAAAGATGGACAGCCAATCGGACTCCGTCGACTCCCTCAACGATTGCGTTGATCCATTCCACTGCCTTGCGCATCTCGTCATCCGGATCAGCAAACGTGGCACGGACCTCGGGGTCGACTAGCACACAGAGATGCGGCTCGTCCAGCTGGATGATATCCACGCCGACATCCCGAATTGCCAGCAATTCCTCTCGTATGACCGGAACAAGCTGTTCGCAAAATGCCTCGCGAGTTGGATAGACTCCCTGAGAGTGTTCCGGCTCCCACATCCGCTGGCCAATCAAGTAAGGCGACGGCAGTGCCACCTTGGTGAGGCCATCCGTATTATCTTTCAGGAACTGGGCCTCGCGTGCCACGATTCCGCTATCCCTCGGCCTGAGTTCCCCGGTCACGACCTGGTGATAGCCAAACAACTCGCGCTCGATCCACTCAAAGCCATCCAGCAGGTCGGCGATCACATCTACATACGTCTCCCGTCGCCACTCGCCATCGGAGACGACATTGATACCTGCCTGCTGTTGCAAGTCGATAACAAAGCGGACAGCATCATCCGTCCGCTGCTGCAACTCTGCCGACAAGTTCGTTCCGGCAGCCGTCCGGGCAGCGAGCAGATCCTTGACGTACTGGGGGCGTGGCATGCTGCCAATCACTGCGGTGGGAAAGAGTGGATAGTCGTTGGACATGGTGAAGCTGGTTCTTGTGGGTAAAGTAGCAATAACACACCGGACTGAAGATGACGCATTATTTCATCCAGCCACCGCCACCGCCACTGGCTACCACGATCTGTCAGGCCTGGTCGCGTGCTCGGTACATTATCGGCTTGGAGCTGAGCGGTTATATTCATATCCAGACGACTCCCCGACACGGTAGCGGCATTTCATGAATCCGACTTTCGACAATCGCTTCACTCGAGAACTTCCAGCAGACCCGGAAGAAGCCAATTTCCTGCGACAGGTGATGGGTGCCTGTTATTCGCGAGTCACGCCAACCGCCATGCCGGCGCCCAAACTTGCCAGCTTCTCGCAGGACGTGCTCGACCTGCTTGGCCTCGACGTCGACCCGCACAGCTGCTCGGACTTTGCCGAGGTCTTTGGCGGCAATCGCCTGCTGGACGGCATGGACCCTTTTGCGATGTGTTATGGAGGTCACCAGTTCGGCAACTGGGCGGGCCAGCTTGGCGATGGCCGTGCCATCAATCTTGGCGAGCTTGTCAATCCACAAGGCGAACACTGGACGCTGCAGCTCAAAGGCTCCGGCCTGACACCCTATTCCCGCTCGGCCGACGGCCTGGCGGTGCTGCGATCATCTGTTCGTGAGTTTCTCTGCAGCGAAGCGATGTATCACCTCGGCGTTCCCACCACCCGGGCACTCAGCCTCGTGGTCACCGGCCAGGAGGTGAGACGCGACATGTTCTACGACGGCCACCCGAAAATGGAGCCGGGAGCCATTGTCTGCCGCGTCGCACCTTCTTTCCTGCGGTTTGGGAATTACCAGATCTTTGCCGCTCGCAATGACCCAGCCAACTTGCAGCGACTGCTCGACTTCACACTCCGCAACGACTTTTCAGAACTCGGTGAGCCAAGCCCCGCGACATACCTGCGATGGTTTGACGAAGTCTGCCAGCGGACCGCCGACATGATCGTGCACTGGACTCGAGTCGGCTTCGTCCACGGCGTGATGAACACCGACAACATGTCAATCCTCGGTCTGACGATCGACTATGGCCCTTATGGCTGGCTGGAGGATTACGATCCCGGCTGGACGCCCAACACTACGGATGCCCAGGGGCGTCGTTATTGCTTTGGTCAGCAACCGCAGATGGCACTCTGGAACCTCGCCCAGCTGGCCAACGCGCTGCTGCTGGTTGTCGACGACAAGGAAGCCCTGGAAGCATCCTTGCAGTCGTACACCAGCTCGTTCCAGGATGGCTGGAAGACCATGATGGCCAACAAGCTTGGTCTTGTCAGCTTTGAGGAAGCAACCGATGGCCCCTTGGTCCATGACCTGCTTGATTTATTGCAACAGGTCGAAACCGACATGACGATCTTTTTTCGTCTGCTGGCTGACCTGCCATCCGAGTCCTCACAAAGCGACAGCTCAGCATCGCTTATCGAACCCCTGCTGGAATCCTACTATCTGGAATCCCAACTGTCGGATGAGCACCAGCAGGCCACGATCGACTGGCTGCGGCGATACCAGCAGAGGCTCAAGCACGATGACAGATCCGACGATGATCGACGGGCAGCAATGAATGCCGTCAATCCAAAGTACGTACTGCGTAACTACCTGGCCCAGCTGGCAATCGACAAGGCCGAGGATGGCGACTACTCGCTGGTCGATGAACTGCTGGAATTACTGCGGCATCCTTACGACGAGCAGCCGGAAAGCCAGCAGTACTTTGCCAAGCGACCGGAATGGGCCCGTGACCGGCCAGGCTGTTCCATGCTCTCCTGTAGCTCGTAATCCTCGCCCGTACCTTAACGGTGCGTCAGCGTGCTCAGCGGCAGCGTGAATTCGTGAACGACATCGCCATCAATGGTGACAGCTTCGAGTTGGATAAACGGGTCCTCAGCTGTGGTATCGAACCGCATGCGAGCAAACGAACAGGTCTTGTTGTAACCCCACACCAGGCCGTCGGTCTGGACCACCTTGTGCGTGTGACGATTGGTCAACCTGGAGCTCTCGAACTCGTAAAGATCATAGCCCTTCGGGCGTGGTGTTATTCGCAAGTCGGTTCGGTGTCGATCTGCGGCGATCAGCAGGAGTCCGTTGATTTTATTGGCTTCGACGAATGAGAAGATCTCCTCTCGTTCTTCGGCGAATCCGTCCCAGGTGTCATTACTGCCCGGCTTGACGCCGACCGTCCAGGGAACTGGCGAGGCCAGCACCTTGAATGTCGCTGTGGAATTCTTGAGAGTCTCCAGCAGCCATTCCTTTTGTGCTGAACCGAGCATACTCGCTGTGCCACTGCGGCTTCGGTAAAAGCGGCCATCGAGCATGATGAAGTGGACGTCACCGATGGTGAAGTCGTGCCAGCAGCCGGGCTGGGTTTCACCACCACCATAAGCCGGGTTCACCCAGTTCTGCTGAAATGACTCCCAGACCTGCCGTTTCCACGCTGGCTTCTCAGTTTCCGGACCGGGAATACAGTCATTGAGGCCAAAATCATGGTCATCATATATGGCATACATGCTCGTGCCAGATACCAGGCGTTTCCACTCAGGACGTGATTGGCGGCGATAGTAGCAATACCGACGAGTCAGGTCATGTTTCGGATCATCGATATAGACATTGTCCCCCAGCATCAGGAAGGCCAGCGGCCGAGTCATGCGGATTGTGTCCCACATATACTCCCACTCGGGAACAAATCCCGCGCCACCACCAAAACCAACGTGGAACTTACAGGCCTCGCCTACTTTTGGGTAAGTCTGGAATCGAGTGTTCTCAGCTTTGGCCTTGATTCCGTCGACCAGCACCTCGTACTTGTAAACGCAATCGGGCTGCAACTGATTGACCTGCAGAACGGCGGTATAGTCGCTGGCAGCCGTTGTTGATGTCGTGCCCGTGACTGCTGCCGACTCAGCGGCACCGGCTTGGGTAACACGCACCACCACCTCAGACGAGTCTGCCGTGCGAACCCAGAAACTGGCAGTGGTGCTAGTCACCGACCCCAGCATGGGGCCATGGACAAGTTGCAGCCTGGTCTGGTCGAGGGACCACTGCTTGTATTGGTTCGTCTCGTAGAGTGCGGACAGCAGGTCGCGGGGGCCGGCTTTGAGCCGGCCGAAAGGCAAGCCCGCCTTAAGTGCTGCCTGGGACAAATCAACTGCTGCTTCGGTTTTTCCCTGTTTCAGTGCAGACAGCATCTGCACAAACTTCCTCTCCGACGTCGTCTGGTCCCCCTTTGCCAATTCTGCCGCCGCTTTCTCAAAGGCCCCCAGGGCAATATGGCGCACGGCATTTCGCTCTGGATCATGTTGGCCTGCAAGGGGAGTGGTCGAGGCCATTAGCAGGCTCGCCACGATCAGGTAAGTGAAGCGTTTCATTGATATTCGATCTATGGGGGGTGTATCGAACGATGCCGTCATTATTGGTTTGGTAAAGGGGAGCTACCCTTCTGCAGCGATTGTATGAAGTCGGGGCATTTCGTAGTATCACGAACGCTCGAGTGCCTTGGCAATTCCTCTCGAATGGAACGATCGGTTTGAGCTCGACCGCAAACACTCTCCCCCAGCTACCGGTTGCCCTGCAGCATGCCATGGCCGAGCTACGGCGTGGCGCCAGCGATATGCCGAAGTGCGGGCTGGCTGAAAAAATAGCCGTCGTAAGGGAGATTCGGGAACGGCTGGTGACCCATGCCACTGAGTGGATTGAGGTATCCTGTGCATTCAAAGAAGTGGTGACAGCTGCCCAGAGAAGCGAGGAGATTCTGGCAGGTCCCTCCACTACCGCTCGCTACCTGACCTTGCTGATCCGCTCACTGGCTTCCATCAAAAGGACTGGCAGACCCAGTGTGCCCGCCAGGATCACCACCCTCTCCGACGGCCGATTGCGGATACCGGTTTTTCCAGCCCAGGGCGTCTACGACTCGCTCTTGTTCAGTGGACTGCGGGCCGAGGCCTGGATGCAGCCAGATGTGACTCGCTCAACAATTCACGGTGACCGCCTGGCCGCCGTACTTGACCCACCCTCGCCAGCGCCGATTACGCTGGTCCTGGGAGCTGGTAATGTTTCGGCAATACCACTCACGGACAGCCTGACCAAGCTCTTTCATGAGGGACAGGTCGTGCTACTCAAAATGAACCCGGTGAACGAGGCGCTGACGCCAGTTTTCCGCAAAATGCTGGCTCCGATCATCGACCGCGGCTGGATGCAGATTGTGACGGGTGGGGCCGACATTGGGCAGGCTGCCATGCAGATCGATGACGTCTCCACGGTCCACATCACCGGATCGCACCATACGCACGACAAGATCGTCTGGGGAGCCAGCGATGATGAGCAAGAACAGCGCCAGGCCGCGGATACACCGCTACTGGAAAAACCGATCACCAGTGAACTGGGCAATGTAACTCCCTGGATCATCGTGCCGGGCAGCTATTCCAACAAGCAACTTAGGTTTCAAGCGACCAACGTGGCCGCTTCGATGACCAACAACGCGGGCTTCAACTGTCTGACAACCCGATTGATCATAAATCACAAGGGTTGGAGTCAACGGGAGGAATTCCTCGACGGCGTGGAAGCCTCGCTGGCCCGGACTCCGCAACGGTCTCCCTACTATCCCGGGACTGCTGCTCGCTTTGAACGATTTACCGGTGCCCCTCCCGAGGCGGCGGAGGACGGTTCCTTTCCATGGCTGCTGATGCGCGACGTCAATCCAGAAGAAAAACCGTTACTATTTCAGGACGAGTCCTTCTGCTCCGCTTGCGTCGAAATCCAACTGGAAGCAAACAGCCCGGAGGAGTTTCTCCAACGCGCTGCCGACTTCTGTAACACGCGGCTATTTGGAACCCTCTGCGCCACGATCACGATGCCCAACCCGTTCCGGCGGCAACAACAGCAGCTTGTTGAGGATGTTGTCAGCGGGTTGAACTACGGCACTGTTTGTATCAACCAGTGGCCTGGGCTCGTATTCGGATTGATGACGCCCCCCTGGGGTGCCGCTCCGGGCAGTAGTCTCAAGGATATCCAGAGTGGCTGTGGGGATGTCCATAACCTCTACTTCCTGGACAAGCACGAGAAGATTGTCTTGCGCGGTCCGCTATGTAACTTCCCCAAACCGATCTGGTTTCCATCCCACCGGCGAGCCGAGAAAATAGCCTTGAAGCTAATCCGTTTTTATGACCGACCGGCACTTCATCGACTGCCTGGTTTGTTTCTCCCGGCACTACTCGGTTAGAGTTGATCCTGCGACCGCCCGGTCACACTCACACTCACCACTCCATCTGCCGAAAGCGCTCGCCGATGCCCATGCTTTCAAGCAATCGCTGCTCAATACCGATCACCTGGCAGGTTCTGTTCAGCCTTTCGGCATGCTGCCTGCTGCTGGGATGCTCCGACGCCAGCAACGAAACGCCGAAAATGACTTCAGTCCCGCCGTCCGTCGAGATGCAGGTTAAGTTGGCTCCCAAGACACACGTGGTAAAGCTATCCGCATCGGTCCAGTACGAGTTACAGTCACGCTTGATCAACGCCGTTCCGGGCGACACGATTCAGCTTGAAGAAGGTATTTACCAGCTGAACGGGCAACTTGATGTCAGCTGCGACAATCTGACCATCCGGGGACGCGGCCACGATAAGACGATCCTTTCATTTCGCGGCCAGCAGGTCGGCAGCGAGGGACTGGTAGCCACCGGCAACTCGCTGGTGATTCAAGACCTGGCGGTTGAGGATGCTGCCGGCAATGCCATCAAGGTGCTTGGTGCTGAGGGAGTTATCTTTCGTGGAGTACGGACCGAGTGGACGGGCGGTCCCAGCCCCGACAATGGTGCTTACGGAATCTATCCCGTGCAGTGCTCCAATGTGCTGATCGAGGATTGTATCGCCATCGGTGCTTCGGATGCCGGGATCTACGTGGGCCAATCGTACGATGTGATTGTGCGGGGCTGTCGCGTTGAGCAGAACGTGGCCGGCATCGAGATCGAGAACACACACCGGGCGGATGTCTACGACAACGTGGCGACCAACAATACCGGCGGATTGCTGGTTTTTGATTTACCCGGACTACCCGTCACCAACGGTTCCAAGGTACGGGTCTTCAAGAACAAGATTTTCCAGAACAATACACCGAATTTCGCGCCCCCCGGAAATATCGTGGCCACCGTTCCCGCCGGCACCGGTTTGATGATCATGGCCATGGACGATGTCGAAGTTTTCGAGAATGAGATCTCGGACAACCAATCGACCGGCATCTCGATTGTCAGCTTCCTGATCACCGGGCGGCCCCCAAAAGACCCTGACTATGATCCCTACCCGGAAGGGATCTGGATCCATCACAACGTGTTCAGCGGCGGCGGTGACAAGCCCTCGGGCCAGCTGATGGAGTCCCTCGCCGCGGTACTGGGAACGCCCTTTCCCCAGATCTTCTACGATGGCATCACGCCGCCAGAAACGACAGGAGATAGTCCAGCACCGCTGGTCATCTCTGACAATGGTGAGGTCACCTTCGCCAACGGCAATGTCGCCAGCCTGAGTCCCGAGAGTATTGCCGCCGGAACCTATGCTCCGGACCTGAATGCAGATAACTACCTGGGCACGCGGGCGGCGATCAAGCCAGTCTCACTTAAGCCCCTGTCCGAACCTCGTCTCAACGGCAACCCAGCTGTCATGATCTACCGGCAGGCCCCCAGCCTGCTTTCCGAGTGGGGCTTGTTCGAGGGGACGGGGAACACACAGCAGCCGATTGAAGGTGTGATCCCCTATCAACTCAACACGCCATTATTTTCCGATCACACCAGCAAGTTCCGCTTTATTCGTTTGCCGACAGGCCAGGCCATGACCTACAGAGCACAGGGTGCCCTGGCCTTTCCCGTGGGGACAATCATCGCCAAGACTTTTGCATACAGCGACGACATGCAGGACGACAACTCCCCCCTGCAATTGCTGGAAACACGAATTCAACAACACACCGCGAGCGGTTGGTACGGTTTCTCCTATCTCTGGAATGAGGACCAGACGGATGCCCAGCTCGTGCTGGGCGGCGCCAGTCGAGAAGTCAGCTGGGTAAATGCCGACGGCGCTACCCAGTCCAACAATTACCAGATTCCCAATGCCAACCAGTGCCTGGTCTGCCATAGCCAGGATGGGCACTTTGTACCCCTGGGGCCGACGGCAGCGAACCTCAACCGTGATTTCAACTATCCATCAGGCCACCAGAATCAGCTGGACCATTTCCAGCAGGCTGGCCTGCTGGTTGATGCCCCGCAACTGGATTTTGTCGACAGCCTGCCCGTCTATGACGACTCGTCGACCGGTTCCATCCCTCAACGGGCGCGTGCCTGGCTGGATGTTAATTGTGCTCATTGCCATAACCCCAAGGGCACCGCCAGAACATCGGGCCTCGACCTCAGCATCAGCCAACAGGAGCCGGCTCGCTTTGGCGTCTGGAAATCGCCCGTGGCGACAGGTCGTGGTTCGGGTGGGCGGAAGTTTGATATCGTGCCTGGCAAGCCGGCTGAATCGATCCTGCTTTACCGGCTGGAGTCCGACGAACCGGGCGTGCGGATGCCCAACCTGTCCCGCAATCTATCCCATCCCGCGTCCCTGTCATTGATTGAACAGTGGATTGCGGACATGCCCGTCGAGGAACAGTAACTGTTCAGTGCCAGCTGGGCTCAGGCCGCATCCTTCTGGGGTGGCCGAGCCGTGAACACGGCACAGGCAGCCAGCACCGCGATCACCAGGAAGATCACCAATGCTGGCTGATGCGAACCGAAATGGTCGGAAGCTAACGCCAATGGCAACGGCCCGCAGGCCGAGGCAATCGCGCTGATGCTCATCGCCGTGCCGGCAATCGCTCCCTGGTTCTTGCGGCCGTAGAAATTCACCCAGACAACCATGCCGGTGCTGCGCAGGATACCGCCGTTGATGCCAATCATCACGGCGTAGGGAATTG
>CAUZOB010000165.1:0-11603 GCA_963581185.1 Planctomycetota bacterium | reverse complement strand
CTTTCCTGCTGATAGTGCTTGAGGAACTGCTGGATGTTGTGCTGGGCCACCACGTCCAGCCCGATCGTCGGCTCATCCAGAAACAACACTTCGGGGTTATGCAGCAGGGCTGCAGTAAGTTCCATCTTCATGCGTTCGCCCAGTGATAACTCCCGGACCGGCTGCTTGAGCAGTTTACGGACATCGAGCAGGCTGGTCAGTTCATCAATCGTGCGGTCATACTGCTGCTCGTCGATCCGGTAGATCTGCTGGTGCAGGCGAAATGACTCCTGGGCCGGCAGGTCCCACCAGAGCTGGTTTTTCTGTCCCATCACCAGTGCGAACTTGCGGCGATAGCGGTTATCTCGCTTCCAGGGGACATGACCCATCACGGTGGCGGTTCCCGCAGTCGGATGGATAACACCGGACAACAATTTGAGCGTGGTCGTCTTGCCTGCTCCGTTGGGTCCCAGGAAGGCGACAAATTCACCCGCTTCGACCTCCAGGTCGATCTCGCGCACGGCGTGCACCTCGCGATACTGGCGGCGAAACAAACCCTTCAGCGAGGCCAGCAGCCCTTCCTGCTTCTCGTAAACCCGGTAGACCTTGGAAAGTCCCTTGATCTCGATGATTGCCATAACTGCCGATTATAGAGAGGCCGGGGAAAGCCGAGTAGAGACCTGCTGGAGCGGTGTGCGTTGTGCGTTGTGGCCGGACTGGGGTTTGGCTATAATTCGCCGCCCCCTTGCGGGGGCCGTTCTCGCCAGCCCCGCGGGGTACCCCACATCGTACCGTTCTATGCCTTCCGAGACTCCGTCGTCCGGCAATTATTCGGCACCAGCCAACCCGCCCCCTGTGCGGCTCGGTATCGGACATGATACCCACCGCCTGGTGCCGGGTGGACCGTTGCGACTGGGCGGAATCGAGATCCCTTTCGATTTCCAGCTGCAGGGGCATAGCGATGCCGACGTGCTGCTGCATGCACTCAGCGACGCCCTGCTGGGTGCCGCCGCGCTGGCCGACATTGGACACTGGTTTCCCGATACCGAGCCGGAGAACGAGGACCGGGACTCCGCCGAGATACTCTCGCTCTGTTACCAGAAAGTTCAGGCACAAGGTTACCAGCTGCTCAACGCCGACTGCATCGTGTTCGCCGAACAACCGAAAATCGGTCCTCACCGAGAAGCGATCCAGGACCGCATCGGCAGCATCTTGCAGCTTGCCCGCGGCCAGGTTTCGGTCAAGGCCAAGACAGGTGAAAAGGTCGGCGAGGTAGGCAGTGGACAGGTGATCCAGGCCCAATGTGTGGCCTTGCTGTGGAGAAACCCGAGCGAGTAAGGTGACCAGCCGCCGGCTGGCACTCTGCTGACAGGTAGACAAAGTATGACTTCGATCGCCATCTACAACACGCTGACTCGCAGCAAGGAACCGCTGCAGACAGTCCAGCCGGGCCAGGTTGGCATCTACCTCTGCGGCCCCACGGTCTACAAGCCGAGTCACATCGGGCACATGGTCGGCCCCGTCATTTTTGACGCCATCAAGCGATACCTGGTCTACAACGGTTTCCAGGTTCGTTGGGTCGTCAATATTACGGATGTCGACGACAAGCTGATTCATGAATCCCAGCAGCGCGGTATCCCGATGTCCGAGCTGGCTGACGAGATGACGGCTGAGTATCTCGCCAACCTGGCCGCTCTCGGTGTCGACCAGATCGACGACCTGCCTCGCGCCACCGGGCATATCGATGAGATCATCGAGTTCACCAGCCAGCTGATCGAGAAAGGCTTTGCCTACGAAGTCGACGGCGATGTCTTTTTCGACGTGGCAGCCAACAACGACTATGGAAAGTTGAGTAACCGCTCCGCCGCCGACCAGCAGGGCGAGGGGGGCGAGGCTGCCGCTCGCAAGCGATCCCCCAGCGACTTTGCACTCTGGAAAGCTGCCAGGCCGAAGGAACCAAGCTGGCCCAGTCCCTGGGGAGAGGGCCGACCCGGCTGGCATATTGAATGTTCGGCCATGAGTCGCAGCATGCTGGGCGAGACTTTCGATATCCATGGCGGTGGCCTGGATCTGATCTTTCCCCACCATGAAAACGAGCTTGCCCAGAGCGAGTGCTGCCATGGTCAACCGATGGCCCGCTACTGGATGCACAACGGCTTGATGCGAATGGCCGAGGCCGGCAAGGTCGGCGGCCGTGAGGAGCAACCGCAGGACGAGTCGACGCAGGCTGCCACAGCCGCCAAGATCAGCCGCTCCAAAGGAGCCGGCGGATTGCAGGACTTGATTGCCAGGCAGGGGGGCGAAACACTCAGATTCTTTCTGCTCCGTACCCACTATCGCAGCACGATCGTTTTCAATGAGCAGGAAGTGAGCGCGGCGGGTGTATCCCTGGAGAGCTTCTATCGCTTCTTCGAGCGTTTCCAGAGAATCCGTGATGAGGATTTCTTTCAGCTTAGTCCAGCCAGTAATCGCAACGACAGCCAGCCAGCCGGCGAGAACGACCCGCTGCTTGCCGAAGTGCATGCCTGCCGCGACCGCTTCCTCGGCTGGATGGACGATGACTTTAATACCGGCGCAGCGATCAGCGAGCTGTTTGACCTGCTGCGGCTGCTGAATCGATTCTGCGACAAGCAGCAGCTGGAAGATCCAGAGAATCGCCAGCAGCAGGATCTACTGAGTCTGCAGGCCGCCGCCACGGTGCTGCGGGAACTCTCCTCGCTGCTCGGCCTTTTCCTGCAGCCGGTCAGCTCCGCCGCAGACGACGACCAGTGGCTCGACAAGCTGCTGCAGCTGTTCATCCAGTTGCGGGCCGAGTGCCGTGACAACAAGGACTTCGCCATGGCAGACCAGATCCGCGACCGGCTGACTGAGCTCGGTATCAGCCTAGAAGACCGCCAGGGTGAAACCGAATGGCGAATCAACTAACAGGAAAGTGAACAGGGATGATTGGCGAACCCCAACTCCCCAGCGGCGAAGGCCAGTTGATCCTGGGTATCGACCCGGGATTGAATATCACCGGTTATGGCTTGATCATCGCCCACGTCGGCCGCATCGACTTGATCGAGGCAGGTGTCGTGCGGGGAGGTGGTCACGGTCCGCTGGAGAAACGAGTCAGCAAGATCTTTGCCGGGATCGAGGAAGTTATCGAGCAGCACCAGCCGGCAGCCGTCGCCATCGAAGAGCTCTACTCGCATTACCAGACTCCCCGTACCGCCATCCTGATGGGCCATGCCCGCGGAGTGATCTGCCTGGCAGCAGGTCGGCAGGAGATTCCACTGTTTCATTACGCTTCGACACAGGTCAAAAAAGTTCTGACGGGCAATGGCCACGCTCCCAAGAAACAAGTCCAGCTCGCTATTTGCCGCGAATTCGGACTGTCCGAAGCACCCGAACCAAACGACGTGGCAGACGCGCTGGCGATTGCCCTCTGCCATCATTTCCTCAGTCGCAATGCGATTGCCAGTTAACATTTTTCAGCCACCCTGGCCGGGAGTTTTTCGACTGTGATCACGAACATTCGCGGCACATTGGTATCGGTCGAGGAGACCACTGCCCTGCTCCAGGTCGGCGCCTTCCAGTACAGCATCCTGGTGCCCGATTTTTCCCGCCGCAACCTGCAGGGTTCGGTCGGCGAGGAAATCAGCTTGCACACGATCCAGTACCTCGAGGGAAACCCCCAGGGACGGATGACACCCCGCATGGTCGGCTTTCAGAGCAGCATTGAACGTGATTTCTTCGAGTTGTTCTGCAGTGTCGATGGAGTCGGTGCCAAGAAAGCCCTGCGGGCGATGATCAAGCCGGTCCAGGAAGTTGCCGCCTTGATCGACCAGCAGGATGTCAAGGGACTCTCCACACTTCCCGGTATCGGCCCGGCTACCAGCGAACGGATCGTCGCCAAGCTGCGACGCAAGATGCCCAAGTTTGCCCTGCTGGTGACCAGCGATGCCGCCGCAGACAGCGATGTTCCGCAGGATGTGATTCAGCAGACCTACCAGGTACTGTGCCAACTTGGGCATTCCAGTGCCGATGCTCGACAGCAGATCGAACTGGTCGTTGAAGCAGGAACAGAATTCAAGGACGTGGAGGAACTGCTGCAGGCGGTCTACCAGCGAAACCAGCAGTAACAGGATTCAGCGTCTGCAGCTGTAACCCGTAACCCGTAACCTCTGGTATATTTCCTGCAGCGTTGCCTACCGGCAGCAGTGCAATCCAGCGACGGCATTTCGCATGGCTCATGAGAAAATACTCGGTCCCCAGGTCAAGGCTGACGAGGTCGACCATTCGCTGCGTCCCAAACGCATGGATGACATCGTCGGCCAGCGGGACGTCTTCGAGCGTATCCGGATTGCCGTGGACGCCGCCCGCAAACGTGGCGAAGCACTTGGGCACATCCTCTTCGACGGCCCACCCGGACTCGGCAAGACAACCTTCGCGACCTGTATTCCAGCCGAGCTGAATGTTCCGCTGGACATGACAACCGGCGCCGGGCTCAAGGCACCCAAGGACCTCCTGCCCTACCTCACCAACCTGCAGCCGGGACAGGTCTTCTTCATCGACGAGATCCATCGACTGCCGGCGGCGGTCGAAGAATACCTTTACACGGCGATGGAGGACTTCCGCGCTGACTTTATCCTCGGTGATGGCATCAATGCCCGCACGGTCAACATGACCTTCAAGCCATTCACGCTGATCGGCGCCACAACCCGCGCTGGCATGCTCTCCAGCCCGTTGCGAGACCGCTTCCAGATGCGCGAGCACCTGGACTTTTACAGTGTCGAGGAGTTGACCGAGATTGTCTCTCGCAACGCAACCAAGTTGTCGGTCCAGATCGACGACCAGGCCTGCCGCGAGATTGCCACCCGCAGTCGCAGCACGCCCCGGATCGCCAACAACCGGTTGCGCTGTGTGCGGGATTATGCACTCAGCCGTGCGGATGGCGTTATCACGATGGAGGTTGCCCAGGCCGGACTGGAGATGTGGGAGATCGACATTCTTGGCCTCGACAAGCTCGATCGACGATACCTGGAAACGCTGCTGCGGGTGTTTGGCGGCGGTCCAGCCGGGATCGAAGCAATTTCGCACACCATGACAGTACCAACGGATACGCTGGTCGATGAAGTTGAGCCGTTCCTGTTGCGCAGCGAATTGATAATTCGTACTCCACGTGGCCGCATGGCTACTGAGCGGGGGGCCAGCCACGTTGGACTGCCACTCGCTGGCGACGCCCAGCAGGCGCCCCTTTTCGACTCGGCAGAGGAAACTGAGTCGGAGTCCTGAGCGATCCGCCGGGGCACGGCAGGCCCCTCGTTGACACCTCTTGCAGTGACTCTTAGGATTAGTAGCTTTGATGGTGGGCACTTTAAACAGGCCCACATGGACCCTCCGGCAGACCCGGCTTTCAGGACCTAGATCATGGCTGTCCCCAAGAGAAAGCACTCGAATTCGCGATCGGGAAAACGAAGATCCCACGACAAGATCCAGCCTCGACAATTGAGCGAGTGCCGCAATCCAGTCTGCCGGTCACGCATTCCAACGCATACGATCTGCCCCGATTGCGGCTGTTATCCGGACAGCGTCAATAACGAGCGGCAGTTTGTCGACACGCACGCCGACGATTAGGACGCGACGACCGTGTTGATCTACCAGCAGACCGGCACGCCTGTCGTGACCTGGGCAGACGAGGATTGACCGTGAGTACGACTGCATTCCTGTTCCCCGGGCAAGGGGCCCAGGCTGTCGGCATGGGACACGAGCTGGTAGAGCACGTGCCGCAGGCCAAACAGCTCTATCAGCAGGCATCCGAGATCCTCGGCTACGACCTGGCAGAACTCTGTTTCTCCGGCCCCAGCGAGAAACTTGATGCTACCAATCACAGTCAGCCCGCGCTGTTTGTCACCAGCCTGGCCGCACTGGAATCCCTCAAGCGGGAAGCGCCCGATGTTGTCGCCGCAGCAGATGCCACCGCCGGGCTGAGCCTGGGTGAGTACACAGCATTGGTCTTTGCCGGCGTCTTCGAATTCGGCGATGCCCTCCGCGTCGTCCAGCAACGTGGCCAGGCGATGCAAGCCGCAGCGGAGAGAGTCGAGAGTGGCATGGTCAGCGTGCTGGGACTCGAGCTGGCTGTGGTCGAACAGCTTTGTGACAGCTGCCGGGAAGCGGGCGAGATTCTGGAGACCGCGAATTTCCTCTGTCCTGGCAACATCGTCGTATCGGGCCACCTGACGGCCTGCCAGCGGATCGTCGAGGCAGCCCCAGAGGCCGGAGCGATCAAGGCCATCCCGCTCTCTGTGGCCGGGGCCTTTCACACGCCGTTAATGGAAAGTGCCGCAACAGAACTTGCCAGCGCACTGGCCAGCATCCCCATGCAGCAGCCACGAATCCCGGTCATCTCGAATGTGGATGCCCGCGCCCACGATGACCCCGAGGAGATTCGTGATTTACTGCTGCAACAACTGGCTCGCCCCGTCCGCTGGGAAGAGTCGATGAGACAACTGATTGCGGACGGTATTGAGCAGTTTTATGAAATTGGTCCGGGCCGCGTTTTGCGCGGATTGCTACGCCGCACCGACAGGTCCATTTCCTGTAAGAGCGTCAGTTGTTAGCCTGTGGCAGTGGCAGCGAGCTTAACAAACCAAGAAGATGTTACGATTCCAGCAGATGCCTGATCGCGGGAGCGAAAGATGAACGAGCATAATTCTTCCTTCTCTGTCGACCTGACGGGCCAGGTGGCTCTTGTCACCGGCGCCTCACAGGGTCTTGGCCGCGCCGTCGCAGTGGAACTTGGTCGCGCCGGCGCCCGAGTCGCGTGCGTGGCTCGAAATGTCGAAAAACTCGCCGAGACCGTTCAGCTGATCGTCGATGCAGGCGGTGAAGCGGAAGCGATGAGCTGCGATGTTACGTCGACCGAGAGCGTCGAAGCGGTGATGGAGCAGACGCTGGAAAAGTGGGAGAAGATCGATATCCTCGTGAATAACGCCGGTATCACTCGAGACACGCTGCTGCCTCGTATGACCGATGAGGAATTCGACGATGTCATCGCCACCAACCTGAAAGGCGCCTTCCTGTTTACTCGCGCCGCCACACAGAGAATGCTGCGGGCCCGCTACGGTCGGGTCATTAACATGTCCAGCGTCTCCGGAATCAGCGGCAATGCCGGCCAGACAAACTACTCCGCCTCCAAGGCCGGCTTGATCGGCATGACACGCAGCCTGTCACGTGAACTTGCCAAACGAAACATCACTGTCAATGCCATCGCACCAGGCTTTATCGAAACAGATATGACAACCGTGCTGGGAGAACTGGTGATCGAGGAAGTGACCAAGCAAATCCCCATGCGGCGGATGGGACAACCCGCCGATATCGCTGCCATGGTTCTGTTTCTGGCCAGCGAGGGTGCAGCTTATGTGACTGGTCAGGTCCTGGTTGTCGACGGCGGGCTGACAGCTTAGCTTGAAGTTGTCGCAAGGATGCTTGCAAGATTTCGCCAAGCTGATTACCCTACTGGCGATGGATCGGACTTCGATCATGCGAAGGAAAGTCGGGTGGCACATTGTGTGTCGCCGAGAACGTCTAGAGGAGGAGAAATTCGGTGGCATCTGTTGAAGAACGTGTATTCGGTCTTGTCGCACAGAACCTGGGAGCCAATTTGGATGAAATCGCCCGGGACCAAACATTCATCGGTGATCTCAGTGCCGATTCACTGGACATTGTCGAACTCATCATGGACCTGGAAGAAGAGTTTGACCTGGACATACCCGAGGATGAAGCAGAGAAGATCGAGACCGTTGGCATGGCCATCGATTATATCGAGTCTGCAAGCTCCTAGTCTTAAAGCCTGTCGAACACTATGAAACGCCGTGTCGTTGTTACAGGACTTGGCGTCGTCACTTCGTTAAGTCTGCAGGTCGAATCCCTCTGGGAACGAGTGCTGGCAGGCGAAAGTGGCATTCACTTGCTGGAAGTCGTTGACCGGACTCAATTCAAAACCCAGTTCGGTGGCGATATTCATGACTGGAATCCTGTCGATTATCTGACCGACAAGGAAGCCAAGCGAGTCGACCGTTTCAGCCAGTTTGCAATTGCGGCTGGAGCCGATGCCGTCAGTGACTGCGGTATCGACTTCTCGACCATGGACCCCACCCGAGCCGCCGTGATTCTCGGTTCCGGTATCGGTGGCCTGACGGAAATCGAAGCCCAGCATACTCGCTTGATAACCAAGGGGCCAAAACGGGTTTCTCCGCTCACGATCCCCAAGCTGATGCTCAATGCCGCCGGCAGTAACATCTCCATTCGATACGGGCTGAGAGGGATCAACTACAGTGTCGCCACGGCCTGCGCCAGCGCAGCGAATGCCATGGGCAACGCCATGCAATTGATTCGAGACGGCGGTGCCGATCTGGTGATCAGCGGCGGTACCGAAGCAGCTGTTACGCCCATGGGTGTGAGCGGTTTCCAGAATATGAGGGCACTCTCCACCCGCAACCATGACGCGGCTGGCGCCAGCCGACCGTTTGATATCGACCGGGACGGTTTTGTCTTGAGCGAGGGAGCGGGACTGCTGGTCTTCGAGGAACTCGAGTTTGCCCGCGCCCGCGGTGCTCACATCTATGCCGAAGTACTCGGCATGGGCGCCAGTGCCGATGCCGGCCATATTACCAAGCCAGACGAGCAAGGGACGGGAGCTGCCCAGGCCATGTCCAACGCACTGAAGGACAGCCACTTGAATTCCAGCGATATCGACTATATCAACGCCCACGGAACCAGCACGCCACTTGGCGACGCCGCCGAAACAGTGGCCCTCAAGCGAATCTTCAATGACCATGCGTATGACGTCAGTATCTCCAGCACCAAGAGCCAGCTCGGCCACTCACTCGGCGCCAGCGGCGGGATTGAACTGGTGCTCTGTGTCAAGGCACTAAATGACAACGTCGTGCCGCCCACAATTAACCTCGACAATCCCGATCCAGCTTGTGACCTCGACTACACACCCAATCAGCCTCGCGAGCGAGAGCTGAATGTGATCATGAGCAACAGTTTCGGTTTTGGTGGTCACAACGCATCCATCATTGTCGGTAGCCTGGATCGGCCCAATACAACCTGATCCCCCCAACCCTGCCTCCCCTCCAGAACTTGCACGATTCCTGGTCCGTTACGAATCACCCTATGTCCACGGCAGAAAAACAGCGAGTTGTAATTACCGGCCTCGGGCCGGTCTGCCCTATCGGTATCACGACCGAGCAGGTCTGGCATGCGCTGGCCAACCAAAACAGCGGTGTCCGCAGGCTGGAATTTCTCCCGGTCGATGAGATCCCCAGTCCCTTTGGCGGAGAGGTTTGGGATTTTACCGGCGAGATCGAGCAATTTGGTCCCCTCGAACGATCGCAACAACGCAGTATCAAGAAGGGTATGCGGGTGATGTGCCGCGAGATCCAGATGGGAGTCGCTGCTGCCCAACTGGCCCTGCAGGACTCCGGCCTCGATCTCGATACCGTGCCGTCCGAGAAAATTGGTGCCGTCTACGGCTGTGATTACATCCAGTCACTGCCGGATGACTACCTCGATGGAGTTAAAAAATGCCTCGATGAAGAGGGCCAGTTTGATTACGACAAGTGGGCCGAACAGGGCCTGCCGCAAATGAACCCGCTCTGGCTACTCAAGTACCTGCCAAATATGCCAGCCAGCCATATCGCAATTTACAACGACCTGCGAGGACCCAATAACTCGATCACGATGCGCGAACCAGGGGCGAACCTGGCTGTTGCCGAGGCCTATTACACCATCCTGCGAGGACAGGCTGACCAGATGCTGGCCGGTGCCACAGGCAGCCGGATTCACCCGCTGACCTCTGCACACGCCTGGAATCAAGAACAAGTTGCCGGACCGGAATTGACCGCGGAAACCGCCGCTCGGCCATTTGACCAGGATCGTGCCGGTATGGTTCTCGGTGAAGGAGCCGGCTGTCTGGTCCTCGAATGCCTGCAGGCCGCCGAAATTCGCGGTGCAACCATCTACGGAGAAATACTCGGTTTCGGCTCTTCCACCGTGATTGAACCGGATGGCAACCCACGTACCGACCTGGCCGTCGCCAATGTGGCCCGGCAGGCACTCGCGTCAGCAGGTTTGGAAGCGGGCGACGTCGGCCATATCCACGCCCATGGACTGTCAACAACCCGTGAAGATGCCCTCGAGTCCGCCGGTATCGAGGCCGTCTTCGCCGGCTTCGATGTTCCCGTGGTGGCTGCAAAATCCTATTTCGGCAACCTCGGAGCAGGCAGTGGGATCGTGGAATTGATCACCAGCCTGCTGGCCTTCCAGAATGACTGCCTGTTCCCCGTTTTGAACTACCAGACTCCCGATGATAATTGCCCGGTCAATGTGGTCACCGATAACTCCACCAAGCCGGGAAATACCGTCCTCAATATCAACTTTTCTCCCCAGGGTCAGGCGAGCTCTTTGCTCGTGGGCCGCCCCAATTCCTGACTCTCTGGCCCCGCTTTCCTGGCCCGATCGCCGCCGGTTGACAATGCTCGCGGTGACCGGTAATCTATCCAGATTGCCCGTAGTCGTGCCTTTGTGCGGGTAGAATGTGCCGGAAAACAGGACATCCGCTGGCAACGCCAGATGATCAATCCAGTTATTCGGCACGGCACGATAATACAGCATGATCCGGCGATCCCAGAGAAGGCCGGCGGAACGCAGTTTGACGATGACCGGCTGACGGTTGTCATAAATGCAAACTGTGGGCCGACGGCATTTTTTGTGCCCTTGGGTCAATGGAAAGTGCTGCTGCAGAACTGTTAGTCACAAGCCAATTCCCGGGGTGAAAAAGGACGATATGAATCCGAACGAGATCATCCGCATCGTCGATTCACTACACCGCGAGAAGAAAATCGATACCGAGATCGTTTTCCAGGCAATCGAAGCCGCCTTCGCTACCGCCGCGCGACGACAGTATGGCGAAGAATCCGATGTGATTGTGAATATCGAGCGTGAAAATGGCGAGATTAGCGCCACCATCGACGGCGATCCGCTTGATACCGAGGAAATGATCGGCCGTATCGGTGCCCAGACTGCCAAGCAAGTCATCATCCAGAAGATCCGCGAAGCCGAACGTGATTCGCTGCTGGCTGAAATGCGTGAACAAATCAACGAGACCGTGAATGGCGTCATTCAGCGGAATGATGGCCCCACCATCACCGTCTCACTGGGTAATAACAACGAGGCAATTCTGCCACGCAGTGAACAGATTCCGGGCGAAACATATCATCCCAACGAACGTGTGCGGGCAATTATCTGCGATGTCCGGCCACAGGGAACTCGAGTTAAGATCGTGCTCAGCCGAGCTCGACCTCGCTTCGTCCAGCGATTGTTTGAACAGGAAATCCCCGAGATCAACGAGGGCATTATCACCGTCAAAGCCCTCGCTCGTGAGCCTGGCTATCGTAGCAAGGTTGCAGTCAGCAGCAGCGACGTCCGTGTCGATTGCGTTGGTGCCTGCGTCGGTGTGCGTGGCAACCGTATCAAGAATATCGTTGATGAACTGAGCGGCGAACGAATCGATATTGTTCGCTGGGATGAAGATCCCGAGATCATGGTCCCCAATGCACTACAGCCCGCCGAGGTCA
>CAUZOB010000164.1:0-11649 GCA_963581185.1 Planctomycetota bacterium | reverse complement strand
TACTGATGTCGAAACACGAGAACCCATTTTCGTCGTCTCGAGATGCGCCTGATTATCTGATTTGATTCGTGTCTGTGGGAATACCTCTTTATACCAACCCTGTTCCAGGACATGACGCATGTCATTACCGAGGTCCATGTTACCTGACCGTTCTAGTGCATGTGGATATCGACTTAGCCTTGCGTCACCCGGGTACCTTTTGCGTCAGTCCGGTTGGCAGCGGACTCCTGCACTTGGCCAATTCTGGCGGTCTTGCCATCCTTGGTCGCGACATTAGCAACGGGTCGTTCGTCGTCAGCAGGGTCTGGGCTGCAATGAGCAAGGAGGTAGCCGGGTCACAACTGGGTTATGCTCGTTTGTCCAGAATTGGATTGGATCTTCCGCAATGGCCAAAAATGCTACGACGAGTGCCGAATTACCGCGCGACGTCGGCGGCGATAATTTGCGCGCCTGGCTCGAAAAATCACCTGAAGATGCGATAGACCCGTTACAACCAATCATTGATCCGCATCTCCATCTGTTTGACCGACGCCCCCGGCGGACATTACCGGATGGGGCGAGAACTCATCTGCGATACTTGGGCGATGACCTGATGGAGGATATCCGAGGTGGCGGACACAATGTGATCGACACTGTTTTTGTGGAGTGTCTTTCCATGTACAGAGAGGATAGCGCTGACCCATTGAGGGCCGTTGGCGAGGTTCAGTTTGCCCAGGGCGTTGCGGCTATGGCAGCTTCCGGCCTATATGGAGAGGGCGTGCGCTGCTGCGGCGGCATTGTGGGTTTCGCTGATCTGGCTCTTGGTGCCGGCGTCGAACCGATATTGCGCGCACTCGTCGCTGCAGGCGAAAACTTCCGCGGCATCCGCCATGCGCATGCATGGCACGAATCATCAGCGATCGCCAACTCTCATCATCCCACCAGCGATATTTCCGGTTTACTGGGCAGGGACGACTTCAGAGAAGGTTTTGCAGTTCTCGACAAACTTGGACTCACCTTCGACTGTTGGGGCTACCATACCCAGTTGGCAGAGGTCGCCGATCTTGCGGCTGCCTTCCCTGGCGTGACTATTGTACTGAATCATATCGGTGGGCCACTCGCTTGTGGCCCTTATGAAGGTCAGCGTACTGCACAGGTGTTTGATACGTGGGAAAGCAGCGTCAGGTTGGTAGCCGCTCACCCAAACGTGGTTGTGAAGGTGGGTGGTTTCGGTATGCCAAATTATGGCTTCGACTATACAGTTGACGCCGCCGGTCCACCGTCATCCCAGAGATTGGCGGAGGCCTGGAAACCCTATGTCGAAATCCTGATCGATGCCTATGGACCGGAACGATGCATGTTCGAGTCAAACTTCCCGGTAGATAAGGTTGCTTATTCCTACACGAGCCTGTGGAACGCATTCAAGCTAATCGCAACGGACCTCAGTATGACAAGCGCTCAGAAAAATGACCTTTTCTTTGGTACGGCAGCGAGGGCGTATTCGCTAACACTGCCTTGAAGACCGAGCTGAATGCCATCAGCCATCTCTCTGTACCAATTCGACCCAATTGCCATCCGGATCTTCGATTATTGACATTCGGACCCCAGGTCGGAATTCGGTCACAGGGACAGGAATCGAAAAACCCGCCTCTGCACATTCGTTAGTTACCTCTTCAAGGTTACTAACCGTAATGGTCCAGTAGCGGTAACCGGTCGCGCCTCTGACGCCGCCTGGCGGAGCTCCCGCCGGTGGCGCTTGGCCATGTACGACAAGTTTAACGACGGTCGACCCGCATTTAAGACGCGTTATCCTGCCGCCATCACCCAGGTCCATTTCCCCGTCGGGTGTCAATCCCAGGGTATCCCTGTAGAACTTGAGCATGGGCTCGGCATCTTTTGTGATGATGCCGATATCGATGGAATCTTTGATAATTTGTATAGCCATGCTCTTTTCCTCACAGAGATTGAAATACTTGTCTAGTCACGACTAGCAAATTGCTTGTTGTGAATAGCGCCGGAATCGTTATTAACTCGCGCACTTGCGACTCTTTCAGTGTTCATACGATGTGCCAGGCTGTTGCACATCGTTATATTTAATCCTGCTTCAGGGCCTGGCTGACATGCCCGGCTTTTTCCGGGTTCCACGACCAGGTGACAGGAAAGCCTCCAAAGCCTCCCACGTCCTGGGACTCTACATCAGGCTTGTCGAATTTATCCCACATCACCGTTCGCGGGCCGTCGAGCGGCTGCAGGGGAATAAAGTAGAATTGCCAGTACAACACCCGGTCCAATGCCCGGCCGGCGGTCATCAATTCTGTGCGATTACTCACACCCAGCAGGGAATCGATCAGGGCATCGACCGCAGGTGAATTGACATGAGCCATGTTTGTCGGCCCCTTGTTTTTGGAGCTGAAGTAGGCACGTACTTCCAAACTGGGCGGCATGGTGACGTTCAGACTACCGATAACGGCATCGGCTTTACCCATGCGCCGCAGGTTGGTGTATTGCGCTGTTTCAACTAAACGTATGTGTGCGTCGATGCCGAGGCGCTTTAGCTGAGCAGTATAAGGGAGCAGCCTGCGTTGACCTGCAGAGCTGGTGATCAGAAATTCGATCTCAAAGCCATTGCCGTCCGCGTCTACTAGTCTGCCGTCCTGGTAACGCCAACCGGCCTCAGTCAGCAATCCCTGTGCGCGGATCAGCGCGTCGCGGTGGCTCAGTTTTGAAGTTGAACTGCGGGTCCAGGGTGGTTCGGTAAACACCTCGGCAGGCAGTTGCTCCCGAAACGGTTCGAGCAATGCCAATTCACTGGAGGACGGCAGACCGGTGGCTGCCAGAAAGCTACCGTGAAAAAAACTCATGGGTTTTGGATAAACACCATAATCGATAACGCTGTTTGTCCAGTCAAAATTGTAAGCGAGGCTAAGTGCTTCCCGCACGCGGACGTCCTGGAAGCGCGCCATGTTCAGATTGAAGGCCAGCGCTGACATCAAACCCGTGTATTGCTGTATGTCATATTGAACCTTCACCAGAAGGTCTTGCTGTTGATACCCCGTCACCCACTGAGCAGCATCACGTTCGCGATAGGCGTCGATTAATCCCTTATGCAGTGCCTCGCGCGCGACGGTACCGTCCCGATACACATCAAACCGAAGCACATCGAGGTTAAAGCTGCCCCGGTGCGGACCGATGTCTTTACCCCAGTAGTCGGCGACGCGTTCGAATTCGATAAACTTGCCAAGCTCGAACCGGCTGACCCGGTAGGGACCGCTGGTAAGAGGCGGTTCGGTGGTGGTTTTAGTCATGTCCCGCTCTCGCCAGTAGTGTTCGGGTAAGATAGGCATCTTGCCGAGCGTCACCATGTCGTTCAGGTTTACGGGATGGTGATACTTGAAGTGCACCTCTCTGTCGCTGATCACCTCCACTTGTTTGAGGGGCAGGAAGAAAACCTTGAGACCAGCCATTCCATTGTCGCGAATGTGTTCGAAGGTAAATTTGACGTCCAGCGAAGTGACCGGCACTCCGTCGTGCCAGCGCGCTTGCTGGCGGAGTTTCATTCGCACCTCGGTCATATCGTCAGAAACTGCAATGAATTCAGCGAGACTCCCATAACTGACCCCGAGTTCATCCGCAGAAGCCCTGAGCAGAGAATCGTACAGGATCGGTTCAACAAGAGTGTCGCCACCGGGTGCCAGCAGGCCTTTGTCGATAATCGGTGTAAAGTTGTTGAAGCTGTAGCCTAGCGAGCGTACCAACCGCCCCCCGCTTGGCGCACCGGGATTAACAGTGTCGAAGTGCTTAAAGCCAGGCGGGTATTTGAACTCACCATAGATTGACAGGCCGTGCTGCCAATGGGGGCCCGCCGCTTTAGCGCCGGATTCGGCGGCAAGACAATCCGCAAAAAGAAAAGTGCACCAGGCCAATAGCAGGATCCAAACACCAGGGCGTTGCTTCATTCGACCACCACCTGGTCAAACGCTGCCGCCAGTAATGCTTTAGTGTAGTCCTGTTTAGGTTGCGCGAAAATCAAAGCCGCCGGGCCCTGCTCGACGATAACGCCGTCTTTCATCACGATCAGTTCATCAGCAAGCGCCCGCACCACTCTCAGGTCGTGGCTGATAAACAGGTATGACAATCCATACCGTGCCTGCAGGTCGCGCAAAAGATCGATCACCTGGGCCTGCACCGACATATCAAGGGCCGAGGTGGGTTCATCGAGGATGATCAGATCAGGTCGCAGGATCACAGCCCGCGCAATCGCTATGCGTTGCCGTTGACCGCCGGAAAATTCGTGTGGATAGCGATCCTTGTCGATCGGGTCAAGACCAACATCTTCCAGTGCCTGGTCGACCAGGCTGGTCCGGGCCGCTTCATCGAACTGCGGTTCATGTACGTGGAGTCCCTGTTCGATAATCTGCCGAACCGAACGCCTTGGTGACAAGGAGCCATAGGGATCCTGGAACACAACCTGCATCCGGCGCCGATAGGGCCGCAATGCTTTGTTGCTAAGTCCGTGGATCTCTTCGCCGTCAAAGACAACGCGACCCTTGCTCCGAACCAGCCGTAGCAGCGCCATCCCGAGGGTGGTCTTACCCGACCCAGACTCACCGACAACGCCGATGGTGTGGCCCTTGCGCACGGTGAAGGAAACCGCATCGACGGCTTTCAGGACGCGCTTGGCCTTGAGAAAACCCTGGCCGATCGGAAAGTGTACGGATATGCCCTCAGCTTGCAGCAACGGCGCCGCATCTGGCGGGGCGGGCATAGGGTTGCCTTTCGGTTGCGCGGTCAGGAGCGTCCGGGTATAGGTATGGGCTGGAGCCGTAAACAGAGTTTTCGTTGGGGCTTCCTCGACAATGAGTCCGTCATGCATCACGCACACCCGATCGGCGATCTTGCGCACAATACCCAGATCGTGGGTAATGAGCAGCAGCGCCATGTTGAGCCGGGCTTGTAAGTCTTTTAGCAGGGTCAATATTTGCGCCTGGACGGTGACATCAAGCGCCGTTGTCGGCTCATCGGCAATAAGCAGATCCGGCTCGTTAGCGAGCGCCATTGCGATCATCACTCGCTGGCGCTGACCACCGGAGAGCTCGTGAGGAAAGGCCGTGAGCCGCTCGTTCGCTCGCTGTAAGCCCACCAACTCCAGTAGTTCTAAAGTACGCTTGCGGACGGCATCCCGGCCAAGTCGTTGGTGTACAAACAACACCTCGCCAACCTGGCGTTCAATGGTGTGCAGCGGATTTAACGACGTCATGGGTTCCTGGAAGATCATGCTGACCCGATTGCCCCGCATCTTGAGCAGGGTCGCTTTCGAGGCATTGATCATTTCAATACCATCGAGGCATATTGAGCCTGTTGGATGTCCTGCCTGGGGGTAGGGCAGCAACTGGGGAATCGACAGTGCAGTCACGGATTTTCCGGAACCGGATTCACCCACCAGCGCCAGGGTCTCGCCCCGATCGATGTGCAGGTTCACACCATGGACCACCGCTTTCCCGTGGAAAGCCACCGACAGATCACTCACCGCTAGAATTCGATCACTCATGGCGCATCCACACTCACTACAGAGCGGTGCGGATCAAACGCATCGCGCACTGCTTCGCCGATAAAGATCAGCAAGGTCAACATGATCAGCAGGGTAAAAAAGCCTGATAATCCGAGCCAGGGAGCCTGCAGGTTGGACTTACCCTGCGCAAGCAGTTCGCCCAGTGACGGCGAGCCCGTTGGTAAACCAAAACCGAGAAAATCGAGGGACGTCAACGTGGTAATGGAACCTGTCAAAATAAAGGGCAGGAAGGTCAATGCAGCCACCATCGCATTCGGCAGTACGTCCTGGCGCATGATGTCGAAGTTCGACACCCCAAGCGAGCGAGAGGCTTGTACATAATCGAAGTTGCGGGTGCGCAGGAACTCAGCCCTGACCACCGCCACCAACTGCATCCAGGAAAATAGCAGCAGCAGGCCGAGCAGCATGAATACGCTGGTCTGCACCAGGCTCGCCAGAATGATCAACAGGAACAGCACTGGCATACCCGCCCAGATTTCTACCAGGCGCTGGCCGATCAGGTCCACCCAGCCGCCAAAAAAACCCTGTACGGCGCCGACACCGATGCCGACAACAGAACTCAGAATTGTAAGCGCCAACCCGAACAACACTGACAATCTGAAACCGTAGATAATGCGCGCCATCACATCTCGCGCCACATTATCGGTACCCAGCCAATGGCGCGCCGACGGCGGCGATGGCACCGGCTCGTTAATTTGCCAGTCGATCGTGTCGTAGCTGAACGGAACCGGCGGCCACAGCATCCAGCCGTGCCTGGCTTCGATCAGGGCCTTGACCTCCGGGTCGCGATAGGCCGCTTCCGAATGCAGGACGCCGCCGAAGGCGGTTTCCGAATAACGAAACAAGATCGGCATGAAGACCTGGTTGTCGTAGCCGAGCAATAGCGGTTTGTCGTTGGCGATGAGCTCGGCCAACAAGCTGAGTACCAATAGCACACAGAAAATTCGCAGTGACCAGAAGCCGCGCTTGTTGGCGCGAAAGCTGGCGAGGCGACGACGTGTCAGAGGCGTCAGATTCATACCTCTATGCGCCTCTCGTTTCAAAATCAATGCGGGGGTCCACCAGTGTATAGATAATGTCACCTATCAGGTGCAATAGCAGCCCGACGAGGGTAAAGACGTACAGGGTACCGAATATGATCGGGTAATCGCGAGTAAGGGTCGCCTCAAATCCCAACAGGCCCAGGCCGTTTAAAGAAAAAATCACCTCGATCAGCATCGCGCCAGTAAACAGCACGCCAATCAACGCCGCCGGGAAACCGGCCACGACAACCAACATGGCATTCCTGAACACATGCCCGTACAGCACTCGCCGCTCATCCAAACCCTTGGCACGCGCCGTGAGCACGAACTGCTTGGAGAGTTCCTCGATAAAAGAGTTCTTGGTGAGCATAGTCAGCGTCGCAAAACTACCAATCGTCAACGCCACGACCGGCAACGTCATGTGCCAGAAGTAATCAGCAATCTTGCCTGGCCAGGACATCTCAGAAAAATTTTCCGATACCAGTCCCTTTAAGGGGAAGAGGTCGTAGTAGCTGCCCCCGGCAAACACCACAATCAGTAGGATGGCAAACATGAAACCGGGCGTCGCGTAACCCATGAAAATCGCTGCGCTGGTCCAGACATCGAAGTGGCTGCCATCGCGTACCGCCTTAGCAACGCCTAGTGGAATCGAGATGAGATAGGTCAGTAACATCGACCAGAGACCGAGCGAGATTGACACCGGGAACCGTTCCATCACCAGGTCCGCCACGCGTCGATTCTGGTAGTAACTTTCCCCTAGGTCAAAGCGCAGATAATTCCACAACAATTGGAAATAACGCTCATGCAGTGGTCGATCAAAGCCGAACTGTTTTTCCAGCGCTTTGATCATGGCAGGGTCGATGCCATCTGCACCGGCGTATTGTGTGGTCGGTTCCGATATGCTCTGATCAACGGCCGTACCCGCGATGCGGGAAGTGACCGAAACAGCCTCGCCACTGATATTGGCAATCATCTGGTCGACCGGACCACCCGGCGCAAGTTGCACGAGGAAGAAATTTACAGTGATGATGCCAAGCAATGTTGGCACAATCAGCGCTAGGCGTTTCAGGATGTAGCGTGCCAACTCAACCTCCATTTACATATTTACAACACGATTTACGTTGATATAAACTGAATATTGAATCAAAATTCAGTTTGATACAACGAACAAATACCTGGTTCATCCAGTGCACACCTTTTTTGGGGATTGGCCAGGTAAATACAAGGAATAAAAAGAGAGGAAGCAGACATGACCCCCCAGTGGTGAATGACGCTACATGCGCCGGAACCCTGCGGACCCTGGTCTGGTGCGCTTCACAAGCGGGCGGCATAGCGAACGGCGAATCTTCTATAATCCACCCAGCAAGGGACCCTCTATGACAGAGACAGACAATTCCGACCTCGGCGCCGAATCGATCCGGGCAAAGTACCGCGTAGAACGCGAGAAGCGCATGCGCACAGACGGCATCAGTCAGTTTGTTGAGCTCAAGGGGCAATACGCTCATTTTCTCGACGACCCCTACAGCGAGGTGACGCCGCGGGAGCCGCTGGCGGACGACGTGACAGTGGCGCTGATCGGTGCCGGGCTCTCGGGGCTGACAGTCGGCGCCCGCCTGGTCCAGGCGGGGATTACTGACGTGCGCCTCATCGACAAAGCTGGCGACGTTGGAGGCACGTGGTACTGGAACCGCTACCCGGGGGCACAGTGTGACATCGATTCATATGTCTACCTGCCGCTGCTCGAAGAGACCGGCTACGTCCCCACAGAGAAGTACGTCCATGCACCTGAGATCCAGGCGCACTGTCAGCGAATCGCCAAGCACTTCGGACTTTACGACAATGCCTGCCTCTCGACTGAGATCACCGCCGTCGACTGGGATGCCGACGCATCGCGATGGATTATCTGCACTAACCGGGGCGATGCGATACGGGCCCAGTTCATAGTCATCGGTAATGGTCCGCTACACCGGCCGAAGCTACCGGGGATTCCAGGCATCGAGAACTTCAAGGGTCACTCTTTCCACACCAGTCGGTGGGATTACGACTACACCGGCGGCAACGTGCTCGGAGGACAGGATAAGCTCCGAGACAAGCGGGTGGGTCTCATCGGCACCGGCGCTACCTCGGTGCAGATTGTTCCTCACCTGGCCAAGGCGTGCAAGGAACTCTGTGTATTCCAGCGCACTGCTTCGACGATCGACGTGCGCAACAACCGACCGACCGATTCCGAGTGGGCTGCGTCGCTGGAGCCAGGATGGCAGGCTAGGCGGATCGAGAACTTCACTGCGATGACCCACGGCGGTGATGTCACCGAGGACCTGGTGGACGATGCCTGGACCGACCTCATCGCCCGAATCCTCGAGCACATGAAGGCCGGGGCCGAGATGTCACCGGAAGAGTTCGGTGCGCTGATGGAGCGCATGAATATGGGCAAGATGAATGAGCTGCGGACCCGGGTCGACGAACACGTCCAGGATCCGGCCACGGCAGCGGCGCTCAAGCCCTGGTATGCGCTGTTCTGTAAGCGGCCGTGCTTCCACGACGAGTTCCTGCAGGCCTTCAACGAACCGGCCGTGAAGCTGGTCGACACCGACGGCAAGGGTTGCGAGCGTATCACCGAGAACGCCGTCGTGGTCGATGGCGTCGAGTACGAAGTTGATTGTCTCATTTACGCCACGGGCTTCGAGGTGGGCACTGCGTTCACCCAGCGGATCGGTTACGAATTGATCGGTCGGGACGGTCGCAAGTTGTCAGCGCATTGGGGCGACGACATGCGTAGTTTGCACGGCACGCACACCCGCGGCTTTCCGAACGCATTTATCGTCGGGGCCAAACAAGGCGGCCTCACTTCGAACTTCACACACCTGGTCGATGAGGCCGCGATGCAGTTGACGTACATCATCGGCCGTGCCCTCGAAGAAGGCGTACGTGAGGTCGAGGTCACCGAAGAGGCTGAATCGGCTTGGACCAAGATGATTCAAAGTACCGTGGCGCCCCCCTTCCTAGGTCAGGGCGAGTGCACGCCCAGTTACTTCAACGGCGAGGGTAAATCCAGCGGCGCCATTACCGTGTACCCGCAAGGCCCACTGGCATTTTTCAAACTGCTTGAAGACTGGCGAAACGCAGGCGACCACGAAGGGCTGGAATTCAGGCAGTAACCGCAGAGATGGTTAACCAAAATAACTAAGGGGCGATAAGATGGATGAGACACGATTGAAAAATTCCGTCTCGGATCAGAAGGGTAATCAGGTCGAATACCGGAAGAGGCCCACAGCCGCCCAACATGCAGCTGACATGGCCGATTACATGGAAGAAGGGTGCGCGCGTGCGCTCGCGCTAGACAACCGGGGTCCGTTGCGATTTGCAGCCGACGGCGCGCTGCACCCGAACATCCTCGCCGCTTATTGGACCCATGGCTTTTATGTCTTCGAAGACGTGATCGACCAGGTCGAACTCGAGGAGCTACGTACGGGGGTCAACGATATGGTGCGCCGTGCACCAGCCGCGCCGGGCGCAAAAGTTGATGCGGTTGGCCAACCGGCGTTGGGTCACGATCTCGTGCGGGATACCTATTTGTGGGTAACGCCCCTGAGCGATCCGTTGGGGGGCACCGCGGCCGGTGGTGGCCGGCATCCTTCCAAGATGCTCGAGCCGGTGCCGGACGGCGAAACCCCAGACAAGGTCATCTATTTGATGTTCAACATGTGTGAGGCGATGGACGCTGGGCTTAGGGTGTATGGACATCCGGGTCTGCTTGCAGTGGCCGAGGCCATTAACGGTCCGGACTTCGTGCCGTACAACGATGCCATCTTCATCAAGCAGCCAGGTCTTGGGGCGTCCGTGGCCTGGCACCAGGACGGTGTCACCCACTGGGACTCGCCGGACTGGGACGAAGGTAGCCACGGGTTTAACTTTCAGGTACAGCTCTACCGCAGCACACCGGCCAACTGTCTGTGGGTGGTGCCAGGTACGCACAAGCTCGGCAAGGTTGACATCAAGCAGATGGTCGAGGCCAACGGCGGCTCTGACCGCCTGCCGACTGCGGTGCCACTCTTTTGTGAAGCTGGTTCCGTGACTGTGGCCAACCGCCAGATACTGCATGGATCGTTTGCCAACACTTCACCAGATCAGCGGGTGTCGCTCACGTTCGGCTTTCATCGTCGCGCAGCCGTGATCGGGCAGCATGGCGCGCTGGTCGCCGGTGAGAATGAAGTCTATGACGATGCGAGAATCTTCGAGCGTTCGAGCGTGATCGCCACGGCCATCGATGCCCGCGCCCGACACTTCGCCGCTGAAACCCGCTACTTCTACCAGCCGTTCGTCGGCTTCGAAGACCAGTTCCGCTGGGACGACTCAGCCAGGAAACGGCTCAAGAACTACAGTCTGAAAGATCTCGGCATTTGATATGGTTTGATAACCAGATCGAAGAATAATGCCAGGGAAATTTGATCAAAGGAGACACCCTTGAACTCTTTGTTACCGCACAACGTTTTAAAAATTGCTTTTGTCGTAGACGATGTCGAAAAATATTTAACAATGTTCGCCGAATTGTTCGGCATCGAAACACCTCCTTCGAGCGTCACCGGAGCTCATGAGGAGACCCAGAGCCTCTATCGAGGCAAACCTACTGAGGGGCGCGCCCGGGTTGGCTATATTCCATTGAAGAACATCGTGCTGGAGTTTATAGAACCTGTTGAAGGGCCAAGCGTTTTTCAGGACTGCCTGGCCCAAAAAGGCAACGGCATCCATCACCTTGCCTTTATCGTGAATGGGATGGAGCCTGTCATTGGCAGTCTGGAAGACATTGGTTTGCCGTTGCTGCAGAACGGTAACTTCCCTGCGATGAGCGCTGCACCTGGTGGCCGCTATGCCTTCCTGCAGGGACTCGAAAAATTGGGTTTCGATGTTGAGCTGTTGGAATTTGACGAATGAGCAGTTCACCGGCGATAAACGGGGGCGCTTCGACGCCTGCCCAGGGCACGGACCCTGCTAGCGGAGCCGCTGTCAGCCGCGGGGTGCTCATTCATGCGACGGTGCTGCTCGGCTTTGTTAACCTGTTTCATGCGCTGGACAGGGCGG
>CAUZOB010000163.1:0-11846 GCA_963581185.1 Planctomycetota bacterium | reverse complement strand
GCCATACGTTTGACGATGGCTCCTTCCTGTATGAAAGGAGATTGATCGGCGATACGTGCCCGCAGCTCCTCGGCCAGGTCGGTCATACCCTCCTCTGTCGGCACCTGTTTGTTCGGCTGATCGACTGAAAGCAGGCCAATCGCCCAGGTTGCTGAGGCACGCACGATGAAAGGGTAAACCGGATCCTTGCGAACGAGTTGAAACATCTGGGTTTCCGCATCGACATACTGCATCTCGCCAAAGGCCAGCATGACGTGACACATCTGTTCGACCAGATCATCCTGCTCGGCGGCCGGCACAACAATCTCGCTGCCCTCCTTAAGCTGTTGCATGCCGGCGATAACTCGCTTCAGCAAGCCTGGCAGGGCCTCGCTGATCTTGAGTCGGCGGACAGCCCAGGCGGAGGTCACAAACACCTCGGGACGGGAGTTCTCGGTCTGGGCCATGATCCAGTCGCGGTCGGCAGTGCCCGGCACGGCCACCATGATCTGCACAAGTTGCTCGGCAGCCCGCCATTCCATTGCTGGTCGCAATCGTTCCAGCTGTCTGGCAACTTCCGGCCCCAGCGTGGGATCAGCCAGCATCGTGATCAGCCAGTCTCTCAGCTGCAATCGCAGTGGCCGGTGACTGTCATCGAGGAACTCCACCAGCATGCCGACCGTGGCAGTATCAACCTGCTGGTGAATGGCCCGGGCCAGCAGGAAACGAACGTGGCTATCGGGATGGTCCCGCTGCTGGCTGGCAAGCATCACGACCTGCTCCGGCTGCGAAACCAGCAGCGACTGCAGCGCCACAGTGGCAATGCTGCCGTCGTCATCCAGGGCCAGCTGGCGGAGTAAGATCGTGGCCTGTCGCTGATCATCCAGCGCAGGCGAAAGCAGGTAAGCTGCCAGGTAGCGGTTGAGCCAGCCGCCAGGGCCCTCCTGCCAGTTGGACTGACGTAGCTTCTCGACGGCAGCCAGTGCGGGTGCATCTGCCAGCTGGGCAATGGATCGAGCAGCCTCAATCCGGATTTTTGCCGGCTGCCGAGCGTCGATCGCCAGGCTGCTTAAGCCTGGCAGTGACGACTTGTCTCCGCTGCGCCGCAGGCAGATGATCGCCAGCAAGGTCAGCTGCTGCGACAATTGACCGGCCTCCAGCCGCGACTTCCAGATCTCAACTGCCCCGGGTGTATTCCAGGCCGCCAGGCCCGGCTCAATAATCTGACTCAGCGACAACTGTCCCTGGCTGGAGAGCTTGAGCAAGTCCGGTCCAGCCTGTTTGTGGTCAAGGGCGATCAGCGCGCTGCAAGCGGACCGCAGAACCAGCGGATCCTGCTCGGGCTGATTTACCAACTTGAGCAGGCCGGGAATCATCACGTCAAGACCGCCCACACCCCGTTCGATCGCCAGCAGCACGTTATCCGCAGCTTGCCGCTGCAGGTCTTTTTCCGTGGTTGCCAGTGCGGCCAGCCAGAGCGGCAGCAACTTGGCCGAATGAACCGACTTTTTCAGCGGCTGGAGGATCTGGGGAGCAGCGAACATTGGCCACTGTCCAAGGTCACGGATAATCTCCTCTCGCGGTTCTACCGCGGGGAGACTCAGGCTGCTGATCAGCAGGGCAACGAACAGCAGCAGCGGGCAGCCACGGCTCGTCAATCTCGCAGGGATAATGCCAGGTAAATTCATCGATTCCAGCTGCTCGCATCAGGTTCGTAAGCTGCCGGGCCCGCCTGCTGGTTTCTCCAACAGTGGCAGGTGGACCAGGCCTTGATCTGACTATCAGTTACCGGCCGTCTCCAGGAACCACCCCTGGGATTCAACCTCAATAAACTCCGGCACATCAATCGTCTCGCCGCCGAGGTCGGCCATCGCCCAGGCGAGTGTCCATTTCAGGGTGTCACTCAGCGCGGCCGAGAGGAAGACCTGTTCCATCACGGGCAGCGAATCGGTCGACTTCATCCGCGCCAGCGCGACAGCTGCCATGCGTTTGACAATCACGCCCTCGGGTGGCATGGGAGCATTATCGGCAATACGAGCTTGCAGTTCCTCAGCGAGACTCGCCATACGGCTCGCGCTGCGATTTCCCGTCTTGACTTGCTTGTTTGGCTGACCAGCTGACATCTGACCGATGGCCCAGATTGCCGATGCTCTCATCACAAACGGGTAAACCGGGTTCTTGCGAACGAGGCGAAACATGTTGGGTTCTGCGGCAACAAAGTCCATTTCCCCAAATGCCTGCATGGCGTGGCAGATCTGTTCGATCAGGTCATCCTGCTGTTCCGCTGGAACGACACTCTCATTTGTACTATTGACCTGCCGCATTCCTGCCGTCACCCGTTCGTGCAAGACCGGCAGTGCCTGCCTGATCTTGAGTCGACGGATAGCCCAGGCGGCAGTCACGAAAACCTCAGGCCGCTGATGATTGATCTGTATCGCGATCCACTCACGGTCGGCGATCTCCGGCACGGCAACCATGATTCGCATGAGTTGCTCAGTGGCTCGCCACTGCATCGCCGGCTGCAACCGCAGCAGCTCCACCGCAACTTCCACTCCGAGTTCCTTGTCGGTAAGCATTGCGATCAGCCAGCCTCTCAGCTCCAGTCGCAGGGGCCGATGGGGATCCTCGAGGAATGCAACCAGCACGCCAACGCGGTCAATATCTATTTGCTGGTGAATGGCCCGTGCCAGGATGGCACGAACTTTGCCGTCGGGATGGTCACGTCGCTGGCTGGCAAGCATGACCACCTGTTCGGGAGCTGCCAGTCGCAAGGCCTCAAGTGCCACGGCGGCGATACTGCCGTCGTTGTCCAATGCCAGCTCGTGGAGCACGGTCATGGCCTGCGGATCATCGATCGCCGATGGGGTCAGCAGGTAGGCAGCAAGGTAGCGATTGAGCCAACCCCTGGGGCCCTGCCAGCTGGACTGGCGCAATCTGTCGACGGCGGCGACGGCGGGGACATCTGCCAGCTGGGAGAAAGAGCGAGCAGCCTCAATGCGAATCCCGACTGGCTGCAGAACATCACTCGTCAGCTCAGCCAGTCGCGGCAGCGACGACTTCTCCTCCACGGTTCGCAGGCAGAGAATGGCCAACCGGGTCAGCTGCTGGGAAGATTGACCAGCCTCCAGCCGTGACTTCCACATCTCAACTGCCCCGGGTGTATTCCAGACCGCCAGGCCCGGCTCAATAACCTGGCTCAATGACAACTGTCCCTTGCTTGCCAGCTTGAGCAGTTCTGGCTCTACCCGCTTGTAGTCAAGCGCGATCAGGGCTGTGCAAGCAGGCCGCAGCACGAGTGGGTGTTGCCCCGGTTGCTGTATCAGTTCGACAAGACCAGGGGCCATTGCCTCGATATTGGGAACATTCTGCTCGACAGCCAGTGGCACAGCTTCCGCTGCTTGCCGCTGTAGGTCAATTTCCGTTGATCCCAGCGCGGCCAGCCAGAGTGGCAGCAAGCCGGGCGCATGAACTGGCTTGTTGGCAGGCTGTTTGATCAGGGGAGAAGCGTACATCGGCCATTGACCGAGATCGCGGATTATTTCCTCGCGCAGCTCTTTGGCAGAGAGTCCCGGGCCAGCAGCCAGCAGGGTGACGAGCAACAGCAGGGCCCGGAAACCAATCCAGGTCACCAGCCGGCCTCCGTCATAGTGCTTTGTGCAGTCCATGTCGCTTACCTTCCACTGGTCGACAGCCGCCCCGCTACTGGGGCCTCGTCAATCGCCGCGTTTGCAGAGCCAGAACGACAAAACCGATAGCAGCCGCTCCGCCAGCGATGAACCAGTTAGCCGGCACGAGCCGGTAGCTGTCGAAGCCAGGCATCTGCATGGCAGAGAGTGCCGCTGCCAGCGGATTGACAGTTAAGACGGACTCGACGAGGCCATGTCCAAAGGGGGAACCTCGACCAAGCCAGAAAAGCATTGTGCCAGCAAACAGCCCGACCAGGCAGCAAAACGAAACTGTCGTCGCCACGGCGGTGCTGCTCACCAGGCTACTGATGGCAGCACTGACGGCCATACACAAGAGGGCAGTTATTGCCAGGCAGAGCATGACTTCCAGGACCTGCGGCAGCATGTCCGGCTTCATATAGATCATGATCGCGTAGGCGGGCAGGGTCGCCATCACCAGCAGCAGCATTGTGTAGAGAACACTGGCCAGCTTGCCGCGAACAATCTTGAAGCCGGTCATCGGTGTCATTTGCAACAGTTGCCAACTGCCCGTTTCCCGTTCATTGCTGATCAATCCAGCCGTGATGCTGGGCGTCAGCAGCACGATCAGGGAGACTTGCAGGATCACCAGGATGCCACCAATCCGCTCGATGCCCCAGCCGTGGGTACCGGTGACGGAAAGAAAAGTCAGTGCCAGCGAGAGGATCATGCAGGCACAAACCAGTCGCAGGACCCAGTGGATGCGACCAAACCTGCGGCAGCGAAATTCTTTCACCATCACCGGGTTAATGAATAGCGACATTTCGTCCCGGCGGCGTTGGGGATCGGTCAGTCCAAACATGTAGAGGAATGAGCGGGCGGAGCGAGCAGTGCCATCGAGGCTGTGCGTCATCACTCCCTGGTCGCGAGTCTGGTCGAGGATGCGGATATTCAGTCGCCAGATTGTCCAGCGGGCAAAACCGAGCGAGGAGATGATAGCGAGCACGGCAAACCGCCACGGTCCGCCACTGACAACGTCCAACCCCTGGCTTCCCACGTTGCGATGCCCGAGGACTTCCATGACCGCTGGAATCGGGGAGATGTTGCGGATCCAGCCGGCCATCTGCTCGCCAGCGATACCTTGCAAGAACAGGTAGGGGCCGAGCGTTACGACAGCGAGGATCAAGACAATCCCGTAGGTTACCTTCATGGCACCGTCGGTGGAATTCGCATGGCTACTGACAAGCAGCCCGAGCGACGAGTACTGCAGTGCAATCAGGCAAAGCAGTCCGTAGAGTGGCAGCAGGTGGTAGGCCATGGAGATCCCACCCATCGCATAACAGGCGACCGCTGCCGGAATACTCAAGACCAGCAGCAGCAGTACAAAAAATATCACGCCCATCAGCTTGCCCAGGTAGATACGAAAGTTGGACATCGGCGAATTCAATAGCAGCTCAAGTGTTCCCTGCTGTTTTTCGCGAATGATCGATGCTGCCGGGAAAGCGGGTACCAGCAGCACGATGGCAGACAGCAGGCCATAGCCAAATAACCGAAAGACCTGCAGCGCCCGTGCTCCATTCAAGTCAGCACGGGGATCACTGGGCCAACGCAGCACAACGAGCAGGGCGAAGATAGTTACCAGCAGCACCTGGACAACCATGGCCCGACGGGTCCGCAGCATACCGATCAGCTCACGCTGGATAATTGGATTCCTGATCATCCCGCTGACTTAACCGTCACCCTCCCTAGCATCTTCCTGAGCGACTGTCAGGAAGGCATCCTCGAGGTCGGTCTGCAGCTCCCGGAACTGGGAGACGGGGACCGATGCGCCGACAAGTCTCTGAATAATCTGGCTCATTTCCAGTTCGGTCAGGTTGGCACGAAAGCGGAGTGTCGACTCGGCCGGCGAGACAACGACTTCTGATTCTTCCGGCAGGCTGGGTGTGATAATCTTCTCGGCTTCAGCCAGCTGTTCGGCATCGGCCAGCTGGACCTCGAGCATGCGATGCTGCCCAATCTGCTCGGTGATTTCCGACATCGTCCCGTAGGCCCGCAGCCTGGCGTTACTGATGATCGCCACCAGGTCACAGATCCGCGAAAGTTCGGGCAGAATATGGCTGGTGACAATCAGCGTCTTGCCGAGGTCGGCCAGCTTGAGCAGCAGCTCTCGCATTTCAATCCGGGCTTCCGGATCGAGTCCATTGGCAGGCTCGTCAAAAATCAGCACTTCCGGATCGTGCAAGAGCGTGCGACAGATTCCAATTCGCTGTGCCATACCGTGGCTAAGTGCATCGACGTAGCGGTCCTGCATGTAAGTGGCATTGGTGATATCCATGACTGCATCGATCCGCTTGGACCGCTTACTGCGTGGAATCCCAAAGGCGGCGCCAAAGAAATCGAGGTACTCGCGCACTCGCATATTGGTGTAGCCACCAAACTTGTCAGGCATGAAGCCAACCATGTGCTTGATCTTGCGTGCATCGTTGACGCAATCGACACCGGCAATTCGAGCGGTGCCGCTGGTGGGACGAGCAAGTCCCACCAGAATCTTGATGGTGGTCGTCTTGCCGGCGCCATTGGGGCCGATGAATCCGAGGATATGCCCACGATCGAGGGTCAGCGAAAGGTCATCGACGGCCGTTAAGTCGCCATATTTCTTGGTCAGGTGCTCAATCACCACGACCGGTTCCGAGCTACTCATTCATTACTCCTGCTGGTTCCCAGGAGAAGCAGCTGCGGAGGATACCGTCAGCCTTTCTCCTTCCACTGATAATCCGAGGCTGCGTACAGTCCACCTGTACTGCTCCGAATTCTCACTTGCAATACCTGGATCCAGGCCACTTACGCGGAGAGCCAGCCAAATGCCCCCCGACTCGTCCGGTACCAGGAACTCTGCATCATCAATCGCAAACTCAATCCTGCCCTGCGGCGACTCCTCGATACCGAGCGAACGGACTTCTGTATCGGTCCGGCCAGCCACATCGACCTTGCGGCTGGCAGCATCGATATCAACTGACAGGGTTGCCCGGTCGATACGGGCGGGCAAGACCTCATCAGGCAACTGGAAGCGGAGCCAGGTTATCTTGGCTCCACCAATATTTTCCAGCCAGCTATGCTGGGCATTGTCATAGGCATTGGAGAGTGACGGCTGGGCAGGCCCGAGAGTATTTTCGAAGGGCAGTAGCATGGCGGGGATCTTGAACGGTTTTCCAGGTACCGAGGCAGCCAGCGAAATCGGTACAGCGATCAAGGCGGTGCCGATATGTTTATCTTGATCCGGGAAACGGAAACCAACGTCGATCGGGTCAGCCCAGGCCAACAGGCACTGGCGCTTCGGCCAGCTGTTGGGAGCATCTTCAGGATCCAGTAAGTGCTGGATAATCTGGCGACGTCGCTGCTGCTCATCCGAAAGGAGACTGTTGGAAAAATAGCGACCACGTGGCAGGACCTCGCTGCTGATGATGCGTCCGTCGCTGATCTCGACCAACATCCGATCGCCAGAGGGAGTTACCAGCAGTGCATCGCTGATGTTCTGAATGCCTCCCAGCTCAAGTTCCCCTTCCAGTCCGTCAGGGCCGAATCGGCAGAGCACACGCAGCGGAGCGTCGAGTGGAATGGCCGTGGAAAATGGCATCTGGCGGACACCGTCGGGCAGTGTCAGCTGTTCCCATTGCCAGCGGCCAAGATCATTCCAGATCATGCGGGCCGAGCTGCCCTCCAGACCCTCCAGGTCCGGCAGGAAGACCCCGCCCTGCTGGGCTCCCATATGAGTTTCCGTGGGGATCGGGTTGTAGACCGCTGCCATGCCGCGAACATGCAGAAAGTCACCGGACGGGTCCGCCTCGATCCACTGCACCTGGGCCGACATGCTGGGCACACTGTATCTCGTTTGCATGCCGAGAATCCCCAGCAGGAGTGCAACCAACAAGGCCACGATTGGACCGACAAAGGAAAGCCGCTCGGGCGTCCCGCGACGGCCATAGAAGATACCGAGTCCAAGCAGCAGCAGGCACATACCACCAAGAATCAAGGTCACCTGCCCACGACTGATGATGGAATAGCCGATACTCTCAGCCAGGTAGGGCCTCAGTTGTTGATCGCCGATCACCGACTTGTCACGAACCTTGAGGAACCGCTCTGCGATCGACTTGAGTGGCCGGGTCATGAGCAATCCGTCACCAACCGACTTGGGCATCGTCCAGGCATCTGTACCAATCGTCGTAAAGAGAACTTCACCCTGCCCCACCGATTGCCAGAAAGCGGCCGGCCAGCCATCCACCCGGTGCGTTACCTGCTGGTCTTCTACGAATATCCTCAGCATCTCAATCGGGCTGATGCCGGGTCCATCAAATGAGCGTGTGCGGGCAGCTGTACTGTCGCTGGCTTCCTCGATCGTAATCTCGGTCAACTCGACTCGCTCGACCAGCTGCATGCGGTACTGCTCGCCCAGCAGACGGGCCGGCAGCTCCAGGCCGGTCTTATCGAGCATGATCCACAAGCGGCCACCGGCATGAAGCCAGCTGCGGACTGCCTCCAGGCCAGCGGAATCGGAAATCAGGCGATCGCCCGGCAGCACCAACTGGTCGACCATTTCCAGACCGCTGGAAAATGATGGAGAACCGCGTGATCCGAGTGTGTAGATTCGGTTAGGCAAACCCTGGTCCAGCCGCATGGCCAGCATCACCTGGGTTTCGGCTTCAACTGGCTCCCCCTCCAGCATCCCCTTGTTGCGACGTGCTGCCAGCTTCTCCGCGGCCAGCGGATCGGGCTGGGAGATGATGCCTGAGAGGGGCACGTCGGGGTCATACCGAATCGCCGTCATATGATGTCGCTGGCTGCCTCGAAATGTCATCAGCTCACGCTGGCCATCGCGAATATGGTAGACCACCGAACGGATCTTGACGTTCTTGGATTCCTGGCCCTGGACCGAGGCCGGCAGGTGGACGGGATAGTCGACAACTCGACGGGAGTTCGCGGGCACCGTGAAACGACGGCCAAATTGCACCGTGTCATCAATGGTGAAACTGGAGATTACCAGCATCTCGGCCGGCTGAGTCGTTGAGTTTTCAGCGTCCACCGACAACAGCGTCCAGCGGTTCGAGGCAAACCCAGCCAGGCCAGCCACGGCAGCAACCTGGTTCACAGAAACTCGACCGGCAGGCAATCCCGCGACTGTCACCTCGACCGACTCCTGGAACTTCTCGAAACTCAAGTCAATCGTGACCTGGCCATTATCAAGACAGCTGACGAATCCTCCTCGTGAGACGCTCACAACTCCCGGCGTGCTGAGCTTGTAGGCCACCTGGTCAGTCAGGTCAAAAGGCTCGTCCTTTTCGGAATAGCCGATCACCGTGATTTGTTGACCACGGTACGAATCAGTCAGCTGAATCTCGGTGTAATCCACGTCGATCGAAACGATCGTCGGGATGTCGTCGGGATCCTGGACAGGGATCGGATCACTGGCACTCGGCCCAGGCGACTGCACCGCACCAGGGTCCTCCTGGCCTGCAAGTGGGCTGCCAGTCAACAGCAGAGCCAGGAGTGCCAACCAGAGGCAGTAGCGCGCTGTCGACAACGACTGTCGCTGCCGCTGATCCTCTCGCATTGCTTTTTTCATGGAAGATCCAACTTTACCTGGGTCGCCAGATCCTGACAGAAGTGTCCGGCTTATTGCTCAATCAAGAGGTCCGGAATCGTTGCTTGCAACTTCTCACGGCCGGCCGAGGTCACTTGCGGACAGAAGGAGACATTCAGGCTCTCGAGCTGTTTGAGCGCCGCCACGTGCTCAAGGCCATCGTCCGTGATGTCGGTCGCTCCAACATGCAGGTAACGCAGTGTACTGATCTTGCTTACCTGCTCGAGTCCAGCATCCGTTACGGCGTTGTTCTCGTACAGGTTCAGTCTCTGCAGCCTGGGCAATTCCGTCAACTGAGCCAGACCGGCGTCGCCGACGTGTGTCGCCCAAAGGTTCAGGTCCAGTAACGCTGGCAGCTGGGCCAGGTGGGCAAGACCGCCGTCGTCCACCAGGGTTTCGCTGAGGTCCAGGTGGGTCAGTGACGACAGCTCGGACAGATGTTCGAGACCCGGACCACGTATGATCGTGCCCCGCAGCTTTAACTTGGCCAACTCCGGCATGCCCGCAAAAACGGCCAAGCCTTGGTCAGTGACTGATGTCTGGTACAGGCGGATGTCGCTTAGATGAGTGAGTTTCGACAGGTGGGCCAGCCCGGCGTCGCCGACCGCCGTGTCATCGAGGCCCAGCAGACGCAGCTCCGTCATGCCAGACAGGGAACGCATGCCCTCGTCGGTCACTCCCCTGCCCCAGACCACCAGGTATCGCAACCTGTCGAGGCCAGCAAGATGGGCCAGGCCCGTGTCGGAAACACCCGTCAACTCCTTCAAGTCAAGCATTTGCAGGCTGGTCTTGTCAGCCAACTGCTCGAGGCCGATGTCAGTCACTCGAGTACGGATGATCTTGAGCCGTTTGAGCCGCGGCAGGGCCGCAATCAGCGGCATCGACTGGTCATCAATGTTCGCTTCGAAAAGATAGAGGTTCTCCAGCGAACTGTGGCCCTCGAGATGCCGCAGGCCCTCGCCAGTGATTCCTGTTTCAGACAGGTCAAGCGTCTTCAGGTGCTCGCTATCAGTAAGCTGCGAGAGGTCGTCGTCATTGATCGCCGTGCCAGTTGCCAGCACCGTTTGAACATAGGGAAGACCCTTCAGAACGGCAAAATCGACCTCCGCAAAACTGGTGCGAAAATCCACTTCAATGACACTCTCGCGGTCATCCCGTTTGTAGATCACACCCCATTCGTCAAGCTGTTCGATCGACCTGGCATCGTCCGCCAGCCGGACCTTGGGACTCACCTGCTGGCCCGCTGAATCGTCCACTGGCTTGACATCTGCAGCCTGCGACGAATTTGTCGTTACTGGCTTGGAATTCTCAGCGTCGCCCTGGCAGCCTGCCAGCAGAAAAAGAGAACTCAACAGCACCATCGTGCAGGGAGAGCTGAATTTGCCGGTCCGAACTGGAAACACCGACACCGCCATGGCGGTACGGTTGAATAGACAGCGAGACATCATCAAGCCAATTGAGATAGATGGAAACTATCCAGTCTAGTTGACGATGTCGGTACTGGCAAACGGAACTGTTGTCTGCCCAAGTCGCTCGTCGATCCAGCCTGGATCGGCGAATCTGCGGATAATATTGCGCAGGTACTGGTGCAAATCATTGCGATGCTGCGGTGGGAGTTGTTCCAGAAGCTGACCCTCAGCAACGGAAAAACCATCCCAACCCAGCTGGAATTCCCAGCCTTCCTGGTGAGCCGCCCTGTTGACTCGATCCATCAGTCGCATCGCCCAGAAACCACCAAAGGTGTCCCGATAATCAAGCCACAAACGGGTGGCCGGCCAACGCTCAACTGGCCGGCGAGCGGGCAGTACGCTGGCCAGCAGCAGGCCAGCCAGGAAAAGGCCATTGGCGATGAGAACTGACTGGTCCACGCCTGGTATCGCCAGCCAGGAGATATAGGGACTCCAGAGCACAAGCTGGCCAGCCAGCAGCAACAAACCGGGCAGGCCAAAACGGGTCGGCAACACGGCCAGGGCAACAACAGCAACCAGCAGCAACAAGAACAGCTGGCGCAGGATGTGGATGCTAAATTCACCCGCCGAAGGCAGTGCCAGCTCGCGCAAGGCAGGCAGCACAATCACCAGCCAGAGGCTGGCCACGATCAGTTGCCAGGCGCGGTCGTGTGGGCGCCGGGCGCCCATCCAGGCCATGCCAGGACACAAGGCGGCTGCAGATAACAAGAAACCAGTCGCCTCACTGCCGTCGAATAGGTCGACGGCCGCCAGCGACCAGAAGGCCAGCAATGACCAGACCCAGGGCATCAACATGGTGGTCCCCTGCAGCCGTCTCAGCCGACGCAGCAGCAGGATTGTGGCGGCAGTCGCAATCGCGAGGCTGAACATGCGCGAGTCCAATCAACAAGTCCGGGCTATGCTCCAACTGTACCCAAAAAAACCCGCATGGGGGCTACCCCATGCGGGTCATCCAAGACGACGTCCTGCCTGGTCGACTATCAGGAACTGGGTGGAGCCGGTGATCCATCAGCCGGCCTGGTCACTCCCTTCGATTCCAGAGCACGCGCTTCACGCCGCTTCCGAGCAGCTTCGCGCAATGACGTTACTTCGTCCTGCTGAATGTCGGTCAGGACATTC
>CAUZOB010000162.1:0-11872 GCA_963581185.1 Planctomycetota bacterium | reverse complement strand
CTCGCCCCAGGACGATGCCAATTGCTTTACGTCCTTCCGACCTGGCACGATATCAGCGACGCGATGGCGGTTGAGATACTCCAACAGGGCTCTTTCCGCTTCCGTCCAAACAGACTTGAGCGTGCAAAACTGTCAGACAGCATCCTGCGGAGTTCAGGATTGAGCCAGGTCGGCCACAACCGCTGCGATGTGTTCATATCCGCTCGGCGCCGTAAAGAGAAGTTTCCAGTCGTTGCCATGCGGGCAATATCCTGCCACAGCTGAGGCAGAAGTAGGCGTGTCGAGCACAAATTTGATACGAGGATAACCGACATCGGGAATAGCAATCGCCTCAACCCAATAGGCACCATCATCCCATTGAACATTCACGACGGTCCAGCGAGAGTTCTGGTCCTCGGGAAACGCCTGGGTGCCAATCTGCTGGATGGAGTCTTCGATCACCAGGGCCGCATCCTGAACCTGCCGCCAACTGAGTGGTGGAATATCGATGTCCTTCGGTTGGTACTCAGCGTCCCCTCGCTGGACCTCATCCACTCGCTGCTGGTCCTGAGTACCCCCATCGGCTTTCCCCAGGAAGATCTCTTTTCTGCGAACCATCTCCTGCGGTACCTGGCCATTTTGTCGTGCCTCGGCCAGCAACTTCTTACCTTCTTCGCGGAGAGCAAAAACAGCCATGCCGGGACTTACATGCTCATTCCAGTTCTTCTCAAAAACCTTCACTCGCTTTTTGTTGGTGGCGAACACGCTGGGAACGGTGTGTAACATTGCCAAGCTGCGTTCATAACGAATGAAGAACCGACCTAACGCACCGGGCAACAGGTTGGACAACAGGTTGTGGTGTGCGATGTCAATGTGTCGAGGGATCAGGTAACGCGGATCGTCAATCGGTCCCAGTACTTCGCGTAGCGCCTGGTTAAACAACTCTGCCAGCTCGTCGTCAGATTCCTCCAGGAAGATACGGACATAACCGCCCGCTCGCTCGGTAACCTTGATCGGCGTATCGGCCGTTCGCCAGGGCTGGCGGGCCCTGACTGATGTCGACCCGATCGAGGGGACCAGTTCCAGCTCGTCCAGTGTCTTGAGGACGGCATGGCCAATGGCCGTTGCCAGGGATTTATTGGACCAGGCATTCCGGTTTCTGGAAAATGGTGGAAACATCCCACCCTCCCCCGAACCAGCGATTGCAGCGACTTCTGTTGCTTCTACCGGCTTGCGATCGTAGCTCTCACCAATCTTCCAAAGCGCACGAGCCTCGGACCGCCGAGCAATTCGACTCAGCATCTCTTCGTTGATGGCTGCAGAAGCACCCTCCACATTTTCAGGCTTCAGCCGAGTAAAGGCGGCATGCACATGTCCCGGTCCCTTCTCAATGGCGCCGTCCTCACACACGCCATATGTCTTGAGGTGCTTTTCCGAGAACCTGGCGTAATCGTCCAGCCCCTTGCGAAACTCCGGCGCCAGGCAAATCACGTCCCAGTTGTTGGCCAACTTTTCTGGCTGATGCGAATCCAGCCGAATGGACCGGCCCCGTAACTGGTTGACGGTCATGAAAGTTGTTGCCGCCGTCAGGTCGATCAGCACATTGATTCGGCTGGCATCCCATCCTTCGCCAAGCAGTCCGCGAGTTCCCACCAGGCAGCGAGTGACACCTGTCTGGAACATCTCGGTGATCATCCGCACATAGAGGCGCGGAGACCAGTCAGTACCTCTACCGCGAATGAACACAAATCCTTCGTGCTTTTTCGCCTCGAGTTCCACGTCCCCACCATTTCCCTCTAGCCACTGACGGGCCGACTGCAGGAAATGCTCAGCCAGATCATCATCCACCAGCACGGTGGAACCGGTTACCAGGATCGGATCCAGTGGGTCCGTCGCTTCGTCGCGGACCAGTTGCTTGAATGCCGCAATCGCACCTCCTGATTCCTCATCCAGCAAATGTTGGATTTCATCAGTCACCGCCGAGGTCTTTTCATAATCGGTGAGAATCACCGCACGGATGTTCTTTCCAAGTACTCGCAGTTCTTCCTGCAGAATCGGCACCAGAGCCTCGGTCTTGCTTTTCGAATAGGCCATCACCCGCGCGACTGGCGAAGCACAGACTTGCGTCCCTGTCTCGGTCACCTGAATTCCCAGCGATCGCAGGATGCGGATGGACCGCACCGCCTTTTCTCGGTCATGTGGATTTTCGCTGCGGCGAAGCCCATGACGGATGTAACGATCCAGGACCGGCGCCAGGTTCTCAATGTCCGTGGGATACGCCGGCACGATCCAGGATGGCGGGAGTGGAACATCGGGAACCTCCGGCAACAACTCACGTCCTATCGCCTTAAGGAACAACGCCCCTTGTTCCACAAACACGGGATCGCGACGCTCAAATTCGCGCCACGAAGAGACTGTCAGCATTCCCAACCGCTTCTGGCGAAAGGCCTCTTCGATCCAATCGGTCATTGCTGGCACGGGCGGCGGAAGATCCTGATCCTCAACCGAGGGGTCTGACGGCGAACTGCACAGCTCCTCGACAAGCTCGGTCAGGCCTTCGTCGGAGTTGGCAATATAGACCAACTCATCCGCCGTTGGCCGAGTGAAGTAGACCAAGTCCTGATACGGCGCCAGGAAACCATCCTTAACAACAGAAGGCAAAGGCACTTCGTAATCGACCGGACCAAAGTAATTCTTGTAACGGCAGATATCGACCCGGGGCTTGCCGCGAAAGTCAGGGGGAGTGGCCGTCAGACCAAGAATCACAGGGTTCCCCAACAACTCACTGACATCCGCAAGTACCCTGCCCCAGTGGCCAAGCAGGTGGTGGCATTCGTCCAGGATGACGAGGCCAACCTCTGCTTCTCTCAGCCGCTGGAGATTTGCGATCGCTGATTGATGAAGCGTCTCAAGGGCATCGCCACCCATTGCCATCGCGTCGCGAACCTTTTTCCGATAGCCGCTGAAACGGTTCTTGTAGTAGTCCGGATTTCGCTTCTCCATGTCGTTGATCCAGGCTTCTGCCTCAGCCGGCGTTTCAGCTGTACCCTTGGTCAGCAGCGCTTCGATCCACCACTGTCGCGCCGATTCGTCCAGATCCTCGCCTCGCCGACGTGGCAACGTGACTGACTGGTAAGTCAGCGAGGTCAACAGGTTTGGCTTCTTCGGATCGGTGCTCGTGTAACTCTCCACACGGATGCCATCTGCCAGGCTGAACAAATCCGTACGAGCAGCCCACTGCATCTGGATTGCTGAGTTGGGCGAAAACACGACAGCGGGACAACGAAGTTCGATGGCCCAAAGGTAGAGTCCCAGTACCGTTTTACCGGTCCCCGGAGGAGCGACGATATGCAATCGTCGCTGACCTTCAGCAAGCTGCTCGCGCGCGATGGCAATCGCGTCCGCTTGCGTCGGCCTGAGCTGACTGTTGAAACTAATCTGGGGAAAGAGTTCCGGCATGCAGTCCAGTATCTCCAAATCCCGAATCGGCTGCTATCCGGCCAGAATAGATCCGATGCCGCCCTTCGATGTATATAAGGATGCGACGTTTTAGGCAGCTGTGCCCGAAAATACCCCATTTAGCACTGTTTTGGGCCAAACAGTCACTTTATGCCCTGTTTTCCCAACCCCCAGGACTACAATCCACGCGATTCAGCTTACTGCCGCAGTCGATATTGGCTTTCATCCCTAGCAGCACTGCGATCCCTCTTACCTAGCCTGTCATTGGCCTGCGAATGTACTATTTCAGCTGCTAGATCCAACAGGTCGGCCAGGTCGGACTGACCGTCCACAAAGCCGCGCCAGGCCGGAGCGACGTACGGTTAAATCCGAATCCCGCTCTACCCTGTTAGGCTATAATTCGATACGCCAGACATCGATAGTCCTTACCTGGGGATGCCGCTGTCTTCTCCCACCTTTCGGTAAGTCATCCATGAGATCCTCACTGCTGATTAGCTGTGCCCTGTTGATCTGGATGCACGCCGGCTCAGAGGCCAGGGGCCAGTCCGACGAACTTGGTGAAACGCCGGCCGATCAACAGGCAGCGATCGTAGCGCTCAAGGGCTACCAGTCCAACCTACAGAAGAATCGCGACGGCACAGTCCGCTTTGTTCGATTCAGCAAAACACTGGTCACCGACGCTCACCTCAGTCACATCACAGTTTTCAAGCAATTGGATTACCTGGCTGTTATCACACCCGGAGTGACGGAAGAAGGTCTCAAGCACATCGTAGGATTGACCAACCTTGATTCACTGATCTTAAGTGATTCACAAGCGGGCGACGCGACCATCGCCCTGCTGGGAGAGATGGCCCGCCTCGACACACTTGAATTGGATGGCACGAAGATCACCAGTGCCTCGCTGCAGATGATCAGCACACGACAGGCGCTCACGCACCTGTCGCTGGCAAGAACGGCCGTCGACGATTCAGCCCTATCCCAACTGGCAATGTTGCCGGTCCTGGAGCATCTGGATCTCAGCGGAACTCAGATCAGTGATGCAGCCGTTTCATCGCTGGCCCAGCTCGCCACGCTCAAGAGCTTACGACTGGACGACACAGCCCTGACCGGCAAGGGCCTTGCCGCTCTTGGCAGCCTGGAACAACTGGACCTCTTGAGTCTGAATGGCACCAACATTCAATTGGAGAATCTCAGCGAGCTGAAGCAGCTTGTGTCGGTCAAGGAGATCCTCTTGCGGCGGACATCGCTTACACGCCAGCACATCAGTGAGTTAATCACCCAGATGCCAGGCACGCGATTGAGAATGACGCCAACCGAAGGGCAACGCTTGAGCACCTACGAGCGATACCTGGCTGGTCAGCCACTAGCAACGGCTAACGCTGCCGGCGATGGACTGGGGGCTACCGACCCGAACATCCCCGTGCAGCCGTCCGTTGCTGTTCGTTTTGCCAAGCCGGGCGACGAAGCACCACTTTTTCAGCGACATATCGTCCCGCTGCTGGGAAAAATGGGTTGCAACGGTCGGACCTGCCATGGTTCCTTCCAGGGCAAGGGTGGCTTCACGCTCTCGATGTTCGGCTATGACTTCACGGCGGATCATGCCTCCATGACCGAGGACGGTTCCGGTCGAATTCAGCTGGATGACCCCACTGAAAGCCTGGTACTTCTCAAGCCGACCATGCAAATTGACCATGGCGGTGGCGAACGATTCACAGTGGACTCATGGCAATACAACCTGCTGGCCCAATGGATCAAGCACGGTGCCCATGGTTCGGACGAGCCCGCCACGCTGGTCCGGCTTGATGTGGCACCAGCTGAAGTCATCTTTAATCGACAAGGCCAGAAGGCCAAGCTGGAGGTGATTGCCAACTGGAACGATGGCAGCCGCGAGGATGTGACCACGCTTGTTCGGATGGAGATCATCGACGACCAGGTTGCCGATGTCGATTCCGAGGCGACCGTTCATAGCAAGGAACCGGGCGACACACACGTCGTCATCAGTTATGACAAGCACGTGGTAACAGTTCCAGTCATGCGACCGGTATCCCGGCTGACTGGCAATCGGTTCCCCGATGTTCCCACACCGACCAGGGTAGACGAGCTGGTTGTGGCAAAGCTCGCCAAGCTCGGCATTGTTCCATCTCAGCTTTCCAACGACGAGGATTTCCTCAGGCGAGTCTCGCTCGACATCGCCGGCACGCTGCCCTCCCCGCAGCAGATCAAGGATTTTGTCGCGGACAATTCAGAAAACAAACGGGCAGTAATAATCGACGCACTGCTTGAAACCACTGCCTATGTGGACTGGTGGGCCCTGCGGCTGACCGACCTGACAGGCAGCAGCAACGCTCTGCTGGGCAGCACCGACATGAACTCGCCTTCCGCTCGCCAGTGGGAAGCCTGGATCCGACGCCGGATAGAAGAAAACGTCGGCTGGGACAAGATCGCTGCCGGCATCCTGCTGGCAGAAAGCCGCCGGCCGGGCCAAACCTACGACGAGTTCGCCCTGGAGCAGAGTTCTTTTCAGACGGACGAGCATCGCCAGGGATTTACCGATCTTCAGAACCCCATGCATTACTACTGGGCACGTGATGATCTCCGCGAGCCCGCCGATCGTGCACTCTCCTTCGGATATATTTTCCTCGGCGTGCGACTGCAATGTGCACAATGTCACAAGCATCCATTTGACCAGTGGTCCAAGCAGGACTTTGACGAATTCAGCAACATTTTTTCCAGGATGCGGTGGGGAACTGCCCCGGACTCCAGCGACGCTCACAATCGGCTGAAGCAGCGGCTGGGAGTACCAATCAAGCTGGATACCGCCGCCTTGCGACGGCAAATGTACATGCGGGTCTCTCGCGAAGGACTGCCGATCCCCTGGCGAGAAGTTTATGTGGACGAACCGGCTGACCAACCCCAGGTCGCTCGACTGTTAGGCGGAAGTGCATTTGATCTGAACGAATTTACAGATCCACGCGAGCCATTATTCTCGTGGCTAGTCAGTCGCGACAACCCGTACTTTACTCGCGCGGTCGTTAACAGGTTCTGGTTCCATTACTTCGGCTATGGAATCGTTAATCCAGTGGACGACCTCAGTGCGGGCAACCCTGCTGCCAATGAAGCTCTGCTGGCCTACCTCGCCAATGCCTTTGCCGACAACGGCTATGACCTCAAGTGGCTACACCGTGAAATCACCAACAGCCGCACTTATCAGTTGAGCTGGCAGACGAACGACACGAACAAAAATGATGCACGGCACTTCAGCCACAATCGAATCCGGCGATTGCAAGCTGAGGTTGTGGTTGACTCGATTGAGCAGGCGACCGCTGGCGAAGATCGTAATCGCGATTTCGCCAACAATACATCGAAACGAAAGATCACTCTTCATCCAGGCACCCAGTCGCCACAGAGTGTCGGCTATGCACTGGCGATTTTCGGTAAGCCGACGCGATCGGTAAACTGTGATTGCGAACGAACAGTTCAACCGACATTGTTACAGGGTCTCTACGTACGAAATGACCGCGAGGTGCTGGAGCAGATCGAACGCAAGGATGGCTGGCTTGCAGAACTTGCCGGCCAACTTGGTGAAGAACTGGTCTCCGAGACGGGAGCCGGTGTGATTGTCAAAGCGAGTGACCAGGTCACTGAGCAAGGCAAGCCTTCGCATCAACAGATCGTGACAACTGCTTACTTGCGAACACTCAGCCGGTTCCCAACAGAAGCTGAGCGTGAATTCGCGATACGCTATGTGCAGTCCAGCGAGTCAACAGTTGAAGGGACACGCGAACTGCTCTGGGCCTTGTTGAACACCCAGGAATTCATTACCAACCACTAGGATGTTACCAATCCAACGAGCGTTTTTATGAAGAATCACCAGCAGGCAATCGGGCGGCGAGCTTTCTTGCATGTCGGCTGCGCCGGCATGGCTGGTCTCTCGCTGCCAGCAGGCATGACACGCCTGGCACAAGCTGAAGAGGCAAGCAGCTCGGCGGACGCAGTGCTGTTCCTGAACCTGCTGGGAGGGCCATCGCACCTGGATACATTTGACATGAAGCCGGAAGGGCCGGCAGAAACCAAAGGCAGCTTTGGCAATATCCAGACCAGCATCCCGGGACTCTCAGTCTGCGAGCACCTGCCGAAGTACGCAGCGACCGCCGACAAGTTTGCCCTGATACGCGGCATCGCGCATTCCACCGGCGATCATCCCCAGGGCCAGGAGTACATTGCCACCGGCAACCGACCAACTCCTGCATTGCGATATCCGTCGATTGGTTCCATCGTCAGTCGTGAAGTGCCTGGCAACGGTGACCTGCCCCCCTTTGTCGTCGTCCCTCGTTCTGATTGGCATGCCGGGTACATGGGCGACGCCTACGCACCCTTCAAAACCAATGAGTACCCGAAGAAAGGAAAGCCCTTTGAGGTCCGAGGCATTTCCTTGCCCGAGGGCCTGACGGTCGCCAAGGTCAAGCGACGGGGCCAGTTGCTCAAAGAGGTCGATACCCGTTTTCGGGCAGCCGAGAACAACCTGCAACTGCAACAGGCCTTCGATAAGATCGGTAGCCAGGCCGAGACCATGATCCTCTCACCTCGTACTCGGGATGCCTTTGACGTCGGTGCCGAAGCCGAATCCATCCAGTCGCTATTTGCCGACGACGAGATTGGCCAGGGCCTTTTGCTGGCAACCCGATTACTGGAATTTGGAGTTCCCTTCGTATCGGTGTCACATTTCGGCTGGGATACACACACCAACAATTTCAGCGGCCATCAAAGACTCATTCCGCCGCTCGATAACGGAATCGATGCAGTGGTAACGGCACTGGAAGAAAAGGGACTGCTGGAAAGAACCCTGGTCGTGGTGATGGGTGAATTTGGGCGGACACCCAAGATCAACAAGAACGTGGGCCGCGACCACTATCCAAGGGCTAATTTCTGCCTGATGACCGGCGGTGGCGTGCAACCTGGGACGCTGCTGGGTGGCACAAACGAGGGTGGCACCGCAGCCGATGACAGTACCGATATCAAGCCGGACGATATTGCAGCCACGATCCTGCACACGCTGGGCATCAGCCCCCATAAGACTTACTACACCAGTACAGGCCGGCCTGTCGATATCGTGGCCAACGGCCGCGTGCTTGAATCCCTGCTGGCGTAACACAGCGATCAACTCAACAGCAATCGGCCTGGCTCAACCCCAGACCGCAGCAACCGCTGCGATGATGCCCGTTGCAATCAGAATGGCAACACCGGCTGTTGCATGGCCATTAAGGAAGACAGTAATCCCCAAGCCACAGCCCACAAGCACACCGCCCCAGTACAAGCCCGACCACAGAGTGTCGTGCCAATGACGTCCTGCGGACTGCAGCTTGCCGCACTCCGGGCAATTGAACATGCCCCCCTTCATGGACTCCGGAATCTCAAAACGGTGTCCGCAGTTCTCACAGTAGACGTCCATTCCAGGCACTCTCTAGTTCTGACGACCTTCGATGGCACTCATCAGGATCGCAGCGGAGATTCCGATGCGGCGATCAAACAGTCCGTCTGAGTCCATGGAAAAGTCCAGATCCAGCTTGGCAATAAACGGGTTTCGTCTTTGACAAAAAGAGGCGACGTGCTGGCCGTTGACTTCTGCCTTGAACGTCTGCGGCATGATCAGGGATCCAAAACCACCGAGTCGCCGAAGCAGTGCCAAGCCACCACCGTCCTCCTGGAGGGTGCCGATTTCCTCATCATTAGCATCCAAAATGAGCCACGAATCACGGAGAATCGACTTCAAACCCTTGCGACGCAGGGCACCCAGCTTGAGGTCCTGGGTGGAATCAATGATGTCATAAGTCGCACCAAAGTCGATCACACTGCGTGCCTGGATTCTCAACAACTCGTTTTGCTGCTCCGTATCACTATAGATACGAACATCCTCTTTCAGCTTGAAGGCCTTGAGCTTAGCGAAGAAGCAGACCTGGTCATTCGAATCAAAGATATGGAATGACTGGCCAAAGATCTTCAGGAACTTGCGGCGCAGCAGGAATCGGTCTCCGTATTGCGTGCTGTCGGCACTGCCGGGCTCGCTAACGAAGTCGGTCGATTGGTCTGAATTAGGATCGTCGCTCATCTGGCATCTCGCTTTTCTATGAAATTCACGCTCCGTTCATAACAGCTGGCCGGTTTCCTTCGATTTCCATTTAGGAAACCGCAACAACACTGGCAGCCATGCAGAAGCTTCTGCTTCGTTATATCAACTATGTGCAGCCACCGTTAAATTATGAGCCGCAGCATGACCAGCGTCGAACGTCGGGCCTGCAGCTGGCAGATCAATTACGGTCGGCAAGGAAACTCTCTTCAGTGCGGTGGCGCATCGGATAGCCGATCATCGCCTCGGCTACTCGGCGCTCTCACACCATGAATCCTGACGACTTCATCGATTACCCAAGATCGGCGTTGGCTTAACTTCCTGGGCGCCTCGCGAATCCTGAAACTGCCGCTGCGCTTCGACCTCCAGCCGTTCGAAAATATCTTCACCGAAACGCCGCTGGATCTCCGGCCGCATCACCGAATTCCACCCCTGGACCTGCTGGATGAACTGATCTTCGGGCGTATCGCCCGGTTTTCCCACAATGCTCTTCACTCCACACTCCTTTTCCAGCAGTGCAACGTAGAAATTGTGTCCCGGCGGATAGGGCAAGGGGGGATATTCCTTCAATACCAGGATGTCCTGCTCGATCGACTGGCGAGCTGCCGCGGCTCCGATCTCAAACGCCGAGAGCGTCGCTACCTTGGATGCGACATCTTGCCTGGCCACCAGTGGATTTTCCTGGTCCGTGTGTGGTTCTTGAGAAGAACCACAACCAGGAAACACGACCAGGAAACCGAGAAGAATGCTCATCCGCTGCACAATACAACTCCTCAGCATGTGACGCAAAAGTTAAAATCGACTAGTTGTCCTCATCCACTGCCGCTCCCCCGGGCAAATCACGCAGGTAGTCACCCGTACTCTGATGCGGTGTGAGTGGCCAATCATCCGTACGGAATGGGTAGGCCGGTAGTTCGAGACCGTTCATCAATCGACCGACAGGCAGATTGGACCAGGCATACCGTACGGCCACCGGCTTTTCGACCTCGTCGGACCAGACGACTAACTTATCCAGGTCGTCCTCCCGGATGACGCGAGCCCTGGCGTGGTGGAATTCTTGATCCTCCCCGGAAATATAGAATCCGATCTCGTCATCCTGATCGAGACGCAAACCACGTTGTGACTGTTCAGCAAACGAGATTACTATCTTGCCATCACGGACCTGATGTGATTCGTAAACTGGACCCTTCCAGGGCAGCGCCTCGCGGCCGTCGAGCGTTTTCCTTCCATACACTTCACCCAATGCCCAGCGGGCAGAACGGTCACCGACCGGCTGCTTGGCTGCCGGGTGAATACTCTGGTTCGAGTTCGTGTCGTAGGTCACGATCAAACCTGTCTTGGCTGTCCGCCGCCAGACATCAAACTGAATCTCCCGAATGACATTCGTGTGGTGGTTCATGTCGTAGGTCATCGACCGACGATTGCTCCAGCCGGCAATCTGAATAATCCCAAAGGGAAGATCACCAAAACTTTCACGCCACTGCTCAATCACAAGTGGAAACGTGAACGGAAACGGCTTCCAGGAAACACCAAACGAATTGTTCTCCCCCTGGTAGAAGAGGATGCCTCGAAAAGCAGCCTGCCGGATCGGATGAATCATGCCGTTGTACATTCCAGCCGGATGTCGCTGAACACGGGGATCCTGGTAAAGCCCCTGGTTGGGACGACCGGGTGGGCGTTCATCTTTCTTGATCGCCTCGTCTCGTTTCTTTTCCCATTCAGCGAGCGCTTGTTCGTATGCTTCGTGAGCACCTGCTTCGCCTCCCCACTTTTTCCATTGATCAAGTCGCAGCTGGTATTCCTCGAAATACGACTGCATCGTGGCCAGCGGACGAAGTTTTTCTTCGCAGACCCAGTGTTGGGCCATCGTGCCGCCCCAGGAGACATCCACAATTCCGATCGGGATTTTCAGCATGCGATGAAGCCGGCGGGCAAAGTAATATCCCACGCCGGTGCAGTTGCCAACGAATTCCGGGGTGCAGGTCTGCCAGTTACCTTCCTGGCGATTCGGATCGATGACGGGTAGATCGTCCTGCGGTGTACCGCGGCTAGTTAAGGGAACTCGCAAGAACCGAATCGCATCAAAGTCAGCGGAGGCGATTTCCAGGTCCCGATTCACCGTCGAGCGCAACGTCCAGGCCATATTGCTTTGACCACCGCAGAGCCAGACATCTCCAACCAGGATATCTCGTATGGTCGTTGTTTCCTTCGAGCCAGCTACGGACAACATGGCCGCATCCGAGCTGGGCTTTAGTGGCTGGAGCTGGACACTCCAGCCGCCGTCCGCTGCTGCCGTGGTCTGATGTTCTT
>CAUZOB010000161.1:0-12135 GCA_963581185.1 Planctomycetota bacterium | reverse complement strand
CAACCACAATCTCAGGATACCTCTCGATTGCCGCCAGGCAGGCGTCCGGGTCCAGCCATTTCGGATCGCTGAAACAACCCTGCTCGGTCGACTCACCAACTCTCGACAGGTTAATCGCCAGCAAGACTCGAGTGCGGCATCGCTGTACCGTGTCTCGATGAAACTGGTCGATATTGTCACTGCCGGCGTCGCCCTGTGAGACGACCGTTGTGGTCCCGTATGGCAATGCCATCTTGTCCGGGTTGAGGCCAAACACCGAGCCGCTGCGTGCTGGGTGCATGTGCAGATCGATCAAACCTGGCAACACCACTGACTCGCCTGAAAGCGACACGGTCTGGCTGGCCGACCAATCCAGTTGGCTGCCGACAGCCGCGATGACCCCATCACGAATTGCAATTTCAACGTCCGAGTGAAATTGGCCCTCGGCCAGCAACGCTCGTGGGGCACGTAACAACAGGTCGCATTGCATGATGAATTATGGACACGTCCATCGGTTAGGCAGGCCATGGAATTCCGATCCGCCACCGGGTGGACAGGCATCCGTACTGGCCTGCCAGGTTGGGGAGATCTCTCGATCTTGCTGCCAAAGGCAGCAGGCTACTGCGCCAGCCACTCACTGCTCAACCGACTCAGTCGGTGATAATGCCGGCCAGTTCCTGCAGCTGTCGCCAGTTTTCCAGCCGATCCTGCTTGGCATAATCCAGCACGTCGGAAGCATTACCCTCCTTGTCGAAGTGCTTGCTAAAGCGGCCTTCGCTGCGGCAGAAGTCGATAAAGTCAACCGTTTCGCCACTCTTGGGACTCTTGAACCAGTCTTCTTTCATGCCGGGATTTCCCTGCAGTGAAAGTCGAGTCTTGATCGTGTCGCCCTTGTCGGGATCGTAAACCATCAGCGGGAATGCACGGGAATCGACCGCCAGTCGTGCCTGGTCGGCGGCCATGTTGTCAGCCACACCATGTTCCGGCTGGCACGTGGTATAGCAGCAGACCACCGCCGGTCCATCAAACTCGAGTGCCCGGATGACAGACTTGTAGAAATGGTTGGTATGGGCACAGGTGGTCTGAGCGACGAACGTGCGGGGGTGCATCATGGCGATCTGGGCGATCTCCTTGCGGCGTTCGGTCTTGCCCTTGTGCTTCGTACCATGCACGCTCATCTTCGTGTTTTGGCCGGTATAGCTACTGGTCGAAGCTTGCCCACCCGTGTTGGAGTAGACCTGGGTGTCGAGCACTAAGACCTTGATGTTCATACCCGAGGCCAGCATCCGTGAGAGCGACTGGAAGCCGATATCAAACATGGCACCGTCACCGCCGATGCACCAGATCGGCTTGTCTGCCCAGCCAATCTGGTCCCAGCGACTACGGACTCCCATGGCATCGGCCGGGGCATTCTCAAACAGCGAATTCGTCCAGGGAATCAGATAAGGATTGTAAGGATAGGTCGACGTGTAGACCGTGTTACAACCTGTTGCCGCCACGATGCCCCATTGGTCACCATACTTGGCGCCGGTTGCGGCACACATCATCCGCAGTGCTGTCCCCTCGCCACATCCCGCACAAGAACCTGCTCCACCAACATAGATATGCGTTTGCTCCTTGAGCATCATGTCGATCAAGAGGTTGTCGTTTACGTAAGATTCATCCGTGGGGCCAACCTCCTTGAACATACGGTGGCTCTTGCGGATGTCATCCATCACCTTTTCCGTCTTGGGAATCATCTTGAGTGCCTCGTCGTCACATACCGTGACGCACTCGGCACAGCCCTTGCACTTGCTGGGATCGATAAGGATGGCAAAACGTCCACCCTCCTTACCCTTCTTCTTTGGTCCGTCGTAATACTTGCGAGTCTTGGACCACTGGGCCTCAAACATCGCCCGGTCGTCCTCATTTTCGATTTCTGCAAGCTTGGCTTCGAGGTCGGGCTCGGCCAGCACCTTCCCGAGGATTGCCGTGTCGGGGCACTGGGTAACGCAATCCATGCAGCCGGTGCATTCCGACACGATGAATTCCGGGATCTCCGGTGCGACGTAACTGAAATCTCGCAGCGTGGCAGTTCCGGCAGGAACCAGCGAGCGAGCGACCGTCAGGTCGGCCGGCAGGCCCTTTTCCGCCACACCATCCTCGTAAGCGCGGATAATGCGATCATTGAAATCGTCAACATCCAGTACCGGAAGACTGATCTTCTTGTACGGCGTGTCGACCAGTGTCCCGTATGAATTATTGTTATGCGGGTCCCGCTCACTGGGCGAGTTCATTGTGGGGTTATCAGCAGTTGCCATGTTTTCTAGCTTTCAGAATCGGTCTCGTTGTGCGTTTTATCGCATGAACTGCCAGTCAGGCGTTTACAACGTCCTGTGGCACTTCCTTCATTTCCTCGTATCCACGCTTAACACAGGCCAAATTGTCCTGCACCACCTGCTCGCCACGCTTGCCAAAATACTTGCGGAGAGCTTTCTCAACGCCGGCATAGACTTCATCGTCAGTCATCCCGCTGTCGGTTGAGAAAGGAGTAAGTTTGAGAAATGCGCCGAGCAGGACAATTCCCTGCATCCGCATTTCCAGGTCAGCCACAGAGGCCACCTCACGGGCGATCTTGACCATGTCTGTATAGTAAAGTCGCAGCTTCTTTTCCTGGATTATCTGCTTCTGCTGGTCCGGTATTCGCTCCCAGACATCACTTGCCTCGACAAATGGGCTCTGCATGAAAATCGCCCCGCCACCGACCATCCCGCTGAGCGGGTTTCCGCTCAGAATAGCGTTGGTGTCATTCAGCACGACCAGGTTCACATACTCCAGCTCGCTGTGTGAGAAGATGTGCGATTCGGCAATCGTCAGATAGTAGGTGGTTGGCAGACCCTTCTTCTCAGAACCGTACTTTGGATAGGCCTGCACATCGTTGCCGAAGACCTGGCCAGCAATCGTGGCGATCACCTTGTTAGTGGTAACAGAACCGAATCCACCGACTGAATGACCTCGCATCGAAAAGGCACCCTCGGGCCGCAGATCCGGGTCGTCCTTGAGAGTCAGCGAGAGGGCATGCTTGATACCCACGCAAAAGAAGTCCTGACCATCCTCAATCATGTTGGTGAAAATCGCGTTAATGTCACCGGGCCGTACATCGCGACTTCCCAGCCCAGCAGCGCCATGATAAATGCGGGGAATCGAGTCCACCGCGGGCATGCCATTCTGACCGTTCTGGGCATCGCAAAAGGCTGCCTTGATTTCACGTGTCACGTGGTTGCCGGTCGTCGAGAGGGGATCATCCATCCGCTCGATGACTGTGAAAGCCTTGCAGTTGGATAGTGCCTCGACCAGCTGGCGAGCTGGGAAGGGGCGGAAACAGTATATGTTCAGGCAACCCGCCTTGATATCCAATTCATCGCGGAGGTAATCGATGGTGATTTGGGCCGTCTCCATGTACGATCCGATTCCCACCAGGATGTACTCGGCATCCTCGCAACGATAGGCGTCAACGAAATCGTAACGGCGACCTGTCTTGCGATAGAATTCCTCAAAGGCCTCCTGTAGATGATCCTCTACCTGGTCATAGTACCAGCGTTGGGCCATCTTCCCCTTCATATAGGAGTCCTGATTCTGCACGACGCCCGACATCAACGGGCTCTCGGTATCCATCAGGTTGGTAAGCTTATCTTCCGGTTTGCCAATGTACTCCTTCATGAAATCCAGCTCCATCAACCGCACCGACTCGACGGTGTGTGTGGTCAGAAAGCCGTCCTGGACGTTCATGAAGGGCGTGCTTGAGTTTTCCGCTGCGCGGCGGGAAATCAGGCACAGGTCACCCGCCTCCTGGGCGTTGCGTCCAAACACGATACCCCAACCACAGTCCGCCACGCTCATCACGTCATCGTGACCTGCATGCACGTTCAGCGACTGGCTGGTCAACGCACGTGAACCAATATTAAAGACCACCGGCAGACGCTTGCCGGAAATCGTGTAAAGCACCTCTTTCATCAAGACCAGCCCCTGGCCGGATGTGAAGTTGGTGACGCGGCCACCAGAGAGCGCAAACCCTTCGCAGAAAGTCGCCGCAGAATGCTCGCTCTCCGGCTCCACGAAGACCAGCTCATCTCCCCAGAGATTGGGCTTGCCATTCATCATGGCAGCATTAAAACCACCGCCCATGGTGGTCGAACTGGTGATCGGATAGGCTCCCGAGCCCTGCGATATATTGGTTTCCACCCAGACAACTGCCTCCGCACCGTCACAGGTGGTCGGCGTACCCGGGTACTCGAATTTTTTCTCTTCGGCTACAGCGTTATCCGCTGTCCTATCAATTGATTCGGTCGACATCTGTAGTCTGACTCTCCTTCAGAAGCAAAGAAAAACACGCCGGCCCGTGACAAACAGGGAAAACAAGCAGGAAGGAAGCTGTTTTTTGGCCGGTCGGTATGCCCTTTTCGAATGATCACCTGATGATAGCAGAATCCTAGCTTTGGGCCAACCGTGACTTTTGGGGGCTATCGATACGATGGCTTGCCGATTACCCGTGACGAATCCATAATTGACTGCACAACTAATGGCCCAACAAGCACTTATGCCAATCCCGTTCTTCTATTTATTGGTTGCCCGAAACTGATGAGAACCGTCGATGCATTAATGGATGATTTGCAGCTAACGGTCGAAGACCTGGCCGAAAAGTCGCTGCTTGCGCCCGATCGAGTGGCAGCGATTGCCCACGGCCGCTGGACGCCCAGCCCCACGGAGCGAGTGAAAATCGCTGGCTCGTTCGAGCTGGAGATTGGCGACATCAGCTGGGGACACACGCTCGATCCGCGTAACATCCGCTACCGCCAATTCGGCCTTAAGGAAGATTTCCAAAAATGACCAGGACGATTACTGAACTCTGCACAACACACAAGCTGACGGTCGAAGATTTGACCGAAAAGACCGGCATCGATGACCATCGCGTGGTCGCCATCTGTATGGGCCGCTGGACCCCCAGCCCAGAAGATCGCAAGAAAATTGCCGCCGTCTTCGAGATTGAAGTTGACGATATCACCTGGGGCCACGTCACGCCGATCCAACACATCTATGGACATGGACCTGGGTAGAGTCCGTGGTTACTGCTGACAGGCTGCACGTTGTCTCGCTGTAACCGCCAACCTCTATTGTCTCGTCAGCGGATCGTCCATCGCGACCTGCAGCGCCGCCAGCCGCTGCTGCAGCTGGGCCAACAGCTTGGCGTGCTTCTTGCTCTTCGCCAGGTCGTTCATTTCAAGTGGGTCGCGAGCCAGGTCAAACAGTCGCCAGCGTTTGACAGCAGGATAGTAGATCAACTTGTGCTGCCCCACCGTGATACTCCGCTGTACGTTCAGGTAAGCCCCGTAGATCTCCTTGTAGGGCCAGGCATTCTCGGCTTCCATCAGCGGTAGCAGACTGTTGAAATCGACATGCTCCGGCTTGTCCACTCCGGCCAACTCAAGCGTGGTCGGCATCACGTCCTGCAGGTAGATCGGTACCGTGATCCGTCTTCCCGACTTGATGTCCGGGCCATTCACCACAAACGGGACCCGCACACTGTGGTCGTACATATTCTGCTTGCCCATCAAGCCATGGTGCCCGACCGAGAGTCCATGGTCCGCGGTGTAGAAAATGTAGGTATTGTCAGCCAGTCCCGAGGCTTCCAGTCCTGCCAGGATGCGGCCGATCTGGGTATCCATGTGAGTGACAATCGCATAGTACTCCTGGCGATTCACTTTGACGGAGAACTCCGTACGCGGAAACGGAGCCAGTCGCTCGTCCCGTTGCTTGACACCCAGAGCAATCGAATCTTTGTAGGGATAGAGTGGCAGGAAGTTTTTCGGCACGGCAATCGTATCCAACGGGTACTTGTCCACGTACTCCTTCGGCGCCTGCCGCGGATCATGCGGTGCATTGAATGCGATATACATAAAGAACGGCTTGTCCTGCGACTTGGCATCATCCAGGAAAGCGAGTGCTTCATCGCCAACGACTTCACTCCAGTGCTTACCACCTTCCCAGTAGCCACCAAACATGGTGTCAAACGGACTCCAGAGATCGGTCTGCCCTTCCACCGGCCGGCCATAACCCTGCGGCGTCTGCTTCGGCATGCCACCTCGCACATGGCCGGTGACATCAAAGGCCTTGGTCGCATCGGCTCGCACATGCCACTTGCCCGTCATGTAAGTCCGGTAACCCGCCTTCTTTAAATGCTCTGACCAGAAGCGGCCTGCCTGCCGTTCCTTTTCCGTCGCACTGTAGATTCGGTTGGCACTCCAGAGGAACCTGCCGGTATTGAGCATGCAGCGACTGGCGACACAGACAGCACCACTCCACGAACCCATGTTGTAGGTATGCGTGAACGTCGTTCCCTGCCGCACAAGCTGATCAATGTTCGGCGTTTCAATCCGCTCATTTCCCAGCGCATGGACCGTCTCGTAGGACTGGTCGTCGGCAAAAATGAACAGAATGTTCGGCTGCGCTGCCGTGCAGGGCGTCAGCAGGGAGAGCATACAGCTGATCAACAGCAGGGCCGGCGGCGACCAGCGAGTGGCACATCTACGCATCAAAAAAACCTCCGGCGCCGGATGACACAACAGACAATTACTTCTGGAACATACGATCGTTGGGATTGCCGCGGGACAACATGTAAGCGATCAAGTTGCGGACCTCGTCCGCATTCAGCTCGTTGATCAAGTCCTCCGGCATCAACGACTTGGGAGCCGGCCGTAGTTCATCCACATCGTCCTTCTTGATCTCTGTGACCTTATTCGAGTCGTAGGGATCGGTCAGCACAGTCAGGATGCCATCCTGCTCCCCAGCCAGGCGACCCGTAATCACTTTACCATCCACGGTCACGATCAGGGTCCCACGGTACTGGTCCGAGATGACCTTGCTTGGCAGGATCAAAGCCTCGGCCAGGTCGCGCACGCTGAAGCGGCCAGCCACGTTGCTCAGGTCGGGTCCGGTCGCTCCGCCATCGCCATCAAAACGATGGCAGGAACCGCAGCGGGCGGCCGCAAACATCGTCCGTCCGTTCTCAAAATCCCTGGCAATCAGGCCACCGGCGGCCAGCTCAACAACCTCGGACAATTCCCACTTGTGTCCTGGCCCCTCCGGCTTGGGCAACTCCTCCGGCTTCGGCGGCGGCGGTATCACGGTGGCGGCCAGCGCCTTCTTTTCCGCTTCGGAGACATTGGCCAGCGCCTCGTTCTGGATGTTATTGATGAATCCTTGATAGCTGGCACCGCCGCTCTTGGTTCTGGCCTCGTTGAACCAGGAAAAATAAGCCTTGCGCTGTTCGAGCGTCCAGCCGAATCGCATGTTCCGCAGGACCAGGGCATAGTGCGTCTTCTGCAGGTCCGGATGGTTTTCCAGCATAGTACGGATCGTGCCGCCATAACCCCGGTTGCGAGCCAGCAACTTGACCAGGTCGTCGTTGGTCTGTTCCCGTTCTTCTGCCATCAGGGCCAGAGTTTTGGTGACCACGGTCGGTGAATTGAGGTAGACCAGCAGGCGGGCATACTCTCGATTCAGTTGATCGTCCTTGGTCGGATAAAGCCCATCCAGCTGTTTGAGGATCCCCACGGCCGTCTCGTCGTCGGGCCGACCCTGGCGGATAAAGCTGAGTGCATAGGCTCGCAAAATCGCCAGCTGGTCAGCTTTTCCCAGCGTGGCTGGATCCAACTCCAGCAGGGCGTTAAAGATCTGTGATTGCAGGCTCTTGTCTGCCTGCCGGGCCAGGCCAATGATGCCCGTTATACGAGCCGTCGGCGATTCCATCGCCAGCACCGCTGCGCCCCACTGGTCGACTGGCTGAGCTTCCATTACAAGCCGGGCAGCATAGCGAATGTGCCTGTCCGGGTTACCCAGCTGACTCAGGCCAGCCTTGACGGCCGCCGGGCTGGCGTGGCCATGATACGCTTCCAGGCTGCGCCGCAGCCGCCGCAGTCGGGAGAATTTATCCTCCTCGATCACAGCAGGATTCGTTGAATGCTCGCCAACGTAGGTCACACGGAACAGCTCGGATTGCGCGCCCCGGCCACCAACCGTGAAATACAGGGCCCCATCCGGACCCACCTCGGCATCAGTCAGTGGCAGCGGTGTACGGGCCACGAATTCTTCGGCGCGTCCCACATAGCTGGCCCCCTCGGGCTCGAGATGAACGGCATACATCGTGCCGAATGTCCAATCGAGGACGTAGATCGCTCGCTGGTACTCGGCCGGGAACCTGGCACCGGTCCCAAAGGTAACTCCGACCGGCGATCCCGGCCCTAGATTGACCAGTGGCGGCAGGCTGTCGGCATAATAGGTCGGCCACTTGCCAGTGCCGCTGCGCCAGCCAAACTCACTGCCACTGACCGCGTGTACCACTCGTGTCGGTCGGTACCAGGGTGATCCCATGTCCCATTCCATGTCGGCGTCGTAGGCAAACAATTCGCCCTCTGGACTGAAATCCATGTCGTAGGGATTACGGTAACCAATACTGATCATCTCCCAGGTGGCACCGTCCGGATCCGTCTTGGCTATCCAGCCACCCGGCGCCAGCTTGCCGCGGGCATGGCCGCGCGCGTCCCACTGGCGTGGCAGCAAGAGATCTTCACTCCAGTTCGTCGGAATCGTACTGGAGGTAATCCCGTCCGGCGGATTGGTATGATTGCCGGCGATGATGTATATCGACTTGCCGTCGGGACCTAGTCTCAGTCCATGCGGACCATGTTCTCCACCGCCGGCCAAGGCCTTGAGCTTCGTCAGCTCGTCGTACTGGTCATCTCCGTTTGTGTCCCTGGCGCGGTAGAGTCCGCTGCCTGGCCCGCCGTTGACCGAGATGTAAAGACTGTCGAAGGCGTACAGCATTCCCTGTGAGCTGCTGATATTGAGCTCCAACTTTTCCACCTTGGTCGGCTGATCGCTGCCGATAGCGGGTAGAGTCAGTCGGTAGAGGCCCTTGTTTCCCTGGTCGCTGGCAATCAGGCGACCCTTGTCATCGAATGCGATCGAAACCCAGGAGCCCTGTTCATTCTTGGGGACTGTGTAGAGTAGTTCGACCTGGAAACCTGGCTGCAGCTGGAACAGGCCCCGGTCGGGGCTTGGAGCGGCGGCGGCAGTAAACACGTTGCCCCAGGGGCCGGAGCCCAATGTGCCGACAGCGACCGCCGGAGCTGGCTTGGCGTCAGCCGATCTGGCGGCGGTCCACTTGTCATCCGTGATGATGTACTCGAGCGTTCCATCCTTCTTCTTCAAGATCAGCTTCAGGACCAGCCCGGCTGGCCCTCCGGCGTTGTTGCCTTCGACAACCAGCAAGTTTTTGCCCGCCACCAGGAACTTGCCAACTTCCATGCGAACTGCTGCTTGCCACGAGTCGCTGAAAGCCACGCGTTTTCCATTCAGCTTGATGGTCATCTCGTTGTCGCAGGATGCCAGTATCAATGCGCTTGCCACATCGGCCTCAAATGTGCGGCGAAAGATATATGAGTCATTACCGCCGGCAGCTTTTTGTCCCCAGATCCAGTTCGGCTTGGGTCCCTTGGCAGAATCCCAGTCACCGGTCTTTTTGGGCTCGTCTTCCGCGGGCTTGGCTGGCTGGTCGATCGCACGTGAGGGAGCGATCGTGGGCTGCTGGGTCCCGACCAGCTGGGCAGACGACTGCGGTGGCGGGCCAACCAGCAGGACGATGATGATCAATGAGGTGTATCGCACGCTGGGCATATCGGCAAAGCTCCATCTGGGCCAGTGAATAAACGTGTGCCAGTATAGAGAACCGCAGGACTGGTTTGTAGCTCGAGGTTATGAAGGCATGGAACGCCTAGGTTGAAACCTCTGACCTCTGGCCTTCGGCAGGCAGCTCATTGTCGTCCAGTAGCCGGCCAATATCCTTGCGGCTACCGAGATAGATCACGACGCCAATACCGGCGATGACAAGTGTGATCAGGCGATAACCGAGTGCCACGACGAAACCGAAACTTGGTGCCATGGTGGCCGGCCCCATGCTGCGATAGAGCCAGTCGAGGGCAAATTCGAAACCACCCAGACCTCCTGGCAGCGGCAGCGAACCGAATACGTTGGCAATCGGCACGATGGCAAAATGGGCATCGAAGGCGGGGTGCGGATGGGACAAGCCGACGGCGATCAAGTAGACGCAGGAGGAGAAGCAGAAGTGAGTACCGAGCGAGAGCAGGAACAGGCTCAGTACAATCGGAGCGCGGCGTCGATAGAGTGCAGCGGCGGCCGTGATTCGGGTCAGAGTTGGTCCGACAGCGGGGATCCGACCCAGCTGCCGCTGCATGCCTGCTCCGGTCAGAGCGGGCACAACCAGCATCGCCAGGAAGAAGCCACCGACGCCGAATGAGATGGCAAAGATCGTACGGCCGCCCGCCTTGAGGGAGGCAAGTTGCCTGCCGGCATCACCCTCGAGCACTGGGAACTCGATCAGCCAGAAAGCAAGTGCCGCCATCACGCAGAGAGCATACAGTCCAATCACGCGATCGATGATCACACTGTAGACTGCCTCGGTTTGTTTGCCTGGCTGTTCCCGGGCGATGAAGACTGCCTTGAGCGCGTCGCCTCCGACCACACCGAGCGTGAGGAAGTTGAACAGGTAGCCGATAAAACCGAGTCGGCAGGCATCACGAAGTCGGAAAGGCAGATCGAGAATCCGCACCAGCATGAACCAGCGGAAGAATGTGGTCAGGATGGCGAACAGGCCAAGTCCCAGGGCGGCGGCCAGCAGCGGCCACTGTTTGGATTGACTGAGTAGCTCGTCGAAGCTGTTATCCTGGCTGGCCTTACGAAACAACCAGCCCAGGATCGCCGCGGAGATGGCGATTTTCACTAACCCTGAGAGGATCCTTTTACGGTCGGCAGCCATGACTGAGCGGTCCGTGTTGGCAGTGATGATTCTGAAAAAATGCCACGGTGGTGTGGCCGCGCTGCTGATGTTGACATTCTATCGGGCCACTGATAGCTTCGGGGATCCGGTGACCCAACGTTGAGACAACGGCATCCGCCAATGGTTGTTTCGGCATCCACCGGAATGGGGGATTAGCTCAGTTGGGAGAGCGTCTGAATGGCATTCAGAAGGTCAGGGGTTCAAGTCCCCTATCCTCCACTTGGGAATCAAGCAGGACCCCGCATGATGTCGCATTTGCTGGCACGTGTGGGGTTTTTTCGTGTGCGGTGGATTGGCTCTGCGAGCCGCTGCGAGCCGAAACGTGCAGGTACTGCGCCGGATTATGCGCCGCTTTTCTCCCGAATGCGGCGCGTCGGATTGCGCGTCAGGGTACGAGCAGCCCCGGTCGCACCGTGATCGTTATGGAAGAATTGAAGCAACTGTTCTAATATTGTGGAAACTTCTCGTCTGTCCCGCGACCTGGAGGGATGCAATGCTCACAATCGCCCAGAACAAGGCAAGTCAATATTGCGATGGCATCTCCCGTCGCCACTTCTTGCGGGCCGGCGGCCTGGGCATGGCCGGCTTGTCCCTGGCAGATCTGCTGCGGCTCAAGGCGAGCGGGCAGGTCCGGGATGAGGCACGTGAGAAGTCGGTCATCATGGTCTACCTGCCGGGGGGGCCCAGCCATCTGGACATGTATGACATGAAACCCGATGCGCCGGTTGAATTTCGCGGCGAGTTCAACCCGATTCGAACCAACGTACCGGGCATTGATGTTTGCGAGCTGATGCCCCGCCATGTCGGAATAGCCGACAAGTTTAGCATCGTCCAGGGACTGCGGACATTTGGGAACGGACATGACCCCTATGAGATCCTGACCAGTGATCCCCGCGCGGCAACCAAGCTCCCGCCCAACCCGCTTCCAGTGTTCGGTTCCGTGGTCAGCAAGATCCGTGGCGTTGCTGGCCGCGAGGTGCCACCCTATGTCAGTATCGACGACCTGCATTTGATACGACCGTCGCTTAACGACGACCCGGAAACAGCGGCCTACCTGGGAGAGATCTACGAGCCCTTCCGGATGACAGGACCTGGCCTGGAAAATCTTTCACTAGCAGATGGTGTAACACTCGAGCGACTCAAAGAGCGAAAGACGCTGTTGCATTCGTTCGATAGCCTGCAGCGTGGCCTCGACGGCGGTAAACAGGTCACTGCGGTCGACAGCTACACCGAGCAGGCGCTGGCGATGATTAGCTCCAACAAGG
>CAUZOB010000160.1:0-12268 GCA_963581185.1 Planctomycetota bacterium | reverse complement strand
CGATTCCGCCATGTCCGCCGCAGGCGGAGCGGGCGGATATCGACTGTGTCCCATTCCCCTCGACAGACGCCAGGTCGACAAGGACTCCGCTGATGTCCAGGCGTCGCCAGACGGCTGGAATCGGCGCAGGCGGAGCGGGCGGATATCGACTGTGTCCCATTCCCCTCGACAGACGCCAGGTCGACAAGGACTCCGCTGATGTCCAGGCGTCGCCAGACGGCTGGAATCGGCGCAGGCCGGCCATATCGCATCCCGCTTGCCGCTTACCATCTCGCTCGGATGCGTACGTCCTTTGCCACGCCGATTCCGCCACGCCTGCGGCGGGCAGATATCGACTATGTCCCATTCCCGTTGATCCGGAACAGCAGAGAAAAAACTGATCCTGCGTTTGACAACGGTACGATACATTTGTACAGTAACCCGAGTTCAGATTAGTGTACATCTGTATATGTCGCAATCGAGGAAACCTGGCAGGGCGAGTGATGTTCAAGAGTCAGCAAGATCTTATTTCTCCGCACCAGTCGCTGCAGTTGTCGGCCTTACGCAGGCAGCTGGAAGCTTCTACAGCGGAAGCATGTTGCGGGAAAGAATTGACTTTCAGCAGTGGCCTCTCAGAGCTGGATACAATCCTGCCTGACGGCGGTCTACGGGCCGGTCAGCTGGTGGAATGGTTTGGGGAGGGGCGGGGAAGTGGAGCTGGCACACTGGCCTTGCGGGCCTGCTGGCAGGCGGCCAGTTCGGCAGGCATGCTAGTCGTGCTGGACCGGGCCGGAATGTTTTACCCTCCGGCAGCGGCCACGCTGGGAGTCGACCTGAAGAAGTTGATCCTGGTACGAGCTGGCTCGGCCCAGGAAGAGTTCTGGGCTCTCGACCAGGCCTTGCGATCCCGCGAGGTGGCAGCAACCTGGGCAGTGCTTGGGGCCTGCGACAGCCGGCGTTTCCGACGACTGCAATTATCTGCTGAGCAAGGAGAGACGCTGGGTTGCCTGGTACGCAGCTCACACCGGGTTGGCCAGCCCTCCTGGTCTCAGCTGCAGCTGCTGGTCCAGCCAGCACCTGTCCCAGTCTCTCCTCAGCCGGACGCCCCTCAGCCATGGCAGCAGGCTCACACGGTCACGCTGCTGCGTTGTCAGGGTGCGGACCAGGAAAACCAGCGGACGGTGACCTGTCCGTGGTGATCTTCTGCCAGTCCAGGGACTGGCATCGCAGTCATTTCTTCTTTCCTTCCTGTCGCTCTCAAAGCAGCTCTTTGATGTCCACACTCTGTATCTGGTTCCCTGACTGGCCCGTCCAGTACCATTTCGTCCGCAACGGGCAGTTGCCGGATCGTCCTGTGATCATCCAGGGAGCTGCTACTGGCCGCGGCCCTGACCGCCAGGTTGTGGACTGTTGCGGCCAGGCTCGCGACCTGGGGCTCCAGCCCGGCATGCCGCTGGCCGAGGCCGAAGCGATCTGGGATCGCACAGCGCACAAGCTGCCAGCACCGCTGTTCTATATTCATGATCCGGCGAGTGAGCGAAAGCAGCTGCAATTACTTGCTCAAGCCTGTCAGCAATTCAGTCCTCACGTCAGCCTGGAGGAGTCCAGCAAGGCCACCCGTCCGGGTGGCTGCCACACATCTCCCCAGGCCCTGCTGCTTGATACCAGCCAGCTGACTCACTTGTTTGGCGGCGACCAGGCGATACTGCAGGCGGTCGGTCGGGAGTTATCCCGGCAGGGTTACCAGGCACGGCTGGCGCTGGCCCCCACGCCGGGAGCTGCCTGGGCCATCTCTCACCATGGCCAGCTCAGTCGCAGCCTGCCTGCCTGCCTGCCTGACCGCTACATCCGACTCGGCCTGACAGCGGGCTGCTGGTGGGTCCCGCGTCCGCAGTTGCTGGCAGAACTGGACCCCCTGCCTGTCTCTGCCTTGCGAATCACGGACCAGCAGGTCGAGCTACTATCACAGCTGGGCATCAGCCTGATTAGTCAGTTACGGCAGATTCCTCGCCAGCAACTGGTACCTCGACTGGGAGCAGAGCTGGCCCGGCAACTGGATTATGCTCTCGGCCACCAGCCAGAACCACTTGTCCCCTGCCCCCAGTCGGCCTGCCATCATCACCAGCTGTCGCTGGAGCACCCCACCACCGACCGGGCGGTACTGGAGCGCGGGCTGCAGCACCTGCTGGATCGACTACTACCCAGCCTGGCTGCCCACAACCAGGGACTTATTCAACTGGCCTGCCGGCTGCAATCCGCGGTCAGCTGCCAGGACATTCCACTCACGCTGTACCTGCCCACCACGGATACAGGGCATGTCCTCTCCCTGCTCCAACTCCAGCTTCAACAGTTCCAGCTTTCCCAACCGATCGAGCAGATCGAGATCGAGGCAACAATGACAGCTGAGTTGGAGCGGCACCAGGAGGCACTCTTTCCCCGGCTGCTGGACAATCCTGGCGGCCACGGCCATTCTTTTCCGGCTGCCATGGTCCGCCTACTGGATCGACTTGGCAGCCGGCTGGGAGCTGGCTGCATCCTGCATCCCCGGCTGCTACCAGAGTCCCAGCCGGAGCGAAGCTGGGAGCACCATCCTGCGGGCCAGTCCAGGCGTCGCAGGCAGACGACACTTTCTGCTGACACCATTCGCCCCTTGCAGCTGTTACCTGCCCCTCAGCAGCTGGCACCTCGTGGTTGGCTGAGCGCTGGCTTGCCTCGTTCATTCTGTCATGGCCAGCGGCGTTACCAGGTCCAGCATTACTGGGGGCCCGAGCGTATCGAGACCGGCTGGTGGCGGCAGGCGACCGTCCGCCGGGATTATTACCGCGTGGAGTTATTGTCCGGCCATCGTTTCTGGATTTACCAGGACCTGGCCCAGAACACGTGGTTTTTACATGGCGAATTCAGCTAACGGAGTCCAGACGGATGCTTTACAGCGAGTTGCACTGCAAGTCGAACTATTCTTTCCTGCAAGCGGCCTCCCATCCGGAGGAGCTGGTCGAGCAGGCCCAGCAGCTGGGTTACACGGCCCTGGCGATCACGGACCGAAATTCCCTGGCAGGCGTCGTGCGTGCCTTCGGCGCGGCTCGCGAGCTGGATCTGGGTTTGATTATCGGAGCAGAGATTACGCTCCAGGACGCACCTCCCGTGGTTCTCTGGGCGACCGACCGGGCAGCTTATGGCCGCCTCTGCCAGCTGATCACGGTCGGTCGTCGCCGCGCGGAGAAGGGCCATTGCCAGCTGACTTTCCAGGACCTGGCTGAGCATTCCGAGGGCCTGCTGGCTGGCGTCTACCCCCGCTGGCAGGGCCCCACAGTACCACTTACTGGAGACCACGACCGCATCCCAGCTTCCGCTCCACTGGTAACTGCCGAGCAGCTACATTGCTACCACGAGTTATTCCAGCAGCGCGGCTGGCTGCTGGCCCCGCTGCACCGGGGGCCCAACGACGAGCAGCAGGTTGGGCAACTTCAGCAACTCTCTACTCACAGCCGACTCCCCCTGCTGGCTGCCGGCGACGTGCACTACCACGTTGCCGAGCGGATGCCGCTGCATGATGTGCTAACAGCGATCTCGCACAATCGCACGGTGGCCCAGGCAGGTCGCCAGCGATTTTCCAATGCTCAGCGGCACTTGCGCAGCCTGGCAGAACTGGAAACTATCTACCGCCTTATCCCACAGGCCCTGGAGCGAACGCAGCAGGTCGCTCGCCAGTGCCGCTTTTCACTGGACCAGTTACGCTACGAGTATCCCGAGGAGCTGGCACCGCCCGGCCTGACAGCTTTCCAGCGATTACGGCAGCTGACCTGGCAGGGGGCTCACAAGCGTTATCCGCAGGGCATTCCGGCGCGGATCCAGCAGTTGCTGGAGCATGAGCTGGAATTGATCGAGCAGCTTCGTTACGAGGCTTATTTCCTGACGGTCTGGGACCTGGTACGTTTTGCCCGCGAGCAGAACATCCTCTGCCAGGGTCGCGGTTCTGCCGCGAATTCGGCAGTCTGTTTCTGCCTGGAAATCACCTCGGTCGATCCCGCCAGGTCTGACCTGTTGTTCGAACGTTTTATCAGCCGGGAACGCGACGAGGCTCCCGATATCGACGTCGATTTCGAGCATCAGCGGCGCGAACAGGTGCTGCAGTATATTTACGACAAGTACGGGCGTCAGCGAGCGGGTATGACGGCCGTTGTGATCACCTACCGGCTACGGTCGGCGATCCGCGACGTGGGTAAGGCACTCGGTCTGTCGCTGGACCGAGTCGATGCCCTGGCCCGGCAGCTGGACAGTTCCTACCACGACGAACTGCTGGAGAAGCGGTGTCGGCAGGTCGGACTCGACCCCAACTCGCCGCTTGTCCAGCAGCTGCTGGAGCATGTCACCCAGCTGGTTGGCTTCCCTCGCCATCTCTCCCAGCACGTGGGGGGCATGGTCATCACCCAGGGCGAGCTCTGCTCGCTGGTCCCTATTGAAAATGCTGCCATGGATGGTCGCACGGTGATCCAGTGGAATAAGGACGACCTGGATGAGCTGGGGATTCTCAAGGTGGACTGCCTCTCGCTGGGAATGCTGACGGCCATCCACAAGTGTTTCCAGATGCTCAAGCAGGAGGGGCTGGGTGAGTGGACGCTGGCCACGGTCCCTGCCGAGGACCCACGGGTCTACGAGATGATCTGCCAGGCGGACACGATCGGTGTTTTTCAGATTGAAAGTCGTGCCCAAATGAGCATGCTGCCTCGACTGCAGCCCCGCTGTTACTACGACCTGGTCATCGAGGTAGCGATCGTGCGGCCTGGTCCGATCCAGGGGGATATGGTTCATCCATACCTGCGCCGCCGGGCCGGACAGGAACAGCCTGTCTATCCCACCGAGGAGATTCGCCAGGTCCTGCACAAGACACTCGGTATCCCCCTCTTTCAGGAACAGGCGATGCGGCTGGCCATGGTGGCAGCCGACTTCACGCCCGGCGAAGCAGACCAGCTGAGGCGTGCCATGGGAGCCTGGCGACGTCCCGGGCTGATTGACCAGTTTCGGCACAAGCTGATGGAAGGCATGGCCAGCAAGGGACTGTCGCGGAAATTTGCCGAGCTGGTTTTTCAGCAGGTTCGGGGTTTTGGGGAGTACGGCTTTCCTGAATCGCATGCAGCCAGTTTTGCCCTGCTGGTCTACGTCTCGGCCTGGCTGAAGTACTATCACCCGGCCATTTACACAGCAGCCCTGATTAACAGCCAGCCGATGGGGTTTTACAGCGTCTCCCAGCTGGTACAGGATGCCCGCCAACACGGCGTTACGGTAAACGGTGTGGACGTCAACTACAGCCAGCGGGACTGCCAGCTGGAACTGGACCAGCAAGGCAAGCCGACGGTCTTGCGGCTGGGACTTCGGCTGATCCTCTCCTTACCCCTGGTTGCCCAGCAGTCGATCATGGACGCTCGTCGGGACGGCCCGTTCAGCTCCCAACAGGATTTCCAGCAGCGTACAGGGTTGTCTCGCAGCGTGATCATGCGGCTGGCTGCCGCCGATGCTTTTGCCTCATTTCAATTGGATCGCCGTACTGCACTCTGGGAATCGCTGGGCCAGCCCAGCAACGCTCAGTCGCTTCCGCTATTCGACTCGCTCACACCCGACCCTTCCCCGCCAGCCTGCCTGCCCGCCCTGGAAGAGATTGAGCAGGTTTCTGCCGACTACCAGGCGACCGGGCTTTCGCTGCGTGCCCACCCGATCTCTTTCTGTCGTCCCCAGCTGCAACAGTTGGGAATTGTCCCGGCCAGTCAGCTTGCCAGCTTGCCCGACAACCAGCAGGTCCGGGTGGCAGGCCTGGTCCTGTTGCGCCAGCGGCCCAGCACGGCACGCGGGATCACTTTCGTTACCCTGGAAGATGAAACCGGTATTATCAACCTGGTGATCCGCCAGCGGACCTGGGAACGTTTTTACCAGGTTGCCCGCCGGGCCACGGCCTGGATCGTCCGCGGCACACTGGAATCCCGCCAGGGCGTGATCCACGTGGTGGTGGATCAACTGGAACCCATTTCCTGTAACCTGTAACCTGTAACCTCTCGCTTCTCATCTGCAAACTGCAACTCATGCCACCTGTTCAACTCGGTCCATACCAGATCGAAGCTCCGCTTGGAAAAGGCGGCATGGGCACGGTCTACGCCGCCACTCACCGGCAGACCGGTGAGTCGGTTGCCGTCAAAGTGCTCTCGCGACTGTCTGGCAGCGACGACAACATGCGGCAGCGGTTCGCACTGGAAATTGAAACGCTCAAAAAGCTGCGGCATCGCAACATCGTGCAACTGACAGGCCATGGAGAAGAGGATGGCACGCTGTTCTTCGTGATGGAACGCGTTCACGGAGAAAGCCTGCACCAGCAACTCAAGCAGGACGGCCCTTTCCAGTGGACCGACGTGATCCGCATCACCCTGGAAACCTGCCAGGCACTCAAGCACGCACACGACCGGGGTGTGATCCACCGCGATTTGAAGCCCGCCAACTTGATGCTGGCCGAGGATGGCACGGTCAAGCTCACCGACTTTGGTATCGCCAAGTTCTTCGGCTCACAACAACTGACCGGTGATCACGCGGTGATTGGCACGATCGACTACATGGCCCCAGAACAGGCTGACGGTCAGCAGCCAAGCGTCCGTACGGATCTTTATAGCCTCGGTTCGGTCATCTATGCACTGCTCACCGGCCGGCCACCCTTCGCCTCCCGGGTCGTAACCCAGGTGCTGCACCGGCTGAAATACGACGCGCCACTTCCGCTGATTCAAATCCGCCCGGAGATACCAGCCGAATTCGACCAGATCGTGATGCAACTGCTGGAAAAGGATCCGGACCAGCGAATTCCCACAGCGCTGGCTCTGCAACATCGTCTGCAGGCGATGCAACACGCACTCAACCGCGAGCCAGCTGTGCCGGCAGAGCCAGCTGTGCCGGCAGAGCCGGAGTCGGCCGCCGAGCCTGCAAATAACGACTCGTCGCCAGGTAGCGGAAGCGGTTCACTTGCGAATCGGCCCACCCAGGATGGACCCTATACGGATGCCGAGAAGGATGCCGGCAAAACGCTGGAGGTGTCGCGTGCCGCAGATGGTACCACCGCAGCCACCATGGTGGCGGGTGGCGAGATGCAAGTACCGATGTCAGCTCCAGAAAACCACTACACCGAGTTCGAGTCGAACCAGCACGCTGACACGTTGACGACAGGGAAGGACGGAATAAGCTGGCTACAACATCTGCTGCGAAGCCTGCCATTGCTGCTGGCCTTGCTGGCACTCGGATACGGTGCCTGGTACTTCAGCCGGCCTCCAGCGGCCGACGAGTTGATTCAGCGGATCGACGAGGCCGAGCAGAACGGCAGCCGATCGTCGATCACACGCGCGTTACGGGATATCGACATATTTCTCCAGCACTATGCCGATCACGCCCAGGTTCGAGCACTCAAGATTCAACAGCAGCGGATGCAGCAGGACTTGAACGGCGAGCGGGAGGACGAGTAGAGGGTTACCGGTTATGAGTTACCGGTTCGTCGCTCACATCGGTGCGATTCGTCGCGCGCCGACATCGGTGGTCAGCAGCACATGATTGTCGAAGCTGGCAGCTGTCAATTCCGCTCGAATCGCGGCACTGGCCGGATCGTCCCAGAGATTGTTGTGTTCCCAGGGGTCTTCCTCAAGGTCGTACAACTCACCCAGGCCGAGACCGTGATAAATGGAAAGCTTGTACCGCTGGTTGCGATACATCGTCGCGTAGGTCCCTGAGCCACCGGTAAAATGCGGATCGAGAGCATCGAAGTACTCACAACGGACAGACTCCCTTAACTGATCCGGCTCATCAGTCTGGGTCAACAGCGGCAGCAGACTCCGACCCTGCATGTGCTCGGGCTGTTCGATCCCGGCGAGATCGACAATCGTGGCGGTCAGATCGAGCAGTTCGACGAGTGAGTGACGCTGCAGGTTACTGAGAAAATGACCGGGCCAGCGGAAGATCAGCGGCACTCGTACGAGGCCTTCATAGAAGCGGCAGCCCTTTTGCATCAGGCCGTGATCGCCAAGTGCCTCACCATGGTCACTGGTAAAGATAATCACTGTCCGATCTCGCTGGCCGGTATCGTCCAGTGCCTTCAGAACCCGGGCAAACTGGTCGTCAATCTGCGCGATCATGGCATAGTAAAGTGCCTGGCAGCGATGGGCATCGTGGTCAGCGGGCGGCAGCGGATCCCCCTGAAAGTCGACCGCCTCCAGCATTCGCTGGGTTTCCAGGTCGGCTGGCAGAAAGTGAGGGCCAGGCATGTCCGCTGGATCAAACCGGTCGGCGTAGGACCTGGGTGGCACAAAGGGGGGATGCGGATCGTAGATATTGACCGACAGCATCCAGGGTCGCGGCGACTCTGATTCAATAAACTCAATCGCCCGGTCACTGCCCCAGGTGGTCTGGTGCAGTTCACTCGGCACACGGTCTTCGCTGGCTCGCAAGGCATCCAGGTCACCGCCCTGTGCGGTAACCCAGTCGGCATAGTCGTGACCGCTCTGCCAGTCATCCCGCGGCGCGTGGGAGAACTTCCAGTAGGAGTAGCCGTCATCCAACCGCGGTTCGGTCCGGTGTCCTGAACTCTGCAAGTGAAACTTGCCAACCAGGCCGCAATGATATCCCGCATCAGCCAGCATTTTTGAAACCAGCGGGACTGGCGTGTCGAAAGTCTCATTACCGTTGCGCGTGTTGTGGACTCGACTGGGGTACATACCGGTCATAAAGCTGGAGCGACTCGGTGTGCAGATCGGGCTCTGGCAGTAGGCATGAGTAAATGCAACTCCCTCCTGCACCAGCTGGTCGACGACCGGAGTCACAACATGGGAATTGCCGAGAGCGCCGATCGTGTCAAACCGTTGCTGGTCGGTACAGTACCAGAGGATATTTGGGCGATCGTCGGTCATGGGTGAGCAATCCTTCGTAGTGCAGTGCAGCATCGCGCCAGCGGTCGATCCTCATTCACTCCCCAGCGCACGGCGAACGATATCCTCGTCGAAATAGTTAATCGACATACCGGCGTCAACAACGATCGACTGGGCATTGATTCCGGACGAGAGGGGACTGAGCAGGAAGCTGACAACCTGGGCAACTTCCGCCGTCTCAAGACCTCGCTTACGCGGAATCGCCTGCTCGGCATAGAGGTACGAGTCGACATAGCCGGGAATGCCAGCCGAAGAAGAAGTCCGCAGCAAGCCGGCAGAAACAGCGTTAAAGCGGACATTCGAGAAACGACTGAAGGACTTGGCGAGGAATGCCAGTGAGGAGTCGAGGGCCGCCTTGATGGGAGCCATGAAGCCGTAATTCTCTGCTGCCATGCGCGTCGTGGAAATGGAAATTGTGACCACCGAGGCATCCTCCGAGAGGCAATCCTGGAGTGCCTTGCTGAGTGCCAGCAGCGAGAAACATGAGACGTTGACTGCTTGCAGGAACTTGTCCCTGTCGGTCTCGTGAAATGGTTCAATCCCCTCGGAGAAATCTGCGAAGGCGATCGAGTGGACGAAGCCATCGAGGCTCGGCACCAGCTCCTTGACCTGCCCAGCCAGCTGTTGAATCTGGTCGTCCTGTTCCACATCACAGACCAGCACGGTGGCCCCGTCGACCAGCTCGCTGACCGTCTCCCGCCGCTCTTCGCTGTGTACCGAGTAGATCACATGGGCGCCAGCCTGCTGGAGAAACCGGCCCACGTGGTAGGCAACGCTACGACGATTCGCCAGTCCGGCCACGAGAATATTTTTGTCAGCCAGCTGCATGATATGTCCCATCACTCGTGCGTTTCGGCGGCAGCTTCTGTAGGTCGTTGCATGACGGTACAGGCAAAGTCAAAGCTGGCGACCAGCTGCTGCTGGCAACGGATCCGTGCCGAGAGGAAGAACACTCCCGCCAGCTGCTCGGTAATCGAGACGTCGGCTTCCACCGTGTCTGTCGGCCCCACCATGCGTTTAAACTTGACATTGTTCATCCGCGTGACAATGGGCACCTGGTCAGCTGGCAGCTGTTGATCCGCGAGTTGCTGCGACAGCAGGATCGCACCCGCTTGCAATCCAACTTCGCAGAGGATAATTCCTGGCACCAGCGGGCTGTCGGGATAGTGCCCCTGGAAGAAGAATTCGTCAGGCTGAAATTGCTTACGGCAGACGATCCGCTGTTGACCAGCTTCGACAATCTCATCGATCAGCAGCATCGGTGGACGATGCGGGATTGCTGCCTGGATTTGCTCGTGTGACATGGTTCGACCCGCGGATTGCCGCTGGGGTTACTCACTTGCCAATCCGCCGGGTGGCTCGAGGGAGCCAGCGGATCAGGGTTTCTCAGCGACCGCCAGGTCCGCCGAAGACGTGCTGGATGCAGACAACAGGTGTCCATCCACGTCATTGGCCACGATGACACCATAATTAATGGCACCCAGCCAACCTGACATGATAATGCCCACGCTGCCGGCGTGGTACAACCCCTTGACCTGGTCAGGCAACCCGCGGCTGACGGCGAGTCCCTCGAACTTGGTCCCAAAACTGGCACCCTGCGGATGCTGCGTGTAATGCTGAAAAGTCAGCGGCGTGGCGGCCTCCACGTGGTCGATCATGGAGCGGGCATCCGGCAGGTACTTTTCCAACGCCGAGATTGTGGTCTCGATCAAGTCCTGTTTACTCGCCTCATACTCTTCCGGTGGGAGGTTGCCCCAGTCCTCAAAGTTGGCATTTGTACTGGAAACGACCAGTGTACGTGCCCTGCCCTCTGGCCGCGTGCGGGGATAGTAGAACGAGAATGTGCGACTGCTGATATCCCGCGACAGCAGCAGATCGGTACGGAAGAGCGGCGCAGTGGAGCTGAACAGCAGATCCCCGGTCGATTCCTCGATCTCGCATTCCGGCTTGATAGCGATATAAACCTGGGTACTGGAGTTATTCAGTCGCACCTCGCGACATTGCTCCACAAAATCTGCATCCAGCTTCTGTTCCCCGACCATCTTGAAGATGGTGGCGGGCAGGCTGGCGTTGGAAACGACAGCTCCAGCAGCAATATCCCGACCGCCGACGCGGACACCGCGAACCTGGCTTCGTTCAACCAGGATCGATTCCACCTCCGTCCGGATCCGCACGTCAACTCCGTTCTTCTGAAGTTCCTGTTTCATCAGGTCAACAAGAAAGTCGGTGCCACCCTGGAAGGTAAAGACGCCACGATTCATGAAGTTCGAAAACACGATCCCGTAGGTGATCGCCGGATCCTCCAGCGTGGAGCCGTTGGCATAAGTGATAGGCTCCATCAACAACCGCATCACATCCTCACGGCCAGGAAAGTACTTCTCGAACAGCTCGCGAGTTGTCAGCTCTTGATCGTCGTAAAAGTTCATCCGACGGGCCGCATCAAAGAACTCCGTCACGGCAGCCGGATCAACTCCAAAGTCGGTGCTCAGCAGGCGGGTAAAGTCCTCACGGTTGTAACGGGTGGTAAGTGAGAACATGGGATTGTCGAAGCGGACATTTTCCAGCGGCACAATCTGGTCGGCAATCTCCTGCGTCCAGTACCGCCGGCAGCTCTTCAGCATGCCATGAGGAAATCCATGCAGAGAGATGTCGAAAATATGGCCGCCCGGTCGCCGGAACCAGGTGGCCAGCCCACCCAGCTTGTAGTGCTGCTCCAGCAATAACACGCTATGCCCGCTACGGCCCAGCACGTTGGCGCAGGTCATGCCAGCCAGGCCGCTGCCAATCACGATCACGTCGTAACGGTCGCGAATATTGCTGAGGAAATCTCGTGGCATGGAACCAAAGTTGCGTTGAGAGCCGAAGGGTAGCAGATCGACAGGGTGAGTCAGCGGGGTGTTGCCACGGCTAACCGCTGGCTAGCACGTGCTTGTTAACCATCGTAATCCCGCTGAGGATTGCCCCTATGATACCAACAAATCCCTGATCGGTCCCGCAGAGATAGAGCTGCTCGAATTCTGTTCGACCATCGAGATGCTTGTTCGGAGCCCCATAGACTGCACCATTTTTATGTCCGGTGTAGTGAATGATGGTCCGTGGAGTGAACATATCGCTGGCGATAATATGCTGGCGATAATCCGGTACAAACTGGACTGCGGCAGCATTGCTGTTGTCAAACCACTCCTTTTTGGCCTGCCGGTATTCGCTTTCTTCCAGCTGACACCAGCGTTCCGGGTCGGCCAGACAGGTGACCCGCATCACGCCGTCGGGCAAGTCACCCAGTTCGGGCCGGTAGTCATAGTTGTTTGGTGTGCAGATCACGCCGGTCCGTGGATCACAGAGCTGAT
>CAUZOB010000159.1:0-12296 GCA_963581185.1 Planctomycetota bacterium | reverse complement strand
GTTCACGTTGCGTGGTCCAGGTGTTGAGAGTTGCGAACTTGTCGAACTGCCGCCTGGTGGTATCAAGCTCCTTTAACAGCTCGCCGCGACTGCTGAAACGATCGACCGAGATGTCGCCCTGCAGAGTCAGCGAGGGAAGCGTGAACTCACACGGTGTCGCGTGACTGCCCTGCACATAAAGTGGGTTGTACTGAACGCCCAGGCGACCGGCGAATTGGCCGGGCCGCGTGTACGGAGCCTTGCTCGGCTTGTGTGGCAGGGTGATGGCGTTAGGAAGTGTCGGATGGTCGGGGCGCTTGGCGGCGACCACTGTCCCCATGTACGGCCAGTCGTTCGGAAATGGGGTACGGTTGTTACCCAGGGTTACAAATGACTGATCGGGCCGATGCCCGGTCAGGTTGTGATAGTATCCGCCATGGTGATCGTTGGTGTTGACCTGGCCGTCGACCGAGTTAACGACGGCCAGGTGGTGAGCCTGCTTGGCCAGCAGCGGCAGGTGTTCGCACAAGGTCACGCCGGGCGCGGATGTCTGAATTGGCTGAAAGGGACCGCGGTATTCGACCGGTGCTTTGGGCTTCATGTCCCAGGTGTCGATGTGCGAGGCACCACCACAGAGGAAAAAGAGGATGGTTGATTTGGCAGTCCCCGATCCCGCAGCGGTTTGCAGGCCAGACCCGCCCGCCAGCGCCATGGCCGGTAGCCCGACCGCTGAGGCCTGCAGAAATGCACGTCGCGTCTGAATATGCCTGGCAGAATTATCCAAGTGTGAGCTCATTCGAGTCGTTCCAGCGCGTCCCCAGCTGACTTATCGTAACCGAAATGTGCGTATATTTCGACGGAGTTAAAGATCTGGGGATGAACTTTGAGAGAAGCGAGATGGCTGAGGTTTGAATGAGTCGATAAGATAGTGTGCTGCCACAGTTTTGAGGGAACAGACCATTGAGTCAGCAGGAATCGTTACTTAGCAGGCGCCAGTTCTTCCAGTTGGGAGGGCTCTCGATCGGCGCTATAGCTCCGCTGGGCATATCGCTACAGCAGGCGCTGGCGGCTGAAGCAACTGCTAGTGGCCCACAGATCAACGTGATCTTCATGTTCTTGCAGGGTGGTGCCAGCCATATCGACATGTACGACATGAAGCCGGGCATGTCCGATGAAGTGCGTGGTAAGTACGATCCGGCAGCGACCAGCCTGCCTGGACTTCAGCTGAGTGAACAGTTGCCCAAGCTGCGCAGCTGTGCCGACAAATTCTCGCTGATTCGCTCGATGCACTCCTATTCATCCAAGCATGGTGAAGGCGATGTGCACATCATGTGCGGGAGCCCTGTGGACAAGAACCTGCAAGCACCTGGGATCGGAGCAGTGCTCAGCCAGCAACAGGACCAGCGAGCCGCAATGCCGCCATTTGTTCACATGGGTGACATGAAGCACCCGGCTTACAGTGCTCCAGGATTCGGCGGATTCCTGGGCAGGACGTACGATCCGTTTATGGTCAAGCAGGATCCTAACTCGGCCGGTTTCCATGTTCGCGAATTCGATGCGCCGCAGAATGTTGACGTCAGCCGTATCGCGGGCCGCCGCCGGTTGCTTAGATCGCTCGATCGGTTTCAGGCTGACCAGGAAAAGCAACTTGAGTTCGCTCGTACATACGATAGCTACACCGACCGGGCACTGGCCCTGGCGACATCCAGCCGGGCCAAGCGGGCCTTTGACCTCTCTGGTGAATCAGAAAAGTTGCGCGATGCTTATGGTCGCAACCGGGTGGGCCAGGGAATGTTGCTGGCTCGACGACTGGTGGAAGCTGGCGTTCGCTTCGTCACCATCCAGGGTTACGTCGACACGGGTATTTATGCCTGGGATCACCACTGGGGTATCTTTCCTCACCTCGATCAACAGCTGCCGTTCTATGACAACAGCTACGCGACACTTCTGAATGACCTCGATCAACGGGGATTGCTTGAATCGACGCTGGTTATCACAGCCGGTGAATTCGGGCGGACTCCCAAAATCAATACCCACAAACGTGGCCCAGGGCGTGACCACTGGGGTCGATGTTTCAGCCTCACCCTGGGCGGCGGTGGTATCAAGACCGGACGAGTGATCGGATCGAGTGACAAGTTCGGTGCTGTGCCTGAGGACCGCCCCGTTTCAGTACCGGATTTTGTCGCCACCGTCTACCATGCGCTGGGGCTCAACCCGCGGGCGGAATTCATGGCGCAGGGACGTCCGATGTCGATGTTGCCGCAAGGCTCTGTCGTCGACGAACTGTTCTAGTAGCGGCCGCGACGGCCGAGCTACTTCTTGTCCAGGTTGGTGAAGCAGTAGATCTTCGACGCCGTACGTATCAACAATCGGCCCTGACTGATTGCCGGCGTGCTAATACAGAGTTCATCGAGTTTGTTCGTCCGCTCGATAGTGAACTCGCGACCGGCGGGCATGACGTGTGTCGTACCCTGCTCATCCAGGAAGAATACCTTGCCGTTATAGGCCCAGGGGGACGACGTGAAACTTGCGCCCTGTGGGAATCGCTTGCGATTGTAGACCAGCTCGCCGCTGCGGGCGTCGTGGCAGGTGATCATGCCGCGGTCCAGGCAGGTAAAATACAGTCCGCGGTAGACGATCGGGGTCGTGTTATAAGGTCCCATGCCTTGTACGGACCAGGCAATGAAATCATTCGTTGACTGGCCAGGTGAATCGAGCGTTATGTCGCCCTTGGCGCCTGGCTTGATGGCATACACAGGCCGCTTGTTGTCCTGGAAATAGCCGGACGTGATATAGAGCAGGTCGTCCACAACGAAGGGGGAAGGGATCGTCAGGACGGACATGTTGCCGTCGAAATGCCAGATCACTGAGCCGTCTGCAGCATAGGAACGGTTCTCGTTCTTGCCCGGCACGACAATTTCAGACATCCCGTCATGCTTCCACACAAAGGGCGTCCCCCAGGTACTCTTTTCGGCACGCTCTACCTTCCAGCGGATCGTCCCGTCGGAGCTATCGTGCGCGGCGATATAAGACGCCTCCTGGTTGTCGTATACCATAATCACCTGGTCCTGCTGGACGACCGGCGAGGCGGCGGCGCCATAGCCAAACATTGTCTGCTTCGGTTCGATCATGTGAGACCAGACCTGGCGGCCTTCAAAGTCGTAGCAAAACAGGCCCAGGTCGCCGAACAGCACGTACAGTTGTTTGCCATCTGTTACCGGTGTTTCGGCTGCATAGGTGCTTTTCGGATGGCGCGGGACTTTTGGCTTGCCGACGTGTGCCTGATGTCGCCAAAGCACTTCGCCGCTCGACAGGCTGAGGCAATAAACCATCCAGTGGTGAACACTATCGGGTGGTGCTGATCTGCCGCGGCCAAGGTACAGGCCTGCCATCGGAGAATCATAATCATCGTCGCTATGGACCGCGGTCACAAAGACGCGGTCTCCCCAGACGATCGGACTGCCCCAGCCTCGACCAGGAACGTCTGCTTTCCAGAGCACGTTTTTTTCATTATCCCAGCTATCAGGCAACCGCGGATCGTCGCTCACCACGCCGGTTGCATCAACGCCGCGGAAGCGAGGCCAATTGTCCTGACCATAGAGAGCGTTGCCAAGCAGCAGCCAGAGCGAAAGAAGCAGGAGAAGCTGGATTCTGTTGATCATTGTGTCATGCCGTGAATGGAAACGGAATTGTGCGCGGCTGCCATCGAGAGAGCATTATCCGCAGTCCACAGGATCGCCACAAGTCGGCGAATCGCCTAGCTTGTGAGACCCGCGATCGGGTCGGCCTGGTAGATGTGGTAAGGTCGCCCAGCCAGGTCGTGCCAGTTGGTGTGGCGCGGGATACCGAGTGCCTGGTAGATGGTGGCGGCAAAGCTTTCGGGTGTCTGGGGCTCCGACGCCGGGTAGGCTCCGTTGCGATCCGATGACCCTATCACCCGCCCACCCTTGACTCCACCACCGGCAAACAACACCGACTGACAGGGAGCCCAATGATCGCGTCCAGGCAACTTGTAGACACTCGGGGCGCCATTGAAAATCCGCGGTGTTCGACCAAATTCGCCGGCCATCACAACCATCGTGCTCTCAAGCAATCCCCGCTGCTGAAGATCGTCCAGCAAGGCCGAGACTGCTCGATCCGTGGGTGGAAAGAGAAAGTCCTTGAGCAGCGGGAAGTTGTTGCCATGCAGGTCCCAGCTGCCGAAATTGCCAAGATTGACCTGCACCATGTTGACACCCGATTCCACCAGCCGACGCGCCATCAGCAGCGACCAGCCAAAGGAATTGTCACCGTACTGTTCCAATACCTTGGGATCGGCGCGGCGGACATCAAAGGCCTTGCGTACCGCCGGGTCACAGAGCAAGGAGGCAACCCCCGCTCGTAAACGACCATAGCTGCGGACCTCTGCTACCTCTTCCAGCTGCTTGCGTTGACTGTCGATTGTGTTCAGCAAACCAAGTCGATCCTGGAACCGCTGCTGAACAACATCTTCTCGAAGCGCCAGGTGAGGAACCTCGAATGTCCAATCGTCACTATCCGAAGCCACTCCGTCGTGCAGGTTGAAGAGGTACTTGGGGAACGCGCCGGAGTAATCATGGTAGGCATGCGGTTTATCGGTGCAGTGGATCAGCCAGGGTTCATGGCCGGGACCAAGTAGACCGGCAAACTGGCCTGAATAGGTACCGGAATTCGAGTGGTGTAGCTTCTCAGGCAGGATCACGCCGGTTGGTAACGTGCCGCGCGATGCGGTCGCGGAACCGGCGACCGATACGATGCTTGGAAGGTCCGTCGACTTGGGATGGGTCTCGCGGAAGCTGGCTGGTATCTCTGAATTTCCGGTCAGCATCACGTAGGTACCCTTGCCGTGACCGCTTTCCTTGTGCGTCAGTGAGCGAACGAGCGACCAGTGCTGACTTCGCTCGGCCAGCATCGGCAAGTGTTCACAGATCTGTGTGCCCGGTGTGGCAGTTTGAATTGGGTTGAATTCACCCTTGTACTCGCTGGGCCCGTCCGGCTTCATGTCGAACGTGTCGTGTTGCGACGGGCCACCCGTCAGAAAGATGTAGATCACCGAGCGGGGCTTGGGGAGATTGTCGCCAGTGTCGGCGGCAGCCGCCCGCCAGCTTTCCAGCTGCAGCGAGGACAGGCCCATCACACCGAGCGTGCCAGCCTGCAACATCGTGCGACGGTTGATCGGGTGCGGCGTTGCCGAGGGGGGACTCATGGTCGGTTCTGCCACGCAGATGGGATGCTTACTAGAGCAGTTCGTCAATGGCCGTGGGGTCATCAATGACCGGCGTGGGCCGTCCGCTGTGGTCGAGAATATGGAGCGTGGGGTCGAGTCCCATGCATTTGTAAATGGTCGCGTGAATGTTGTCCGGTCGGACGGGCCGATTGAGTGGGCGTTCGCCCTTCTGGTCAGTTGAGCCAATCACCTGGCCCCCTTGTACTCCGCCACCGCCCAGCAGGCAGAACATCGAGTTGCCCCAGTGATCGCGGCCAGGTGTTCCCTTGCTGAGTGGCGGTCCACCGTTGCCACCGTTATTCATTCGCGGTGTGCGACTAAACTCTCCGCAGAGGATGACCAGCGTGGAGTCCAGCATGCCGCGCTGATCCAGATCGCTGAACAGGCCGGCAACCGCGGCGTCGACGCGCGGCAGGTAATCGTCATAGCCCGACTCCAAGTTCCAGTGATGATCCCAACCACCAAAATGAACTGTCACAAAGGACGCGCCAGCTTCCACCAGTCGTCGTGCCAGCAGCGTGCTCTGCCCCCAACTGTGACGGCCGTACATCTCGCGCGTCTTGTCGTCCTCACTGGATATGTCAAAAGCTTGGCGGGCTTTTTCGCCAGTCACAAACGAGAAGGCACGTTGATTGAAGCGGTCGAGCGCGTCGAATGTGCCACTCGTTTCAACAGCCCGAGGCAGCTGGTCGAGCTCAGATAAGAGGGACTGGCGATCATCCAAACGGTCGACCGTCAGATTCGACGGAAGAACCATGTTGGGGACGGCGAACTTTTCGCTGTTGGGATCGCCCTTGGTCTGGAAGGGGTCGTACTGGATGCCCAGGAAGTTGCCCGCGAAGTAGCCAGGGTTCAAGCCGATGCTGGAGGCGACCGGGACCGAGACGTAGGGCGGTACAGTTGCCCGCTGGTGCTGACGCTGGTGAGCCACGATCGCGCCGATCGAGGGGAAGCGGCCAGCGGTGTTGCCGCCGCTGACTCCCATCGCCTTGGTCGTCAACATCCGGTGGCCGCCCGCGAAATGGTCGCCAGTGTCATGATGCAGTGATCGCACGACGGAAAACTTGTCAGTCAGCTTGGCCTGCTTGGGGTACAGCTCGGTGATCTCAAAACCCGGTACGACGGTCTGCTGGGGACGCCAGATGCCGCGGTATTCCACCGGCGCATCAGGTTTCATGTCGTACATGTCCATGTGGCCGGGGCCACCATCAAGCCAGATCAGGATGGCGGATGTCGAGTTACTCGAAGCACCAGCGATCTGGCCCTGTTCGCGTGCCTGTAATACCTGGCCCAAGCCCGCCGTGGACATGCCGGCCACGCCAAGTTGGACGAAACTGCGGCGGCTCATGCCATCACAATATCGCCGGCTCTGTCCTGAATAAACTCGTAACATGGTTTCGCTCCAGTGGATGTCCTGTCATCCGCATGCCGTCAGCTGTTGTATCGGCAATGCAGTTGCGGCCGCTGGCCTCACAAACGCCAAAAAGGTGGGTATCGGTGGCGGGAATCTCTGGCGTCGAGACTGTATTCACGGCTGCTGTTATTATAGCGTCTGTTGAAAAGCAACGACAATGCAAATCCAAGTCAGTCCTGATTGGGATTTTCACCGGGCAACCGTTATGATGGAAGTTTGCTCGTGAAACAAGTTGAAATGGGCTTCGGGAGCATGTTGCGGGTCGCCCGTACAGGTGAATGCCACGCCCGCCGTAAAACGCGTCCGGCTGTGTGTGTGGCACGATCAAACTACGGGATAATGGGCAGCGACGACGTGCCCCCCTCGGCGAGCAGGAACTGTTCAGAAGAAAGTGATTGCAGCGTGGCAACGATTCAGCAACTTGATCACCAGGCGCTCAAACAGCATTTCGATGAGCAGGGATTTGTGCATCTGCGCGGATTTCTTTCAGCTGAAATGCTGGCTGAACTCGAGCTTCAACTGGATCGCTATATCACTGACGTTGTGCCGGGTCTTCCCAGGGCAGACGCGTTTTTCGTCGACCGTGCGAGACCCGAAACACTCAAACAGTTGCAGAAGATGGAGCAGGACAGTTACTTCGCCGAGTACCGTAACCACCCACGCTGGGTCGAACTTGCCGAGACGGTGCTGGGTGAACCTGCCAGTGCGATCGCGCCGGAGTGGTTCAACAAGCCACCTGGTACAGACCATCCGACACCGCCGCACCAGGACAATTACTATCTCTGCTTCGAACCACCTCAGGTTGTGACGCTCTGGCTCGCCCTGGATCATGTCGATAACGAGAATGGATGTTTGCGTTACCTGCCCGGCTCGCAGCTGGATGACTTGCGACCGCACGCGGCGACAGAGGTGATTGGGTTTTCGCAGGGCATTACGGATTACAGTGATGAGGAGCGTGCCCGCGAGACCGTCCTGGAGCTGGAGCCGGGCGACCTGGTTGCCCATCACGGGACGTTGATCCACCGGGCCGAGCCAAATCGTTCCAGCGACCGCCAACGCCGTGCGTTTGCCATGGTCTTTAGGGCGGATTCTTGCAGTAAGAATGAAACACGCCTTGCGCTTTACCAGAGCCAGTTGAAGAATCAGCACGGTCGCCTGAATGGGGACAGTTGAGCTGGCATGGACGAAACTGAACAGCTCGACGCGGAAGGACCTGACGGCCAGCTCGGTGAGGCTGAGCTCGTCTCAACGCTGTCTGCCCAGTGCAGGCAGTGGCTACGATCCGGCGTGCCGACCGATAAAGTCCATACGGCGCTCCTGCGTGCGGGTCTCCACGAGGACGACGCCCGGGCGTTGCTGCAGGATGTCATGGCGACGGTCAGGCACGAGCGACGCGAGCGAGGTTTTCGTAACCTGCTTTACGGCGGGCTCTGGCTAGCAGGCTCCGGCTGCGGCATGGCTGCCATTCAACAAGCCGGGCAGCCGCTCGAAAGCCTGCTGTTGACCGGACTGGTGGGCCTGTTTGGAGCCGTGGTACTTATCCGTGGAATCATGCATATCAAGGCAACAGCAGATCCGAATCGAGATGCCGAGCCAGCGGAATAGACGTTGACGCGACTGGGATCGGGCAGCATTACTTTTGCGGTTCACGTCGAATCGGGTACCATGAACCGATCTGATCAGCCGTTTGGTGGGGAGAATGCCATGATTCATAGACGCTCCAGTTGTATTGCCATCATCAGCCTGGCTCTGACAGGCTGCCTGGTCGCTGTCGTCCAGGCACAGGGTACTTATGAAACTCGGCCCATGACGCCGATGGCAATCGTTACCGCTGCTCTGCAGGCAGAAGCCGATGGTAATATGGATCGCCGCGATGAGCTGTTGGCGTACGCCGTACAACGTTATCCAGCCTACGCACCGGCTCACTGGCATCGAGGTGAAGTCAAGCTGTACGGGAAATGGACCCGGCTTGAAGCCGCTCGTGACGTGATTGGTAGTGATCGTCTTTACCAGTACCGACAGTTTCGGGACGGTAAGGGTGATTCGATTGCCGACCAGCTGACCGTTGCTAACTGGTGTCGCGATCATGGACTCAAGCCACAGGAACGCGCCCACCTTGTCCAGGTGCTGCAACAGGATTCCGGCCATTACCAGGCTCGCACTCGACTTGGCTTCAGGCTGATCGACGGCCGCTGGCGATTACGCAGCCAGCTGCAGAAAGATGCGGCAGTGGCCAAGGATGAGCGAAAGGCCTTAGGCAGGTACCGTGAGGACCTCGACACCTGGGCGGGACAGATGCACCTCGAAGATCCCAGGCTACAGGAAAATGGACGCACCAGTATTGTCGCCATCAAGGATCCGGCCGCCATTCCGGCGATGGAAGATCGACTCGCACTGCACAGCGTTCCGGTCGCACTGGCTGCCGTGCAGGCAATTGGCAATATGCCGCAATATGAGGCTTCCGTGGCACTGGCACGCCAGGCTGTCTTTAGCCCTTCGGCGGAAGTTCGTGAGCATGCCGCCACATACCTCAAGTCAAAGAAGCCCGAGAGTTATGTGCCAGCCATGCTGGCGGCACTCAGTTCTCCAGTCACGGCCCAGTTCGAGGTGACCCGTACAGGTGACGGCGAGATTCGCTACCGGCACACCTACGAGCGGGAGGTGCAGGGAACCAAACAGCTGCTGATCACCGATAAAAGTTACCGACGCGAGAATCGCGGAGGGGACGCGCAGACAGCCACCAACCGGGCCCAGAATCGAGTGCAACAGGAAGTGCGTCGTAGGGAAGCTGAAGTTGAAGAACAGAACGCGTACACGCTGGAGTTAAACAGCCGGATTTGCCAAACCCTCAACACCGCACTCGACCTTTCACTGCCTGACGATCCGGACGTCTGGTGGACCTGGTGGAATGCATATAACGAAGTCTACGTGGCAGGCGAAAAGCCGACCGAGAGTCTCTACGAGTCCGACTATATTTCAGTTTCTGACCTGCCGCCCCCGCAGCGATCTTATGATTGCCTGGCAGCCGGCACGCTGGTAACGACCCTGGATGGCTTGCGAGCTGTGGACAAACTGCAGATGGGTGATCTGGTCCTGTCGCAGGATCCGGAAACGGGTGAGCTGGCCTACAAGGCGGTTGTGGAAACGACCGTTCGTCCGAGTGGCCAGACGATCCGAGTGCATTTCGATGGCCAGAGTATCGAGACCAGCGGTGGTCATCTGTTCTGGATTTCCGGCAGAGGTTGGGTCAAGACCCGCGACCTCGTGGTCGGCATGCAGCTACATACTCCCCAGGGCACAATTCAAATTGAACGATTGGAAGACGCCACGATCCAGGAAACTTACAATCTCGTGGTGGATGAATTCCACACCTTCTTCGTGGGTGCGAAACGGATCTTGAATCACGATAATACCGTCTCGTCACCAACTAATAGCCTCGTGCCAGGCCTCTCCGTTGGCACGGCACGCACGACACCCTAATGAGATTGGATCGGACGGACCAGGCGTGATAAAGGTACCCCAGCAGAGACGACGTGCGGACTCGATGAAGCCCAAAATCTGGTCAGGACTACTGGCGCTGGCAGCCATCCTGATGTCAGCTTCGCTGCAGGCGTCAGAGCCAACCAGCAAGTACATTTGCCAGTGGGCGGTCGGCGAGATTGTCATCGATGGGCGGATGGATGAGGCGGCCTGGCGAGCTGCTGTTGAGATTCCCTCGTTTACCGTTCCCTGGGGCGAGGGTGAAGCTGGTCGAACACCTCGTGCGGCGACCCGTGCACGGCTCTTGTGGGACAGGCAGTTCCTTTATTTTCACGCGATCATGCAGGATCGTGACCTGTTCGCCGATATCGAAGAGCACGATGGCCGTACCTGGCACAACGATGTCTTCGAGATGTTCTTCAAGCCGTCGGCACAACACGATGGTTATTACGAGTTCCATGTGAGTGCCGCCGGCACCGTGATGGACATGTTCATTCCGCAGCGGACGAAGACACTCTTTGCGGACAACGTTGCCACTGACAAATTCAACATCGAGGCCACCGTCATCCTTGAGGGCAGCTTGAATCAACGTGATGACGTGGATAAGGGCTGGCAAGTTGAGGGTCGCATCCCCTGGACTGACTTCCTTCCCAGCGGCGGCCGACCAGTGCCTGGCGAAGCCTGGCAGTTTTCACTCTGCCGATATGACTATGACAAGCGTTTTGAAACACCCGATCTTTCCACCACAGCGCCACTCACGCAGCAGAACTTTCACCAGCACGAGAAGTTTGGCGAATTGCTGTTTGCCGGGTCAGGTGGAATCGAGAACAAGTACCAGGCAGTCACCAGTTCCCAGGTGAAAGGTTCACCGGAACCGCCACTTCCTTATAACCTCGTACGGGTACTCCCCAAGCTGCAACTGAATAATCCGATCTTTGTGGAAAGAGAGCCAGGTTTGAAGCGGCTGCTGATAATTGACCAGGACCCGGAGGGAGGCAGCCAACGGGTGGCCCGCACAACGGACGATGGCAGCAGCGGCGGACTGGAGACACTGCTGACCAGCCCCGACACGCTATATAGCCTCACTTTTGACCCACAATACGAACAGAACGGCTGGCTTTATGTCGCCAGCAACGGCTCGATCGAGGGGCAGGAAGGTAAAAAGTTTTGCCGGGTCACGCGGCACACGATTGCTCGCACGGCACCGTATCAACTGGTGCCTGACTCGAGCCTGCTGATAATTGAGTGGGAGTCGAATGGTCATAACGGAGCAGCGGTGACCTTCGGGCATGACGACATGTTGTATGTCACATCCGGTGACGGCACGTCCGATTCGGATACCAACTTGACCGGCCAGGGGATGGACCACTTGCTGGCCAAGTTGTTGCGGCTTGATGTGCGATTTGCTAACCAGGCCAAACCCTACAAGGTGCCGCCCGACAATCCGTTTGTGGACCTCGAGGGTGCCCGTCCGGAGACCTGGGCATTTGGTTTCCGCAATCCGTGGCGGATCACGACGGATGCACGGACCGGCCACATCTGGGTCGGCCAGAATGGTCAGGACTTGTGGGAACAGGCTTACCTGATTCAACGTGGGGCTAACTATGGATGGAGTGTCTACGAGGGGAGCCACCCCTTTTACCTGGAAAGGAAAATGGGTCCGGGGCCGCTCGTGAAACCGACGCTGGAGCATCACCATCTTGAAGCACGGTCCCTGACCGGCGGCATTGTCTATTACGGATCACGCTTTCCGGAACTGCAGGGAGCATACATTTACGGCGATTACTCGACCGGAAAAATCTGGGCGGCCCGTCACAACGGAAATCGCCTGCAGTGGCATAAAGAAGTCGCGGATGGCACGCTGCAGATCGTCGGCTTCGCCGCAGACACAAATGGCGAGTTGCTGATCATCGACTATCGGGCCGGTACGGAAGGCGGCTTCTATACCTTCGAACCGAACACGACTGAGGCATCCGATTCGCGGTTTCCGCTGAAATTGAGCCAGAGTGGTTTGTTCGAGTCGGTTGCCGATTACCAACTTAAGCCGGGGGTAATTCCCTACGAGGTCAATTCTCCGCTCTGGTCGGATGGCAGCTTGAAAAGCCGCCACGTGGTGCTGACTGACGATCATGCCACAATCGGATTCAGCCCGACTGGAAACTGGACGTTTCCCGATGG
>CAUZOB010000158.1:0-12305 GCA_963581185.1 Planctomycetota bacterium | reverse complement strand
CCCTCCAACAGCAGCTCCTGCCATCCCGCCCGGTCCCGGCCTACCGCCGGTCCAGCGGCACTTTGATATGGGAGCCTCAGCGAGCAGGCCAGGGCGATTGCCCCAGGCCGGCTCACGTCAGCCCGAGGGGGACGGCGCGGGCTGGGCCGAGGTGTTTGCCGGCACGTTTCGTGTCGAGGATGCTGAACAAACGCCCGGATCGGACCCCAAACCGTTGCTGGCGGCACCCGTGGTCAGCCCACTCGGTGTGCAGCTGCATCATCGCTACCTGGTGACAGAAAATGATCAGGGTATCGTGGTGATCGACCAACACGCACTCCATGAGCGTGTCCTGTACGAGCAGATTCGTGCACGCGTCGACGAGGGGGAACTGGAAAAACAACCGCTGCTGGTGCCGGAGCCAGTTGATATGACATCGCAGGAAGTTGCAGCGGTGCTGCAAGTCAAGTCGACGCTGGCTCAGCTGGCGGTCGATGTGGAGCCCTTTGGGGGGGATACTGTACTGGTTACCAGCTATCCCGCCATGTTACGCCGAGCTAATCCAAGCGTCTTGATTCGGCAGGTCGCGGACAGATTGCTGGAGAAACAGGAGACGCCGCAGGCTCGGGATCTGCTGGATGACCTGATGCAGATGATGGCCTGCAAGGGGGCGATCAAGGCCGGGGATGTACTCACACCGGGAGAAGTAACAGCCTTACTGGAGCATCGCGACTTATGTGACGATTCACATCATTGTCCCCACGGTCGACCGACCTCGCTGGTCTTCAGCCGCCAGGAGCTCGACAGGCAATTCCTCAGGACCTGAACAAGGTACTGGACCCAGCTTTGGCAGGGTCCAGAATGCAAGCGGAAGAAGAGATCCATGATTTGCGTGAGTATTGGCAGAGGCCGCCACAAGCAGGTGGTGATGGAGCACAGGCACCTGGTGGACCAGGGTGCCGAGCTGGTTGAGCTGCGACTGGACTATATCCGTCGTAACGTCGACCTGCAGCGATTGATCATCGGCCGGCCCTGTCCTGTCGTCGTCAGTTGTCGTCGTGAAAAGGATGGCGGCAAGTGGACTGGCAGCGAAACGCAGCGACTGACCTTGCTCAGGGCGGCGATTGCTGACGGAGTCGATTATGTCGACCTGGAAGAGGATATCGCTGACCAGATCCCGCGCTATGGCACGACCAAGCGGATCATCAGCCTGCACGACTTTGAGGAGACCCCCAGCGACCTCGAGTCAATTCACAAGCGACTCGCGGCGCTCGATGCCGACATCATCAAGATGGCTACGATGGCACATAATCCGCACGACAATGTGCGGGTCTTGCGGCTGATAGGTCAAAGCGAGATTCCCATGATCGGGATCACAATGGGTGAGATGGGTATTCCCTCGCGTATCCTGGCAGGAAGATTTGGAGCTCCCTTCACATTTGCCACCTTTCATCATGAGCGCACGCTGGCTCCGGGCCAGTTGAGCTTCCAGCAGATGACCGACGTGTTTCGTTACGACCAGGTGGATGCCCAGACCGAGGTGTATGGCGTGGTTGCCGATCCGATCGGGCACAGCCTCAGTCCGGCTATCCACAATGCATCATTTCGTGAACAACAGATGAACCGCGTCTACCTGCCTTTTCGCGTTCCCCGCGAGAGCCTCAAGACCTTCATCCTGGAAGATTGCCAGGAGCTTGGCGTAAGAGGTCTGAGTGTCACAATTCCTCACAAGGAAGCAATCCTGGACCTGCTGACAGACATCGATCCAATGGCAGAAGCGATCGGGGCAGTCAACACCGTGCTTTTTTCTGGCGAGCAGCGAATCGGGTACAACACCGACCACAGTGCTGCCATGGCGAGCCTTGCCGATGCTGCCGGACACGATCCAGATAGTCGCTGGCTGGAATCGGAAAGAGCGCTCGTGCTGGGTGCCGGCGGTGCCGCCCGGGCCATCAGCTTTGGACTCAAACGGTGTGGAGCGGAAGTCTTCATTAGCTCCCGCACGTTGCCACGCGCCGAGCAGCTGGCTGACTGGGTTGGCGGCAAGGCGATCGCCTGGGACCGCCGCCACACCATCGACCCGCGGGTGATTGTCAATGCCACGCCGGTCGGGATGCACCCCCATGTCGATGAAACACCCATTGATCCGATCAACCTCACTCGCCAGGTCCTCGTCTTCGACACGGTCTATAACCCGGAGCAGACTTTGCTCGTCAAGGATGCACGCGAGCGAGGCTGCAAAACCGTCACCGGAGTGGACATGTTCGTGCGGCAAGCCGCTCTGCAGTTTAAGCTGTTTACCGGTGTATCAGCCCCGGAACCGCTGATGCGGGCAGAAGTGAAACGGATGACGGGTGCTGCTCGCAGCTGACCTGGCCAGCTTGAGCTCAGTGATCGGTCGTATAATAGAAGGCAGCAGCAGGGCTCTCCTTGATGGGGTCGGAATGAACATCTTCCTGACAGGTTACCGGGCCACCGGCAAGTCGAGCGTGGCAGGCCGGATTGCTGACCAGCTTGGCTGGGCCTGGCTCGATACTGATGATCAAATCGAACAGCTGGCCGGTAGCTCGATTGCCGAGATATTCGCCCAGCAAGGGGAAGCAGGCTTTCGTGAACTGGAACACCAGGTGATCCAGCTCAGCTGCCAGCAGGACCAGCAGGTGCTGGCACTTGGCGGCGGAGCGATCATTGCAGAGCGTAACCGCGAGCTGCTGCAGAACAAGGGCCCGATTATCTGGTTGACCGCTGAAGCGGAGACAATCCTCGAGCGGCTGGCAGCCGATACAAGTACCAGGTCCCGACGGCCAGATCTCACGGCCGCCGGAGGGATCGATGAAATACGGCATCTGCTAAGTGAGAGAACGCCAGTTTACCGCGAGTCGGCCAGCTTCACGGTTGCTACCGATTCGCTGACGCCAGCCGAGGTGGCAGATCTGATTATCGAATGGATTCAGCGGCAGCAGGCATCGCCGGATCGTGGTAGCGAGAGTTAAGAGCCAGGTGGTTCAAGCCAGTGGAGAAGTCATGACAGCAGGCTGCATCGCCATACTACTGCTCGCCGGCCTGGCTGTGGGGACCCAGGTGAATCGAGCGATTTACGGCCTGGGATGGCAGCGGCGGCCAGTAGGTCCCTGGGCGATTCCGGCTCCTCAAGCTCCGGCACGTCGCTGGTTTGACTTCCTGCCAGTAACTGGCTGGCTGGGATTGCGCCGCGAATCGACACTCTACGGCCGCGGTTACTGGATTCGCCCGCTGCTGGTGGAACTGGGGCTGGCAATTGCATTCGTGGGAGTTGGCTGTTGGATAACTGCCGGGCGGCTGCTGCCAGCGGGTGAATTCGCGTCGCTGCCCTGGTCAACCGTGCTGGCGCCGCAACTGGTGGCTGGCTGTCTCCTGCTGGCCCTGCTGACCGCCGCCACGGTGATTGATCTCGATCAGCAGGTGATTCCCGATCAGATCACGATCAGCGGTACCCTGCTGGCGCTTCTGCTGGCGACATTCTACCCGCTCGCTCGCTTGCCAATCGTGGTCGGTGGAACGGTGACAGGGCTGCTGCCGACATCCCCCTATCTCCCTCCGGACTGGTTGTTTGGTATCCGCGGCCTACTCTATGGCCTGGCCATTCATGCCCTGTGGTGCCTGGCGTTGATGCCCAAGACCTGCACGCTGCGATATGGATTCTGGCGAGGGGCGAAATACATGCTGGCCAGTATCATCCGCCCGGCTCGCACCACGCGCAGCGATCGGCCGCGCGACCGCTGGCCTCATCCGGCGGCGAATCGGCTGGCTCTGCTGGCAACCGTCGGCTGGCTGGCCATCAGCTGCTGCTGGCTCTGCGATAAGACTGCCTGGCTGGGACTCTTCACCGCGCTGCTGGGATTGGCTGGTGGCGGGGCGATCGTCTGGATTGTGCGAGTTGTCTCGCGATTGTCGCTGGGTCGTGAGGCGATGGGGTTTGGCGATGTGACCCTGCTGGCAATGATCGGGGCTTTCCTCGGTTGGCAACCGGCACTCCTGATCTTCTTCATGGCGCCGTTGGCAGGAGTGCTGGTGGCACTGCTGCAGACAATTGTGACGCGCAAAGCGGAGATGGCCTTTGGTCCCTACCTGAGCCTGGCAGCAGTTGGCCTGCTCGTCAGCTGGCCCAGGCTCTGGAATGGTTACGCCAATGACCTGTTTGCCATGGGCTGGGTTCTGCCCGGCCTGGTACTCGCCGGGACATGCCTGATGGGTGGCATGCTGATGTTCTGGCGGCTGTTGACCGGCGGCAGTGAAGCGTCATGACCCCGGGCTGATTGTGTCCGGGTAAATCACAATCTCGACTCGACGGTTACCGACGCTGCCTTCATTCGAACCGTTTGAATAGCGCGGATGATTGGCACCGTGAGCGACGTTGAAAAGCTGCTTTCTGTTGACGCCACCGACCGCCAGTCGGTCCAGCACAGCCAGTCCCCATTCAGCTGTCTGCCGGTGGAATTGCACGTTGCCATCAGCCGTATCGGTGGTGTGGCATTCAATCCCTATCAGCTGGCGGGCATAGTTTTTCTGCAGCACCTGGCTGACCTGATCCAGCAGGGTCAGACCGGCCAGCGATAACTGGCTGCCGTTCGTCTCGAAGAGGCGATCTATGGGAATCTCAACTCGTACAACATCGCCATCTGCGACGGTCACGAGGTCGCCAATTGGGACGACGGCCGGTCGCCGCTGGCGAGAATCATCCACCCGCAGGACAGGGGCTGTTGTCGTCATGCCATCGGTGATCTGAGTCTGCAACTGGCCCGCTGTTTCAGCCAGCTGTTTTTTCAATAACACCAGCTCGGCTTCGGCGACCTGGCCTTGCTGGCGCGCCTGGGCCAGTTGCCGATGGAGTTCCTGGTTCGTCTGGTCGAGGCCGGCGATCCCGGAGGCTGTGCTGCCGCTACCGATCAGGCCAGTAGGCATGCGTGAAGGAAGCTGGCAACCGCTCAGGAAAACTAGCAGTCCCGGCAACAGTAGACAGAGATATCGCATGGCCAGCAGCTCGAGGGGTGTCAGGAACCGGACGTCGATCGCTCAGCAAGGGGTGGGATGTTAACAAACCGGCTGGTACAGGTCCAGCGGAAAGGAATTCCGGCGATCTCCGCCCCCAGACGGCGGGGCGGATCGCTGAGAGCGGCAGCACCCAGCCACGAAACGCCGGCTGCCTGCTAGAATGGAAGCGAACCCGGATGCCGGTTCCCAGGTCTTGAGTTGAAGTAGGAATGGCCTCAAGGGCCCTGCGTGCAAGGACAGTATCTGCTGATGATCACGATAGTTGACTACCAGATGGGGAACCTGCGCAGCGTCCAGAAGGGACTGGAAAAGGTGGGCGCTTCGGCCCAGGTGACGAGCGATCCGGATCAGGTTCGCGGAGCCAGCAAGATCGTGCTGCCCGGAGTCGGTGCATTTGAAGATGCCATGGCGGAGCTTACCAAACGGGACTTGATCGAACCCATGAAGGAGGCGATCGAGCAGGGGACTCCGTTCCTGGGCATCTGCCTGGGGCTGCAGTTGCTGTTTGACTTGAGCCATGAGGGTGGCGAATTTCCCGGTATGGGCGTGTTGGCAGGCGAGGTGCTGCGGTTTTCACCCCAGCCTGGTGTCAAGGTGCCGCACATGGGCTGGAACCAAGTCCAGGTCCGGCAACCAGCTCCCCTGCTGGAGGGGATTGAAGATGGCACACACTTCTACTTCGTCCACTCCTATTATGTAGCTCCGCAGGATCCGGACCTGGTCGCACTGGAGTGCGATTATCACCAGCAATTCTGTGCCATGGCGTGGAAGAACAACCTCTTTGCCACCCAGTTTCATCCGGAAAAGAGCCAGGCTGCCGGGCTCCGTTTGCTGGCAAATTTTGATCAGTACAGCGGCTGAAGGGGGTCCGGCCGGCCACTATCAGTCTGCTTGCCAACGCCGTTTCACTGTGTCATATTGCGAGTTTTCACTGCCTTGAAAAACTCGCTTTTGGTGACCATTCGAGATGGAAATCTGGCCCGCTATTGACCTGCGCGGCGGCAAATGTGTGCGGCTTGTGCAGGGCGATTACGACCGCCAGACAGTCTATGCAGACGATCCGCTGGAGATGGCCCAACACTGGGTAGACCAGGGCGCACGACGGTTGCACCTCGTCGATCTGGATGGTGCCCGGGATGGCCAGGGGGCCAATCGAGAAATCGCTCGGGAGATCGCCGGATCGGTCGGTATTCCATGCCAGCTGGGTGGTGGAATCCGGGATGAGGAGACCATCGTGTCGTTGCTCGATGCGGGGCTCTCGCGCCTTGTTATCGGTACCCGCGCGGTGAAAGATCCCGACTGGTTTTGTGGCGTCTGCCAGCGTTTTCCAGGTCGGCTGGTTGTCGGTATCGATGCCCGTGATGGGCGAGTTGCCACGGACGGCTGGCTGGAAGATAGCCAACTGGACGCGGTGGAATTGGCTGTCCGCTTGGCAGAACAGCCATTGGCTGGGATGGTATACACAGACATTGAACGAGACGGAATGCTGCAGGGACCTAACCTGGCAGCTATGAAAAGAATGCAGCACGCTGTCCAGGTTCCGGTGATCGCCTCTGGAGGCGTAAGCAGCCTGGAGGACGTGATCGCACTTGCCGATTGCCAACTGGCCGGCTGCATAATTGGAAAGGCACTCTACGAGAATCACGTGCAGCTTGCTGATGCACTGAAAGCTGGACAAGATCACGCGTCAACAACTTGACAGGAAGCCAGTGTCGACTGGCCCAAGGGAAATCACGCTATGGCAAGTACCCAGAACATTCGTAACGTCGCATTTTGTGGACACGGCTCTGCCGGCAAGACCACGCTGGTGGACCGAATTCTTGTTCAGACCGGGACCTTGAATGCCAATCCCAGTGTCGATAACGGGACCAGTATCTGCGACTTCGATCCGGAAGAAAAGAACCGCCAGTACTCGATCGAGGCGTCGGTGGTGCATGTCGAGCATGCCGGCAAGCGACTCAATATCATCGACACCCCGGGCTATCCGGATTTCATCGGCCAGGCGATTGGTGCTTTGCATGGCGTCGATACGGCCTTGATTACGATCAACGCTCAGTCTGGCATCGAAGTCAACACGCGACGTGTCTTCACGGTGGCTGGCGAAGCGGGGCTGGGGAGGATCATCGTCATTAACAAGATGGATTGCGAGAATATCGACTTCGACTCGCTGCTCAACGATATTCGCTCCTTGTGGGGAAACCAGTGCACGCTGCTGACCGTGCCGATCGGTCATGGAGCTGATTTCAGCGGCGTTGTCAGCACGCTGGACGAAAACGCCAGTAGCGACGGTGCTCTGGTCGACGTCGTAGCAATCCGTGAACAGCTGGTCGAGTCGATCATCGAGGTGGATGAAGCAGTTATGGAGCGGTACCTGGAAGGGTCGTCTCCAACCAGTGACGAGCTGAATGGCCTGATTGTCAGTGCCGTGGCCGAAGGAAGCCTGGTACCGATCATCTGCTGTTCAGCTCGCAGCGGTGACGGAGTCAGCGAATTGCTGGATGCCATCGCCTCCTGTGCCCTCTCCCCGGCGGATCGTTCCTGGACTGCGACCAAGGGTGAGGAACAGATCGAGCTGACAGCGGACGCAGCAGGTCCGCTGGCGGCACAGATCTTCAAAACCCGTGTCGACCCGTTTGTACAAAAGCTGAGCTTCATTCGCATCTACTCCGGTACGCTCAAGAAGGACCAGGCGGTGGGCCTCTCGACGGCTCGCAAGCCGATCAAGATCGGCCAGCTGCTGTCGGTCCAGGCAGACCAGACTGAAAATGTTGAGACCGCCGGACCCGGGGATATTGTCGCTGTCGCCAAGATGGACGAACTCGCCACCTCCGCTTCGCTGGGCGATGCATACCTTGCCGATATTAAGTTTCCCACACCAATGGTCGGCCTCGCTGTTTTACCCAAGAGCCGTGGTGATGAAACAAAGCTCTCAACGGCACTCAATAAGGTGGTCGATGAAGACCCCACCTTCAAGCTGAATCGAGATGGCCAGACCAAGGAACTGGTGATGATCGGCATGAGCGATCTGCATCTGACAATCGTGCAGGAACGGCTGATTCGACGGGACAAGCTGGAAGTCGCTACGCGGGAACCCAAGATTCCCTTCCGTGAAACCGCCCAGGCCAACGCCGACGGCAGCTATCGGCATAAGAAACAGTCGGGAGGGCGTGGCCAGTTTGGTGAAGTCCATATTCGTCTCTTCCCGCTGCCCCGTGGAACAGATATTGAGACGTATGCCACCAAGTCCCGCTTCGCCTCGCTCAAGGACTACAGCTACGACGAGGAGAATAACTTTCTCTGGGTCAACTCGGTTGTCGGTGGCGTGATTCCCAGTAACTTCATGCCAGCCGTTGCCAAGGGATTCCGCGAACGATTGGAACGCGGCGTGATCGCCGGCTACCACATCCAGGATGTCTGCGTGGAAGTTCACTTTGGAAAATATCATCCTGTCGATAGCTCAGAAACTGCCTTCAAGACTGCCGCCTCGATGGCATTCCGAAACGTCTTCCAGGATGCCCGGCCATGCCTGCTGGAACCGGTTGTGAAGATGGGGATTACCGTTCCCGAAGTGAATGTCGGGGATGTCTATAGCGATATGTCCAGCCGCGGTGGCAAGGTGCAGGGTGCCGATTCTGCTGGCGGGAACTACCAGACTGTGAACTGCGAAGTGCCGCTCAGAGAAGTGACCACCTATGCCCGTACGCTCTCCAGCATGACCGGCGGGCAGGGCAGTTACTCGATGGAATTCAGCCATTACGACTCCATGCCGGGCAATATCCAGCAGGAAGTGATTGCAAAAACTCAGCTGAAAGATGTCGAGGAAGAAGAGTAGAGGTGAGGTCAGCGGTCAGGGTAGCCGGCGGATGCCTAACCCCTTTACAAGGGGATCGTCGTGGCCCATGCTGAAAGTTATCGGAGCTGGCGTATTTGGATCGTCGGCAGAGAGTGACGCCTGACAATTTTTCGAGCGCGAAAATGAACCTCTATCTGGTCATGCCAATCAGCGCCGCGATTGCCGCTTGCCGCTGTATTTGTCCGGGCTAACCGGACCCCCTCGCGCTGCGTCTTATCTCTTCTCTTTCCTCTTCCTCACGCCTGTTGCTTGCTGAGGAATACCAGTCCAAGCACTGGAGTACAGCAGAATGGCCTCCGATAATCATCGCAAAAGCGAATTGCCCCAGATCGCTGAGTCGATTGTACAGACCTACAAGTCGGTCGGTACCATCAACCACCTCGACCACAGCCCACTTCCTCGATACGAGGAAGTCATCTCGGCGCTGGACGATCTCAGGGAGATCCTCTTTCCAGGCTACCGCCGCCGGGAGGGATTGCACCTGGGTAATATTGGCTATTACATCGGGGACTTGATCGATGGACTGCACGATCGGTTGATTACCCAGATATCGCGAGCCCTGTCTCATGAGAGTCGTGTCAGCGGCCAGCAGGACGAGCAGGCGGACGTGGACCATGAAGCACGGGCCCAGCAGATCACAATTGAATTGCTGTCGCGGATTCCAGATATGCGGCGGCTACTGGCGACCGACGCACAGGCCGCTTTTGATGGTGATCCCGCCTGCCAGAACCTCGACGAGGTTATCTTCTGCTACCCGGGACTGGAAGCGATCACGGTCTACCGGATTGCGCATGAGTTGCAGCAGCTTGGTGTGCCACTCATTCCGCGGATGCTCTGCGAATGGGCGCACAAGGAAACTGGCATCGACATTCACCCCGGAGCCAGCATTGGTGACCACTTCTTTATCGATCACGGAACCGGCGTGGTGATTGGTGAAACCACGGAAATTGGCAGCCATGTGAAAATCTACCAGGGAGTCACGCTGGGTGCACTCAGCTTCCCCACGGATGCCGACGGTAATATTATTCGCAGCATGAAACGGCACCCCACGATTGAGGACCGGGTTGTGATTTATGCCAGCGCTACGATCCTGGGAGGGCGGACCGTGATTGGCCGCGATAGCGTGGTTGGCTCAAGCGTCTGGCTGACCCACAGTATCGATCCCAATACAACCGTGATAATGGAAAAGCCGAGCCTCAAGATGCGCAGCGAATCGACCTCTCCGCTGACCCCGGATGCCGACTTTCAGATCTAGTAGCTGATCCGGCGGTGCTGGCACTCTTGGCCTCGACAATACTTCATGAGATCGCAGCAGGAGAGCTTTTCATGGAGCTTGTTGCCCGTTGCCCAGCGAGCACGATCGCCAACAGCAGTAGCAGGGTGGTCAGTGAAAGCAGGCCGCCGGGCCAGAGAATGGACGATCCAAATTCCATCCGTAATTCGTGCTGACCGGCCGGCAGGCGGATCGCGGTCATAACAAAATTCGCTCGCTTCGTCCGCCTCGCTGTCCACTCCTCGTCTGAATTCGAGCGGCTGGCCACGCGCCAGCCAGGATGGTACGACTGGCTGATTACCAGCCAGGCTGGGCGGCGTAGATTTAGAGACAGCAGTCGTCGATTCGCGCTGCAGGATACCAGCTCAACTGTGCCGGCCGGCTGCCCGTCTGCAGCGGTCGCCTGGCCAGCTTCGGCGGTAGTTTGATCGTCATGCAGCAGCAGCAGCCGCTGGAGATCCAGTAGCTGACCGTCGAGATAGAGTTGTCGGTCCAGTTGATCAGCAAGTGCCGACCAACGCTCCGCCGGCGGACCCACCTGCCGGGAGGACTCCACGAGCCAGACAAAAGGTGCCGGATCTTCAATCCGCCAGATGGCAAGGTTCTCAGGCCAACTGGTAATGTCATCCGGCAGCAACTGCTGGCAACCGCTGCCAGGCTGCCAGTCGATCGGTCCCAGTAGCCAGCGTGCACCGAGCAGCCGCAGTAAGTCGGTGTCCGGTTCTCGCTGCCCGTCCGGACGCAGCGATCCGTGCCGCCGGCCTGCTTCCAGCAGTGCAGCAAGTAGCCGCGGCTGGATGCTCTGTCGACTCTCCAGGCTGGCCAGGGAGGTCAGCAGCTGGTGACGACTGAGTAACGTCCGCCGATCCCAGCGGACCCCCTCGCTGAGTCGATCTGAAGATGAGGTCGAACGCCAGTTGGTGGGCTGCCAGTTGCGCCAGCTGGCACGAAAAAAGCGAGTTGGTGCTGGGGAGACTCGCGGGTTATCGAGTTCAAGTTGTGCCAGTGGCGAAGGCTGCTCCCAATGGCCCGCCGGCGCCGTTGCAACCAGCCAGTGGTTTGCCAGCGTGACTTCCAGGATTGTCAGCGAGACGAGGATCGGCCCCAGCCAGTGGAGCGGCAGGTTGACGACAAGCAGCAGCAGCAGGGCTGCCAGCACGGTCCCCTGCAGGAGTCCAGTTGCCAGATCGTTCCAGGCGGCCACGGCTTGCAGCGGGCCAAGCAAGGTGTCGGCGCGTCCCTGCTGGAAGAGTTCCAGTAATGGCGGGCGCAGCAGGGTGACGGTCAGCAGCAGGGCCAGGCTGATGCCAAACAACAGAGCCAGGCGGCGGGCCAGCGGCCCACGATCGCCGGCCGTTGTCTGGTCCAGCTGTTTGGCTGCCAGTAGTGAGATCGCCAGGGCTACCAGCAGCCATAACTTGGCTGGATAACGAAAGCTGCCAAAGCCGGGACAGCAGGTGACGAGCAGCCAGTAGATTCCACCCAGCGGATCCTGGCCGCCCAGCTGGCCGCTGATACCAAGCTGCCGCGCGAGCCAACCGAGGCCGTAACTGCCAAGACTCGCCAGGCCCGCCAGGATAATCAGCCAGCTCAGCCAGTGGGCCGGGCTGCCTGTCCGCCGCAGCTGAAAACCGCAGCAGGCGAGTGCCAGGACCAGCAGTCCCATGTAAAGGCTGGCCGACCAGATTCGGTCCTCACCGCCAATCGATCTGAGCCAGCGTTGATTGTAGGGGTAGAGACGGCCGCTGCTGTTGGGCCAGCATAACTCGGCCAATCGCCAGGGTGGGATACTGAAGTCGTAGAGGTCGCCGCTACCAGCCTCCACTGGTCGACGCAGCAGGCCGTCGACGACCTCGGCTGAGGAGTGATCAGCCAGCTGATAGACCGACTGAGGAAGGTCGGCATCGGCTCGCCTGCTGTCGGCCGTCTTCTGCAGGGTCGGCAGCAGCTGAACCGAGCTGAGGCAGGCGGCTAGCAGGCAGGCAGCTGCCAGTTGTAGCCCGGCTCTGTTCTTTGTGAGCGTGGTCGGGCGGCGGGTGAGGAGCAGCAGCAGCCCGGCGAGCATCAACAGGAGAGCGGCCTGGGGATCTCCCCCAAGAATCAACAGGGCCAGCACGGTAGCCAGTGGGATCGTGGCCCTGGCCTGGCCGAGGCGGAGCAGGCGGTCCA
>CAUZOB010000157.1:0-12341 GCA_963581185.1 Planctomycetota bacterium | reverse complement strand
AGGTCGAGGAGATCACGGCACGCTACCTGCGGATCACAGCAACTCAACTTGCCGAGCGCAAGGCAGACTATATTTTCGCCCTCGCGGAAGTCGAGGTGCTCGACACCGACGGCACACACCTGGCCCGCGGCGCGGCGGTCACGGCGCTCGATTCCATCGAAGCTCCGGTACGCTGGCAACGGGCCAACTTGACGGATGGCATCTTCGCCGAGGCGAACGACCCCGCTGCCGCGCTGGAATTAATCAAGGTGGGGCAGCAGCTGGACGAGATCCGCCAGCGAGTTTACACTCCCGCACGCCAGGCAGCACTGGATACGCTGGCCCAGCAGGTCAGCGAGACTGGCACACAGATCGCAGCGTTACCGGCGGGCAGGATGGTTTACGCGGCGGCCACCAGTTTCAAGGTGCAGGGCGGTTTTCAACCAACCAACGGTACGCCACGTTCCATCCACCTGCTCCATCGCGGCAACATCCTGGCTCCTCGCGAGCCGTCGGTACCGGGCACGATCCCGCTGGGCAGCGATTTCCCGATTGAATTCCAGTTGCCCGAGGATCACAGCGAGGGTGACCGGCGGGCAATCCTGGCCCGCTGGATCACGCGCCCGGACCATCCCCTGACCTGGCGGTCGATCGTCAACCGCGTCTGGCACTATCACTTCGGCCAGGGAATCGCAGCGTCACCCAACGATCTCGGCCGGATGGGACAGTTACCCTCGCACCCTCAGCTGCTGGATTGGTTAGCCAGCGAATTTCGCGATGGCGGGCAGTCGATCAAACAGCTGCACCGGCTGATTGTGACCAGTGCGGTCTACCGCCAGAGTTCAGCTCACCGGCCCGCAGCGGCCAAGCTGGATGGCGGCAACCAGCTGCTCTGGCGAATGAACCGGCGACGGCTGGAAGCGGAAGAAATCCGCGACTCGGTGCTGGCCGTCAGCGGTCGACTGCAGCAGAAGATGTATGGTCCCGGTTATTACCTGTTCGTGCTGGAAAAGACCGACCATTCACCGCACTACGAGTACTACAAGTTCGATCCGTCCGATCCAGCCAGCCAGCGACGATCGATCTACCGTTTTATCGTGCGATCACAACCCGACCCTTTCATGACCACGCTGGACTGTGCCGACTCGTCGCAAAGCACACCGCGACGCAATGAGACGCTCACCTCGCTGCAGGCTCTGTCGCTGCTGAACAACCGATTCAACCTGGTGATGGCGGAGAACTTTGCACTCGGGCTGGCCGAGAACGATGCCACTCTGGACGATCAAGTCCGGACTGGATTCGAGCGGGTCACCGGCCGGGCAGCAGGGCCGGACGAATATGCAGCGCTGCTTGAGTATGCCCGTCAGCACGGTATGGCGAACACCTGCCGGTTGCTGTTGAACCTGAGCGAGTTTGTTTTCCTGGACTAGGAGAGAGCTGGATGCACGCTGCCGGCCATGATTTTGAATCACCACCTGAGACCCGTCGGGACTTTCTCCAGCACGGTTCGCAGGGACTGGGAGCGATCGCCCTGGCCGCCATGCTCAACAGCGAGCCGCTGGCGGCGGACACGCAGCCAGGTACGCCGGGGGTGCTGGGAGGCGTACTTCACCATCCGCCTCGTGCTCGCCGCGTCGTCCAGCTCTTCATGGGTGGCGCCGCAAGTCACCTCGACATGTGGGACCACAAGCCGGCGCTGGAGAAACATCATGGCGAGAAGTCAGACTTTGGTGAAAAGGTCGAGGCCTTTCAGAATGGCCTGGGACCCTGGATGAAGTCGCCGTTTGCCTTTCGACCTTACGGTGAGTCGGGTAAATGGATCAGCGATCCTGTCGCCCCGCTGGGTGAAGTGGTGGATGAGATCGCCTTTATCCACAACGTGATTGGCAAGACCGGCGTTCACAGCCAGGCAACTTACCTGCAGGCAACTGGTTTTCAGCGACCTGGCTTTCCTGGCGCGGGCGCCTGGGTCAGTTACGCACTGGGCAGCATCAGCGACGAGTTGCCGACTTTCGTGGTCCTGCCGGATCACCGCGGTTATGCAAGCAATGGCCCCAAGAACTGGGGCTCCGCCTTTCTGCCAGCGGACAGCCAGGGGACGACAATTTTTCCCCAGCGGGAGAACCCGATCGCCGATCTCAAGCCGCGAGCCGACTTTGTCACGGCTGCGGGGGAACGCGATGGCCAGGCACTGCTGGGCAAGCTGAATCGTTCCTACGAGCAGCAGCGACCCGGGGACTCGCGTCTGGCGGCCCGTGTGCGATCGTACGAGCTGGCGGCGAGGTTGCAGTTGAGTGCCCCTGAGGCACTCAATCTTGCCAACGAACCGGCGCACATCCTGAAGATGTATGGACTGGACCGAGTTGGCCAGCAGTATCCCGCCGAGATCAACGCGGCCGAGGAAGTTGAGTACTTTGGTCGCAAGTGCCTGATTGCCAGGCGGCTATTGGAGCGGGGGGTCCGCTTCATCCAGATCTGGTCGGGCAATGACAATTCCTTTCCTCGCCGTAACTGGGACAGCCACGAGAATATCGAGCGGGATCATGGCCCGCTGGCCCGCGGGATGGCAGTCGGGACAGCCGCACTGATCAAGGATCTCAAGCAGCGCGGCATGCTGGAGGACACGGTCATCTTGTGGACGACGGAATTTGGCCGCATGCCGTCGACACAGGGCAGCACGGGCCGCGATCACAATCCCTTCGTGTTTACCAATTGGCTTGCCGGCGGTGGCATTCGCGCCGGTATCACGCATGGTGAATCGGACCAGTGGGGCTACAAGCCACTGGACCGTGAGAATCCGACCCAGGTATACGACATTCACGCCACGTTACTGCACCTGCTGGGAATCGACCACCAGCGGCTAACGGTGCGGCACAATGGCATCGACCGTCGCTTGACCGATGTACATGGTCAGGTGATCAAGTCGGTTTTGGCGTGAGCTGTTAAGGGTTGCGGGTTACCGGCTAGACACGCCGTGGTGTAGCTGTGGTTTATGTCCACCACACGACCCGCCTGCGGCGTTGTCCAGGACGACTGACCACTGACTCACGGCAGGTGAGTTAATCGTCGTTCTTGTTCTGCAGGTAGAGCTTGATGGGGACTTCGGCAAAGTCCAGCTGGTCCCGCAAGACCCCCAGCAGGTAGCGACGATAGTCGTTGGGAAAGGCTTTGGCGTTATTACACTTCATCACAATCGTCGGCGGCTGAACTGAGATCTGCGCACAGTAGTAGATCTTTGGTCGCTTGTGGCGCGGGGTCAGCGGTGGCGGGTGAAGTTCCAGGGCGCGTTGCACAACCCGATTCAATTCGCCGGTCGTGATTCGCAGACGCGATTGCTTGAACAACATTTGCGAATGGTTCAGCATGGTCTTGATATTGCGACCGGACTGGCCGGTGATGAAGGCAATCGGCGCATAAGCCATGGTCGCAAAGGTCTCGTGCAGATAGTCGGCCCAGCGTTGGGTCAGCATATGTTCTGCCATCAGATCCCACTTGTTGACAACAAACAGGGCTGGCTTGTAGTTGTCGTGGATAAAGCTACAGAGTTGCTTGTCGACCTGGCTGATCCGCTGGCTGGCATCAAAGAACATCAGCACAACGTCGGCCCTGCGGATACTGCGTTCGGCCCGTCGCGAGCCATAGAAATCCACATCCGTCTTGAGGCTTTTGCTCTTCCGCAGGCCCGGCGTATCGATGGCCAGGAACGACTTGCCATCCATCTCGAAGCTGACATCCACACTGTCTCGCGTAGTCCCCGCCACTTCACTGACAATCAGTCGTTCTGTTTTCGTCAGCGAGTTAATGAAGGTGCTCTTGCCGACATTTCGCCGACCGACAATGGCGACTTTCATTTCAGCTACGTCCGGCAGCTGTTGATCGTCTGCCTGTGGCGGCATCAAGTCGACGATCTCATCAAGTAGGACGTCACGGTTACGATCCTGCTTGGCACTGACCCGCACCAGGGAACCGCGACTCAGCTTGTAAAACTGGTCCGCCTCAGGATCCCAGTCTTCCCGATCGACCTTGTTTGCAACGCAAAGGATCGGTTGTTTCAAATCTCGCAAGCGGCGGGCCACCTTTTCATCCAGCAGGGTGACGCCGGTCTGGGCGTCCACCACAAACAGAATCACGCTGGCAGATTCGATCCCCCGCTGAATCTGGTCCTCGATTTCCTCGGACAGGTCATCGACATCATTGATCCCGATACCGCCGGTATCGACCACCTCAAAGTGCCGCTGCTGGTGCTGGACCAGATGCGTCATGCGGTCACGAGTGACACCGGCGGTGGGATCGACAATGGCAATCCGATGCCCGGCAATCCAGTTGAAAATACTGGATTTACCGACATTGGGCCGACCAACGATAGCAACTTGAGGAATGGACATAACACGTTCATCATACACCCATCCTGTGGATCTGAGAAAGCGGGGCAGAGCTCAGCTCGAGGGGGTTCGCAAACATTCCAGTCGGTCCGTATACTTGCAGACCAACGGGGCTTGAGTGCCTCACGCGGACAGTGCGGAAAGAATGGATGGCAAGCCCGTGAGCCAGCAGGACAAGCTCAGCAAGGCTGCAACGACGGATCGCGTCACGCGTGCCTTTCGGCAGCAGCTGCGCAGCTTGCAGCGAGCGGGGGTTCGTAGCCTGCCAAAACGCCAGCCGGCGCAACTTCACCAGGCCCCAACGGCTGTACTACCAGACTCGGAAACAGGAACGATGGACCAGGGACCGCAGCTTGACGTGCTCCAGCAGCAGGTGGCCGCCTGCCAGCTCTGCCAGGAGTTGGCCGAGCAGCGGACGCAGACGGTGTTCGGCGTTGGCAATCCCAATGCACGACTCTGTTTCATGGGGGAAGCCCCCGGGGCCGACGAGGATCGCCAGGGGATTCCCTTTGTCGGCCGAGCGGGCCAGCTGCTGACAAAGATCATCGAGGCCTGCGGTATACAGCGCGACGATGTTTACATCCTCAACACGCTCAAGTGTCGACCGCCCGGCAATCGCAATCCGACGACCGAGGAGGCGCAGAACTGTGCCAGCTTTTTCGAACAACAACTCGAGATAATCAATCCCGAGTTCATCTGTTGCCTGGGGACCGTGGCAGCTCAAAACCTGCTTGAAACGACCGAGTCTATCGGTCGCTTGCGTGGCACGTTTCATGACCTCAACGGCCGCCAGGTGCTGTGCACCTATCACCCCGCCTACCTGCTGCGAAACCCGGCTGCCAAGAAGGACGTCTGGCTTGATATGCAGATATTGCTGAAAGCGATGGGGTTGCCGATCCCCGCTGGTGGTTCCTAGCCCGGCAGTACCTTATGGAGTTGACGCTTGTGCAATGAAGATCAATTCGTTTGAAACCGTCTGTCCAACCATTCCGCTGAAGCCCGCCTATCACATGATCACGGCGCTGGGCCAGCACATCGATTCCACCTACGTGCTGCTGCGCCTGACCACCGACAACGGACTGGAGGGCTTCGGCGAGGCCACGGTCGCGGTACGCTGGAGTGGTGAAACGCCCGCCGGGGCGGTGGACGTGATCCAGCATGTACTGATGCCAGCCATCATCGATCGTGAAGTTGAGGACCTGGAGGGAATTGCCGACCAGCTGGATCGCGTCTGTATCGGCAACTGGTTCGCCAAGTCCGCCATCGAAATGGCCTGCTGGGACCTGCTTGGCAAGCAGCAGCAGAAGCCAGTCTACGAGCTACTGGGAGGAGCTGTCAGGCCACTCACAATTCGCTCGCGATTCTCGATGGGGGCCTACGACATACCGCGGGCCAGGCAGCGAGCAGAGCAACTGGTGGAACTTGGTTTTACTACCATCAAGGTCAAAGTTGGCACCGACCCGGTCGAAGATGTGGCCCGCGTACGCGCCGTGCGCGAGGTTATCGGCCCTGAGCTGGCGATCGTGATCGACGCCAATTGTGGCTGGAGTGCCGATACCGCCATCGAGTGCCTGGCACAATTAAGCGACTGCAACGTGGGACTGGTCGAGCAGCCGACCCCCAAGGGGGACTTCCAGGCACTGGCGCGTGTGCGGAGGGAAGCGGGTGTGCGAATTCTGGCCGACGATATCTGCTTTAACCTGACGGACGCCCAGGAGTTGATCCACAACCAGTGCTGCGATGCAATCAGTGTCTACCCGGGGAAAAACGGTGGCATTATCCGTTCTCGGCAGATTGTCGACCTGGCTGCCGAGCACGGAATTCCCTGCTCCATCGGCTCAAATCTCGAGTACGATGTGGCGACCGCGGCGATGGGCCATTTGGTGGTGTCGCATCCCAACATGAAAGTCGAGGAGATTCCGGGCGACCTGCTTGGTCCGGACTATCATCAGCAGAGTGTGGCGATCAACCCGATTGCCATCGAGGGGCCACTGACAACTCTTAATCAGACCCCGGGGCTGGGTGTCCAGCTCGATTGGGAGTCGCTGCGAAACCAGTGCGACCAGTAACGCGAGGCGCGTGTTGGCATGAAGTCTCTAGCGGCCACGACCTGGATCCTGCTGACCAGCTGGCTGATCATGACGGCTGGCTGTGGTAAGCCCGTAGCTCCTTCGGCCGGGACGCCCGCAGCCGAAACGAATGGCAGCCCGGATGCCCAAGTTGACAGTCCGACGAAGTCGGCAGTTCAGCAGCCGCAGGCTGCTGGCCGCGTTGCCTCGCTTCCGCTGCCGCGCCGACGGGTCGATCGCAAGGGGCTGGAAGCTGCCATCACGCGATCGGGGGATTACCTGGTGGCAAGTTGTGACGAGCAGGGGCGTTTTCGCTACGTGGCACATCCTGATTCGTTCATCGAGCTGCCGCTGCAGTACAACGTGTTGCGCCACATCGGTGCAATTCATGGGCTGGCTCGATACCAGCACTACGCTCCCTCTGCCAGTGTGCGAGCAGCAATCGACCGTTCGCTCATGTTCCTCCGTGATCACTGCCTGCGGCCACTCGAGGAGACGGACGATATGCTGGCTGTCTGGTCCGATCCCCAGTTGACTGGCCAGCCGACAGCTGTCGCCAAGCTGGGTGGAGCAGCCTTGGCGATCATCGCCATGGATGCCATCAATGAGATCGAAGCAGGGACAGTCCCAGTTGCTGAACTACAGCAACTGGGCCGCTTTCTGACCTGGATGCAGAAGTCGGATGGTAGCTTTTACTCGCTCTACACTCCAGCCAGGGGCGGCCGTGACGATTCTTTCCAATCCCAGTTTTATCCTGGCGAAGCAACCCTGGCGCTACTTCTGCTTGCCCGCCACGATCCGGCTGGTCCCTGGCGGACAGCTGCAACTGGCGCCATGACCCAGCTGGCCCGTTCCCAATCGGACCGCTTGATCAGCACGCCCGATCAATGGGCCTTGCTGGCAGGTGGCCCGCTGTTGAAAAAACTCGAACCATCCGCGACTCGCGGTGCCATCGTCGAGCACCTTGCCCGCACGGCTGACGACATGCTCAATGACCAACTGGCTGGCCTGGCAGATCTCCGTACGACCGGCTGCTACACGGCCGATGGCCAAACTTGTCCTACCGCGACGCGGCTGGAAGGACTTCTGGCAACACTGACTTACCTTCCGGAAAAGCATCGCGTGTTGCGGCAACAGATCGTGATCTCGGTCCAGCTGGGAATGTCCTTCCTGGTCCGTAGCCAGGTTCGGCGGGGTGAGCTGGCCGGCGGTTTCCCCCGTGTGACAGCCTCGCTGTCACCGGATGATCCGCGGCTGGCGAACATCCCGGGCCAACAGATCGAGGAGATCCGCATCGATTATGTCCAGCACGCACTGGCTGCCATGCTCAGCTATCATCAGCTGATGGAGCAGCACGAGTTGCCTGGCTGGGACAGATAACCGGATGGCTGCCTGTCCAATACAAGTCACTCGATAGTATCCTCGTCGATCGAATCCTGTAGCGAGTCGAGCAGGTCACCATCACGATAGCGGGCGACCTGGTAGCCCAGCACACCGACGGTGCGGGCATAGAGAAAGCTGAACAGGACCAGCAGCAGACCGCCCAGCAGGATCAGCGACAGCTGCTCGGATTGCAGCAGCGCCAGGCCACCTGCCGCGCCCGAGCCCCAGAGTGCGACGAAGCCCACGAACTTCATCCAGCTGCTTGATCGCAGGGGAATGCTGCTGACAACCGGCACAGAGATGATCAGCAGGGCTGTTCCGGAGGAGAGCGTGGAGAGCAGGACAACGGCAGCTGCGGTGCCGGCCAGCAGCGCGGCGACGGACCAGACCAGCGGCTCTGGCAACGTACCTGACGTGAGAGGTAACCAGGCGATCAGCGGCACGGCCCCGCTCAGCCCGGCGACCAGAAAGTAGGGAGCCGTCCCCAGCCACTCGGTCGAGACGATGCCTGGCCAGTCGCCAATATCATCTCGCCCATCGGCTGTCTGCTCGACGATGGTGACAACTGTTGTCGAGACGAGTGCCAGGAAAGGTGCGGCAAAGACGGCGGCGGCGATATAGAGCAAGAATCCCATTGTCAGGGTCTGCGCCGCAGTCGGCATATTGTTGGCCCAGTGGATGGAAGTTGCCGCCAGGCCGAGCAGAACCGAGAGCATCACAATCCGAAGAACGACGTCGAACTGGCCAAGTATCGCCAGGATCGCTCGCCACCAGTCACGATCCTCCAGCTTGCGGTGTTCCTGGTCCTCGGCATCCAGGACCAGGTTTGCCTTTTCCAGCACTTTGTTCGCCTGCTCACGGCGGGATGCATCGATTTTTTCCGGCTCGCTACGGGAAATCGCCGGAGCGATCGCTGGCAGAGCACCTTCGCTCTCGGGCGGCGATGCTTGGCGTGCACGTTTGTGCTCTGCCGATTCGCGCACGGTGGTCTGACTATGACAATCGGGACACTTCACCTCGGTCCCCACCTGCTGGCTACCAACAATCATACGCGTGCCACAGAGGCCACAGTTGATTCCAAACTGGTAGGCATCCGCTTTCACGACGCTTGCCGGCCGACCCTGTTTCGTGTCACTCGTTTCTCCATCGGCCGGCTGGAAGCCCGCCATGATCTGCTCGGTCGACTGGCCGGCGGGCTGCTGTTCGAGTCCTTCGAGTGAGAACTGACTGGGGAGCGGAGGATCGGTCGGGCCAAGATTCTCAAGATCGACGTTGTCGAGGTCATAGTTCTGTTCGCTGGGTGCCACAGCAGCAGCAGCAGCAGCCGGTTGATCTGTTTGCTCTGGCGGCGGCGTGGCCACATCGTCCGCTGTCAGGCGGATCGCCTGGCCACCACCCGATGCTCGATCGGCCACGTCGGTCGGCGCGACGGAGGGCGGCTGGGAATCCGTTTGCAGCGAGATTTCTGGTTCCAGTGAAATCTCGGCGTCGGACTCGTGGGATCGATCGACAAGCCCGGCAGTGGGAACGGAATCGCTAACATCCTCCACCTGATCAACCGGCTGCTGTGGGGATGCAGCGGTGACTGGTACATCCTCCAGGCAGTTATCACACATCACGCTGCTGCCCAGCTGGTGACCGCGGGCGAAGATCAGCTGGCCACACTGCGGACAGTTGAGGCGGATGCGAGCTGAATCAGGAATCTGCTGGCCCGAGGCGAGCGAGGAGGAGACGGCGGGCGCCGTACCGCTGGGCAGGGCAACGCCGGGCAAGCGAATCGTCTGCTCGCAGTGGGGGCAGGCCTGGCTGGTACCGGCCAGCGCCGCTGGCGCCTTGAGCTTGGCATCGCAGGAAGGACAGGCGTAATGGAATACCGTCTGGTCAGCGGGATCTGGTGCTCGGTCGGAATCTGTCATAGGACATCAAACTGGCCAGGCCGAGGGATCAATCTTCCATGACTTCCTGTTCACGGGACTTGGCCGCATCGTTGACCTGCTGTTCGTATTTCTTTGTCATCTCCTGGATGTCGTCCTTGACGGTATCCCGCTCATCTTCACTTAGCTGCTTGTCCTTCTGCTGCAGGTCTGCGGCCTTGTTGCCATCGCGACGCACGTTACGGATGGCAACCCTGGCTTCTTCAGCCAGCTCCTTGATGCGGGTGACCATTTTGCGTCGCACATCGGTGGAGAGGGGGGGGATAATGATGCGGATCAAACGGCCATCGTTTTGCGGATTGAAACCGAGGTCACTGGCAACCAGGGCTCGTTCGATGTCAGCCAGCGTACTGGGGTCGTAAGGGCGGACCACGATCTGGTTCGGTTCGGGTACACCGATCGACGCGACCTGCTTGATCGGTGTGGGTGAGCCGTAAAGTTCGACCTTGAGCGAGTCGACCAGCCCTGGGTTCGCCCGCCCGGTACGAATTCCGGAGAGGTTCCCTTTCAGGATAGTGACGGCCTTCAGCATCCGCTCGTCCATGTCAAAGGTGATCTCTTCAGCCGACATAGTTCATCTCCTCAGCTGTGCCAGTGATCCGCTTATTTCGTGGGGACCGCGGGTCCAATCCGGGTACCGATATTTTCGCCCCGTACGGCTCGCTGGATATTACCATCCACCTTGAAGTTGAACACCAGGATCGGCATCTGGTGTTCCATGCATTGAGTGATGGCGGTGCTGTCCATGAAAGCAAGTCCCTGGGCGCGCACCGTCTCATAGTCCAGCTCAGAATAAAAGACGGCATGCGGGTTCTTTTCCGGGTCCTCACTGTAAACGCCATCAACGCGTGTCGCCTTGGCGAGGATATCCGCTTCCAGTTCCAGTGCTCGCTGGGCAGCGGCCGTGTCGGTCGTCACAAAGGGACTTCCTGTACCAGCGGCGAGGATGATTAAGCGGCCCTTTTCCAGGTGCCGCAGGGCACGGCGACGCAGGTAGGGTTCCGCTACTCCATCCATTCGAATGGCAGACATCAAGCGTGTCTGGCAACCGAGAGATTCGAGTGCATCCTGCAGTGCCAGCCCATTGATGACGGTCGCCAGCATACCCATGTAATGCGCGGTGGCTTCCTGGATGCCTGTATTTCGGCTGGTGAACTGGGAACCCCGGAGGATATTTCCGCCGCCAATCACAACGGCAATTTCACAACCCAGCTGCTGGGCCTGGTAAATCTGGGCGGCGATATCGAGCACCTCGTCCATGCTGACACCCCGTTCACCAGCATGGGCGAAACTCTCTCCAGAAAGTTTTAGTACGATCCGCCGGTAAACCGGCGTGCCTGTCTCGGCTGACGATTCTCCCACCAGACCACTCCTCTCGATCGATGACGCGGCTGCCCCTTCGGGCACGACAACATCTTACTCTTCGCCAAGTACCCAGTGGACGAATTGTTTGACGGTCATACCGTGTTCCTCGGCAAACTGACCAACGGTCTGCTTGTCCCCTTTGACAAACAGCTGTTCGAGCAATACATGTTCGGCAAAATAGTTCCGCATCCGACCCTCGACCATCTTGTCGACGATCTCCTCCGGCTTGCCTTCTTGCAAAGCAGCACCACGCAGGATTTCCCGCTCTCTTTTCACTTCGGCCGGATCGATATCGTCCGTTGTCAGACCACTCGGTCGCATCGCAGCCACATGCATACAAACGTCGCGGGCCGCCTCCTGGTTGCCACCCTCGACCCGTAGCAGAACGCCAGCCACGGTTCCGGCGTTATGGCTATAGCCTGCACAGCTGCCCTCAACACGGATCATCCGACCGACGTTGAAAACTTCGCGAACTCGATTGAACAGATCGTCCTTGAGTTCAGCCAGAGTTTTACTGGGATCATCCGGACTGGGCTGGGCCAGCAGTTCTTCGGCCGAACTGGCACCCGGGCCAGTAGCGAGTTGCTTGGCCAGGCCGTTGGCAAGAGCAATGAACTCCTCGTTCTGTGTGACCGGAGCACTCTCGCACTTCAACTCGACCATCGCACCGATGCCCTCGTCGATGTTGGTATGCAGGCCAAAGCGGCCAAAAGCGGTATCGCGGCCGGAACGCTTGGCAAATACCTGGGCGCCACGTTCCCGCAACCACTGGATCGCTCCATCCTGGTCGCCGTCACATTCGCTCAATGCCTTCTTGCAGTCCATTAACGGCAAGCCGGTTTTTTCTCTCAATTCCTTGACTGCTGCTGCGGTAATATCTGCCATCTTTGCTTCTCCTTATCGCCTCTCGCCAGCAGAATAAACTCGCTCTTATCTAACCCCTCGACATCTGCACAAGCAGGTCGAAACCAGCCTGTTTTATACAGCGGGTGGGGAAAGGGTCGGCAAGGTTGCTGGCAGTAATGCTTGCTCAGCTCTTGTCCTTTTCCTCAGCATCTCCGTCTGCAGCAGCTTCTTCCGCAGCCGGTTCTTCTGTGGCGGCAGCATCGTCTGCAGCAGCTTCTTCGGCAGCCGGTTCTTCTGTGGCGGCAGCGTCGTCTGCAGCAGCTTCTTCGGCAGCCGGTTCTTCTGTGGCGGCAGCGTCGTCTGCAGCAGCTTCTTCGGCAGCC
>CAUZOB010000156.1:0-12356 GCA_963581185.1 Planctomycetota bacterium | reverse complement strand
GATCCCGTCACGTTTCAACTCCCTTGGCAACGATGCTCAGTTGGTTTTTCAGCGGATCGAGGAACGGCGGGCATGGCAGCCAGCCCTGCTGAGCTTCAACCGTGATGCCAGCTTGGCTAGAATAACAACTTCTATCAAGCACCCCTCTAGAGGGGTGGCGACGGATCGAGCGAAACAGGAAAAACGATTCCAGATGTCCGAGTTTACCACCGTAGCCCGAGTGGATGAGATTCCCGAGGGTCAATCACGCAGCTTTGAAGTCAATGGCAGGATCGTCGCCGTGTTTCATGAGCATGGCAAGTTCCACGCCATGGATGACCTCTGCCCGCATATGGGAGCGTCGCTCGCCAGCGGCCACATGCAGGATGGCATCGTCACCTGTCCCTGGCATGCCTGGCGGTTCTGTTACCACGATGGCAACTGGTGCGACAATCCAAGCATCTCGATCGACACCTTTCCGGTGCAGGTCCAGGATGATGAAATCCAGGTCGACGTGAGACCACGAGACTAGCGGGATTCCACCGGCAGCGACCCGATCAGGGTTGGGCGGTCGTAACACGCGTGCGGGTCGTGGTCGAGACCCGCGACTGGATCTTCAGTTCACGGTAGCGAGTTTCCATCACCATTGTCTGCCGTTCCTCACTCTCGCTCAATTGGCCAGCCTGGGCATCGAAGCGGATTGTGCCGGACAGCTGATGTTGCTTGAGTTCGACCACGCGCCCACCCGGCTTGCTGACCGGTTCCAGCTGGGCCTTGCCGACAATGCTGATTTCACTCAGCTCACCATCGGTGACCTGTTTTTGACCATCGTAGGTGAACTGGCGTTGTAGCGAGAGCTTGCCCAGCGGCGAGTCGGTCGCCGTGGCAACTGACCAGCTGGCACCAACGGCAACCGCTCCGGGTGGCAGGCGACCGAGCGTGGTCAATTGCTGCTTGATGCTGGCCGGCGAGAAAAAATCGCCCAACAAAGCAGAGACTTCTTCCAGCTCGGCTTCCAGCTGTTCACTCAGCCTGACCTCGATGACCGCCCCCTGCGGATTGACGCGTATCGTCATGGGCTGCTTGAGCACGGGCTTGAGAGCCTTGCCAAGCTCACGAGCCATTCCCGGCGCCGTCCGCTGCTGGGTCGAGTCAAAGCTGATCTCAATATCCGCCCCCGAGCGCATCGAAAGCTTGATCTCAGCCAGTGACCGCTGGATCGTGGCCACACCGTCATCGTCGACAGCCTCGACACGCCAGTTCTCCGTCATGGCAATCTGAACCGTGACTTTCAGTTCCTGGTCCGACACCTGGGTCAGACTCTCGGTCTGCTGATCGATAGCCAGCTGCAATTGCTGACCGACCTTGAATTTCCATTGCAGCTGTTGCTGCGCGGTGACGCCCGCCAACGGGCTGACTGCCAGGGCAAGAAAAAACAGTGCGGCCACCACGGATCGATTCTGTCTGTTCATCGCTGCTGCCTCCCTGTCGGACCTGTTCCAGAAGTCCATGCACAAGCCTCAATTACTCCAAAGTGATCACTCCGCCCGACTCCACTACGATCGGCTCAGCATCGGTCTCCGCCTTCACACGTTCTGCCCAGGCAGAGGCATCCTGTTCGATCGCTGGCCATGTATTGTAGTGTACCGGAACAACCCGCTTGGGTTGAATCAACTTGACCGCTTCGATCGCATCATCCGGTCCCATCGTGAAGCGGTCCCCGATCGGTAGCACGGCATAATCGATTCCTACCTTGCCAATCAGCTGCATGTCCAGGAACAGGCCGGTGTCGCAGGCAAAGTAGACCGTCCCCTCGGCAAACGTGACGACGAAGCCGGCAGCCATACCACCACTCGATCCATCCGGCAAATCGCTGCTATGAATCGCCTGGACCATTTTCACCTTGCCGAAGGGCAAGCTGATCTGACCGCCCAGATTCATCTGCTCGGCAGCTCCAATCCCATGCTGCGACTCCAGCCAGGCAGCCAGCTCAAACGTGGCAACCACCGTCGAGCCGCATCGACTGGCGATTGAGACCAGGTCGCCGACATGGTCGAAGTGGCCATGCGAAACAAGGATATAATCGGCCTGCAGGTCATCAGCTGCCTTTGTTGCCACAGGCGAGTCGGTCAGGAAAGGGTCCAGCAGGATATGCTTTCCTGCGCTCTCGATGGCCCAGCTGCTGTGGCCCAGGAATGTCATCGTTGTTGTCACGGCTGTGATTGTGCCTTTGTATCTCGAGTCATCAAGCAAGCCCGAGCCGTCGGGCCATGTTCCGTTTATATGCTTCCACGCCAGGTTGGCCATAGGGATTCACACCCAACAGCTTACCTTCCACCACCGTGGCGATCATCATCATCTGGTAGAACTGGCCCATCCAGTGAGCCTCACGGGCAGGCAGCTGGAGTGTCGTCGTCGGATAGCCGTCCGCCAGCAACGCCTCGTCAGTCCCCTCGCGAGCGGCCTTGAGTAGTTCCGGCAAGGTCCTCTCGGCCAGCTCATCCAGCTGGTCATGATTGCAGCCGGCGGGACCCACCGGAATTGGCTCCGTCAGCGGCTCGCTGACAACCAGGTTCGTAATCAGCTTGTCCCGTCGCCCCTGTTGATGTTGCTGACCCCGCGAGTGCAGGTCGCGTGTGTTGAGTGTGGCAATCGGCGTCGCGCCCCGTTGATCTTTCCCCAGGCTCTCTGCCAGCAGCTGATCGTACCAGTTGCCGCTGGCCGCCAAGGCACTATCCCAGCTGGCCAGGACGCGAACAGTCAGCTGAGCCTCCGTCTCCGCCAGGAAACCAACGCCGGCATAGTCCAGGGCCGGATTGTCTCCCACGGCCGACGCCACCAGTCGCTCATTCATGGCCACTGCGCCCTCGAGCAAAGCCACGATATCGACTCCAAGGACAGCCGCGGGTAGCAGCCCGCCTGGGCTCAAGAGGCTAAACCTGCCCCCCACACGGTCGGGCAGAAAAAACCGCTGCCGGCATTCCAGCTGGTCAGCGATCTTGTCGAGTCGGCTACCGGCAGTTGTGACCGGAATCACAAGTTCGTTGATTGGCGGCCAGCCGGGAGCAGCGATTCGCTCTAGTAGACCGAGTAGCTGGCGCATCGCGACGGCTGGCTCGAGCGTCGCGCCACTCTTACTGACAACAATAATGCCAAACGGTTCTGCACGGGCTTCCAAGAGATCAAGCAGGCTGCGGGTGGCGTCATTATCGACGCTCTCGCCGGCAAAATAGAAGCGTGGCGAGTCACCTCGCTCATTGAAATAAGGGCCGCAGCAGGCTTCCATGATCGCTCGCAGACCAAGCGATGACCCTCCCACGCCGACGAGCACGACGGAATTGACCTGGTCCTTCAGCCGGCTGGCTGTCTGCTGAATACTGGCCAACACCCCGTCGTAACCAAGCTCTTGATTCCCCTCGAGAATCGACTGGGGCATGTCCAGGAAGTGCGCATCGAGCGTCTGCTGGCCCTCCTCGGCAGCCAGGTCCAGTTCGACAACTTCCTTCCGAGCCTGTTCAAGCCGCGGCGCGAGCTGTTCAAGTTGCTGCCGCTGGAGCGGACCTGAGGCTGCAAAAACGCCGGCCGGATCGTAACTGAGTTCTGACATCCACGAATCATCCACAGCAATACCTGGGCCACCCGAAGGAATTAAGTCTGCAGGAATCCCTGCCGAAACAACAGTGGGACCTTGTGGATTTTCCCCGATTTGTTGTACTTTTGGAGCAACGTTGATTACCTGGAGGCTGATCGTGGCCTGCAGTCCCTTCCTTACACCCGCCAGTCGATAGTTTTGCCATGGACATTCACCAGCTGACACGAAGCCTGCACACGCGTAATGATTCCAAGATCGTGATGATGGTCGCTGACGGACTGGGTGGTCTGCCGCTCGAACCAGGTGGTCCGACGGAATTGGAAGCAGCCGCCACTCCCAACCTCGACCAGCTCGCAGCTCGTGGTGTCCAGGGAGCCAGTATTCCTGTCTTGCCGGGCATCAGCCCGGGCAGCGGACCGGGACACCTGGGCCTGTTCGGCTACGACCCACTCACCTACCAGATTGGCCGTGGTGCACTCGAAGCAACCGGTATCGGATTTGAACTGCAAGCGGGCGACGTCGCCATTCGCTGCAACTTCTGCACACTCGACGATGACGGCCTGATCGTCGATCGCCGAGCTGGCAGGATTCCAACCGAACAGAGTAGCCAGCTGGTAGAAAAGCTGCGGCAGGTAGCAGTTGATGGTGTCGAGATCTTCGTTGAGCCGGTCAAGGAACATCGGTTCGTGGTGGTCCTGCGAGGCGAGAACCTGCAGGACAACGTCAAAGATACCGACCCGCAGGAGACAGGTGTGCCACCGCTGGATCCCCAGGCAACCGATCCAGGCAGCCAGCGAACCGTCGAGGTCGCGAGTGATTTTCTGCGGCAGGCAGCCGAAATCCTGCGAGACGAACCCCAGGCCAACTTCCACACCATGCGAGGTTTCGCCTCACGGCCAGAACTCCCCAGCTATGAGGAGGTCTATGGACTGCGAGCCGCCGCCGTGGCTGTCTACCCGATGTATCGCGGCCTGGCCCAGCTGGTCGGCATGCAAGTCCTCGGCCAGCCCAAGACCCTGGCCGAACAGGTCGAGATCATGGGCCAAAGCTGGGATGACCATGACTTCTTCTTCGTGCATTTCAAGTACACCGACAGCACGGGCGAAGACGGTAATTTTGAAGCCAAACGCGAGCAGACGGAGAAGTTTGATGCGATCCTGCCGAGCGTGATGGACTTGAATCCCGACGTGCTGATCGTCAGCGGCGACCATAGTACTCCGAGTTTTCTCCGTAGCCACAGCTGGCACCCGGTACCGACGCTGCTGGTCTCCGACTGCTGCCGACCGGACGGCCTGACGACGTTTAGCGAGTCAAGCTGCATCCGCGGCGGACTCGGCCAGTTTGAGGCCAAGTACCTGATGTGCCTGGCACTGGCGAACGCCGGGCGAATGGGAAAATACGGTGCCTGACACAAGCTGCTGGACGAGCCAGCCCGACTCTCAACCTGGTCACTCGGGCGGCGGCTCAAGCACGATGCGAGCATGCAGCCAGTTGGCATGATCCTGCAGGTCGCCGCGATCTGCATGCTGGACCACCAGCGCCAGACGTTCGGCATCGGCCAATGATACGCTGATCCCCTCGGCTCGATCGCGACCGCGAATGACCGGGCTCTGGTACGCCAACGTCCATTCCGCCTCGTCCTGCTCGCTCGAGGCAGCTTGAAGATAGACCAGGAAGACCACGCTTCCGCGTCGACCGGCTGCGTCATCCAGCGCCAGCTCGGCTTGAAATAAACTGCTGCCAGCTGGCAGGTCGAAGGCCAGTCGGGAGGTACTGTGCATACCAATCCCTTTTTCGTAGGGAGACCCTGCTGAGGAGAGTCGGCCGCCGCTGACGCTGCGATCCATCCGGTAAGGCCAGCGCGTGCTAAGCAGGGGAATGTGTTTGTAACCGATCGGCTCGATATCTGAGAGGTAGCGAACCCTCTCGCTGACCGGCCGCAGGTAAACAACCTCCCTCCAGGCCGCGCCGGGTGCGGCAGGATCCAGCACGGCTGGCTGTCCATGTAACGCGATATCTTCATCCAGCTGGCATCGCAGCCGTCCCTTATCGCTGCTGATCGACCGCGTCACCAGGCGACTACCATCCGCCAGGCCGACAATCCAGCGACTCCGATCGTCAGCCATGTTCCTGGCCGCTGCCGGCACAACAGCCAGCACGCGAGCCCTCGGCAGGGTAATCGGTTCAGGCTGGCCACTGACCTGCAGCAGAATGCCGCCTGACCGATTTTCGCCTGTGGAAAAACCGAGCACAGCGCCTCGCACAATATCACCTCCAGCGAGCAGCACGACGTCGTCGCGATCGGCCAGGCCGGCCAACCGCTGCAGCAATCTGTCCTGGGCCGCGGAAGAAACTGGCGGGCTGAGCACGATTGCTGAAAGGCTGGAAAGAGGCAGGCGGGTTCGCTGCCAGGACAACGACTCCAGTACGACATGCTGGCGAGTCCAGTCGACAATGTCAGCCACGATGAAACAGCCACCATGGGTCATCAACCAGGCTCCTCGCCCAGGCCTCGCCAGTCGGCCCCAGTAGGCCAGTTGACTCGCCGGCAGGCGACGGTGCTCCTGCCCGTCGCTAAAAGTCAACTCACCCTGCTGGTCAACGTCGATCAGCTGGCCGGCCCATTGCTGACCGTCGTTGCCAATTCCTACCGCAGACGAGGCTGGCTGAGCCTTGAGCACAGCGTCCGTCGGCAGGACGAGTAGCAGCAGGGAAAGGAAAATGGTACGTGTCATTGTCAGCGTTGCAGAATGGGCAGGTAGTTATTGGGAAGCTGCAAGATCAGGCAACAGAGCGTGGTAGCATATTCAACGCCAATCGCATCCGACCAGGAACCGTCCATCGTCTGGCTTGCCAGCAGCGAGTCACGCGCCGGCAGGTACCAGCGACGCCAGGCATTTCCGCCGGTATACCACCAGGCTTGGGCGGCGTAGTACTGGCCATAGAGATAATACTGCGGAGCATCCCCGCCATCTTCCGCGGGCGGGTTCTGTCGCAGGTATTCCAGCGCCCCTTCGAGTTCCTTGCCCTCGTAAATACCGGCATTGTAGAAAGCCACAGCCGCGGCGGCCGTGCGGGGAAAGCCGCTGTTGCCACCCTCGAGCGTGTACATGAAGCCGCCGTCGGCATTCTGAGCTCGCTTGATATAAGCCATACAGCGATCGACCGTTTCACTGGGCACAAATATGCCAACATCGCGAGACGCCCTGAGTGCGGTCATCTGGCAGATAGTAACGGAGATATCCGCATCGCCACGCCGCGGCTGGTATCGCCAGCCTCCCTCGTCGTTTTGCGTGTCGATGATCAGCTGCACGGCCCGCTTGAGGCTCTCGCGTATTTCCGCCCGTCGCGACATGCCATACACCTGGCTGAGAAACAGGGTGGCAAATCCATGGCCGTACATCGGTCCTCGAGTTGCCCGATCGGTGATGGCAATAAAGCCACTGTCGCTTGCCTGGCTGAGGATGAACCCCAGCAGGCGATCGACAGTCGCTCCAAATGGACCACGGCCCGGCGTGCTACCGTTGGCCAGCATGGCAAGGCCAGCCAGGCTGCAGACCGCGGTGTTTCGCGCATAGCCATCATCACCCAGCGATCCTTCCTTGTTTTGACGAGCGGCGAGAAACTCCAGCCCACGCCGAATCGCCTTGCGTGCCTCAAGGGTCATCAGGGATCGATCCGAGCCCGTGTTCTTTCGCTGGCCAAACAGCACATCCGGTGAGACGGCCAGCACGCTACCGCTGACGGCAGCCAGCTGCCGTAACAGTGCTCGTCGTACCAGCAGCTTGTTTTTCATGGTCTCACCTGGCCGGATCGAGCGGCGGGATTCGCCAGGCGGCGATAAAACTGCTCAAGCATTCCCTCGTACTTGGGAACAAACCGCTCCACCTCCGCGCCCCGCAATTGAGCACGTACGTCGGGAGGCAAGTTGCCCCAGACACGCTGTACGGCAGGCGAGAGATGCGCTGGAGGTGGATCCAGATCGCTGCTCCCCGTGCCGCCGTCACCTGCCGGCGAATTGCCGGAGGAGGCCGGATTCCCCGGGCTCTTTCCACCCGGTGGCTGACTCGAGAGCGATCCCTGCTGCTCCTGCTCGGAACTGGCTGACTGAAGCAGACTCTCCAGCTGCTCCACGATACGAAACTGTAACAACTGGGTTTCACGGCCGGCGTCGTTGTCTGCCAGGCGACGACGCACGCTGCGCATCTGCAATGCCAGCGGCATCAATGGATCCGCTTCGCCGCGACTGCCGACATCCTCGCCAACAGGCTGTCTTGTTTCACTGTCGCCTGGCGGCAGCGGCCTGTTTTTCGCAACCGGCTCGGGTGCAACTGGCAACGGCGCCCGGCCTGCCGGAAGATCATCAAACAGACTCTGCTTGATCTGCTCACTGATCGGCGGGTCGGCTGGCTGCTGGCCGAGAAGCCACCCCAACGGCAAAACGATCAGCACCAGGCAGACATTCAATACTCTCCTGCTCGTCATGGCTGCTCTCCTTCGCTGGCTTCGACAGTCGGCTGGCTGGAATCCGTGTCGACCTGCCGCAGGCTCTCGATCAACTCAATCAGCTCCTGCTGCTGCTGCACAAGTTGGGCGACCTCCTGCTGCTGCTCTTCCGTCCATGCCCCCTGTCTCTTGCGAGCTGTTTCCAGCAGCCGGGTCTGCTGGTTGATCTGCTTTTGCAGTGACACGAGCAGCCGAATCTCTGCCGGTGAGCGAAAGTAGTGCCCCAGCAGCTGCGGCTCTGCAGCACCAGGTGGATCGTCGGCCGTCGCTGCGGGTGCGGTCAGCACTCCCTCCAGCGCCGCCACGATCTCATCCAGGAGAGCCAGCAACCGTTGCTGTAATTGCTGGACAGGTTGGCCAATCTGCCCTTGCCCCAAGACCTGCCCTGCCTCGGCCATCTGGCCGGCCACGGATTCCAGTGCCAGCTGGATAGCCCGCGCCCGGACGACTGAATCTGCCAGCGCAGCTGACTGCCGACCAAGCGATTCCTGTCGCTGTCCCAACTGATCCGCGGCAATCCGCAGATCACGTGCCGTTATGCCGTCAGCTCGGTCCGTTGCCCTACGAGCCAGGACGCGAGTTCGTTGCAGTAGGTCCCATTGATCGGCTCGCAGCTGCTTCAAGGGCTCCGAGAGGCGATCCATTTCCTGGCTAGCCAGGCGAGCCTGGTCGCGCAGCTGCTCGTCATGCAGCAGCTGGTCCGCTGCCCGCAAGGCAACAACGACCTGCTGCTGGCTTTCCCGAGCCTCTTCCAGCTGGCCGGCGCCGACAGCCTGCTCGGCAACGTGCGAGGCTGCCGCGGCCGCATGCAACCAGCCTGCAAGATCGCTCGCCTGCTGTAACTGAGGCAGCTGCTGTTCCAACTGTTGAATCTCGGCAGTCAGCTGCTGCTGGGAATCGCCTGCCGCTCGCAGCAGGCCTGGCCTGGCCCCGTCATCTGTCGAAGCCTCAGCGGCGGCCAGTTCTTGCGCTGCCTGGCGTTGCCGATTGATGATCAAATTGAGCTGATCAGACAGCTCTGCCTGGATCCGCGTCGCTTCTTGCAGCTGTTCCCCATGGCGTGACCGCAGCAAACCGGCCATCCGGTCCAGCAGTTCGTGAATCGCGGCCATGCCATCGACGGCTCGACCGAGCTGATGATCCTGTATTGCCTGCAAGGCATCCAGCTGCAGGCCTTCAAGTGGCACCTGTCGGCCCAGGTCAAGCGCTGCCTGGATTGCCTGCCGATGCGACTCATCCAGCTCAGGCCGACTGGCTAGTTCGCGCCAGTCGCGCCAGAGTTGTGATATGTGGTCTCCCAGCTGCTGTTGCTGCCGTTCAATCGACGCCAGCAGGTCGGCTGGCGATCCAGTTTCGCCGGCCGGGTTGTCGGTGATACGCTGCAGCTGGAGCGTGCGCGTTTCCCTTTGTAACCGCAGCTGCTCCTCGACCCGCTGCTCCAACTGGCTCAACAGCGACCGAAACCGATCCGCATGGGCACTGCGTCCGGCCAGCTGCTGTAATTCAGTTATCACATCGGCTTGCAGCCGGCTCGCCTGCCCCAGCAGCAGAGTGACTTCTTCAACCCGCTGCCCCGCCGACTCGGTTGTGCCAGCCAGTTTCCAGCTCGCCGCCAGGTGCTGCTCGACCAACGGCAGCAGTTGACCGTTCAACCGCTCCAGGCCAGCCAGCAGGCGATCAAGCTGCTGTTCAATGTCGACTCCCTGCAGTCGGTTGTCGTGAATTGCCTGCCGCAATTCTTCAGCCGTCGCAAACAGACCCGCAGGCTGCCGCCCCAGCTGTTCACCCAGTTGTTGCTGGTGAAGCAGCAGCTGTTGCAATTGGCCTCCCAACGCCTCGTTGCCAGCTGGATTGTCCAACTGGTCTCGCAACTGCTCCATCCGCTGCTGAATCGTGACCGCTCGCTGCGCCGATTCACGCAGCGATTCACTGATTCGCAACTGGCGGGCACGCAGCATGTCGAGCACCTGTTGGCGGCTCACCAGCTGCATCGTGCGGGGAGTGCTGGTGGCTGTGTTGCCAGCATGGTCGGTCACCAGCAGTTCAAACTGGATCGACATATCGGGCGACAGGTCGGCCAGGCGGGCCAGGTCCCACAGGTAGTTCAGTTGCCGATGATCGCCATCGGTCGAATGCGCAGCAGCGGCAGGAAGCTGTGGCAGCTGCTCAAGCACCAGCAGCTGCTCTGGCTGCTCGACCTCACCGATGGCACGATAACGGAGCTGAATATCCTTGACCTGCAGGTCATCGCGAACGTCGGCCACAATCGGCAACAGGGCACGATACCAGAACAGCTGGTTGTCGGCAGGCAGCGTGAAGGTCACCACAGGCGGCGCATCTGTCACCAGTTCCAGTCGCCAGTGCCTGGAGCTGGAGGAGACATCACTCTCGATTTCAAACCAGTACGATCCGGAAGCGGTCGGGCTCCAGAGTTGGGCGTTTTTTCCGAAGCGGAAGCTGCGACCGGCAGCATCGGCGACCAGCGACTTACTAAATTGCAGCAGTCCGTCTTCCGATTCGAAGACCAGCTGCACGCTTTGACAGCGGCGATCAAGTTGCAGCGTCGCATCCAGCCGGCTGCCGGCCAGGATGTGGAGATCACCTCGCGTCAGCTCGGAGCTGCGGCCGGTATAGGCCGGGCTCTCAATCTGCAGCTCAATCTCCTCAATGCGGGCCGCCTCCAAGACCTCGACAGCATGCCACGGCATACGGAAGTCATCACCGCCGATTGCGCGCAGCTTGAAGGACCGCCTGACTGGCCCCAGTTCGAATTCCACCTCGGCTGCAGCTGATGTCAGCTCATGCCTTTCCGCAGTCACTTCGCCATCCTCGATCACTTCAAACACAACCCGGGACGGCATCCGCCCTCGCTGGTCACGCAGCTGAACACGGTAAGTCCCTCCCGCAGCGACGCGCCGGGGCGGGTCGACCAGCTGCAGCTGGTGCCGTTGCGGCCAGCTCTTGGAACTCCAGGGTTGAACCAGGCGGCCCGCCGCCAATAGCGAGCTGGCTGGTTGCCAGCCCAGCCAACCAATAAATAATGCCAGCAACACAGCCAGGCTCAGCATCGCTCGACGGGCCCGCTGCGGACAGAGGCAACCCTCCAGCGACAGATCCGCAAGTTGTTCTTCGACCTGCGCCAGCAAACGCGACTCCATCCTCGCCAGCGGACGGCCATCGGCGACCAGCAGAAAAGCCAGGCAGCTTGAAAGACGCTGACCCAGCTGCGGAAAGCGGGCTTCGACCTGCCGAGCAGTACTCACCAGGTCAGGACGGTAAACCAGCCCAGGACGGACAACATGCCGCCAGATCTGCACAACCGCCAGCAGCAGCAGGGAGAACGAGAGCCAGCGAATGCTGGCATGTTGAAAATGAACAAGCCAATCAAGCAGCGCCAGCAGCCAAAAACTGGCCAGTGTGATCAGCAGGCCGAACGAGCAGGCCTGCAGCAGCACGATCTGCCGAGCGCGAACCGAGAGCCGCTCAATCGAAGCAAGCAATCGAGATCGTGAATCAGCTGGCTGAGCCATTTACCACCCCTTCGTATGACGGTGACCGGGCCAGACCCCGGTTGCCCCCAATTATACCAGTCCCAATCGTTTTCGAAGTATCCACTCTGTACCGATCAGAACCACGAACAACCACGCCAACCAGGGAGAATTCCAGATTGGCCGGGGCGGACGGCTCTGAATGCGCACCTGGCGACCATCAGGAAGCCGTCGTGGCAATTCTGACACGTTGGACAAACTCAACAACGCACCGCCAGATCTTGAGGCTGCCTTGCCGAGGTCATCCAGGTCGGCTCCGGGACGTGCATCCTCACCACGGGGACCCTGAACAGAAAAACGAACGTCCGGTGGGTCGCCCTCCAGCTGGGGACTGGCCAGCCAGGCACGATAGCGGCCAGCGGCAAGGTCCGGTATCGAGACCAGGAAGTGCCCCTGCCGGCTGCCGTCCCTGTTCAATGTGACCAATCGACGATAGGCATTTTCTCGCTGCACCACCAGCAACACACCGGCATCATCGGCAGGTGCCGACTGCTCATCGAGGAAGCGCGTGCGCAGCCGTACCACTTCCCCCGGCGCGTAGGTCTCTCGATCACTCGTCAACTGGGCCTCACGTGAACGTCCCAGCAACTGGTGTCGACTCAGGTAACGCAGCGTCTGCAGCCAGTAGCGCTGGTAGAGCTGCTCGCCGGCAGGATTACCGCGCCATCGCCAGGACTCGTCCGTGGCGTGAAAAATGACCTTGCCAGCTCCCACAAACTGCAACGTCACCA
>CAUZOB010000155.1:0-12706 GCA_963581185.1 Planctomycetota bacterium | reverse complement strand
CTTCTCAGGAGTTTACCCAAGCGCCGGTGCGGGGCCGGTTGGAGCTGCTGGACGGGATGCAGCCCTCAGCGCCGAGGTTGCTCGTACGAACGCTGACAAGGTGCTCGATGCCGAGTGGATCGCCTTTGCCGCTGCCGGAGGGAGCAGCGGGGCGGGAGCCTCTCAAGCGATCGTCGGCGGTGTACCGCTGGCTGGCTTTGACCTGCCCTTTGGCCGAATTGACCTGGTCGGTATCACGCTTGAGGTCTTTGGTCCCAACCCAACCAGCGCCCGACGACAGACCGGAGTGACAACCTTGTTGCAGGTCGGCGCCGGACTGGGAGAAGTTGCTCCCAACGGAGTTGATCACCCCATCGATGCGTTGGGGAGTCTCTACCAGGGCGGTTCGATTGTGCCGGCCGGCTGGCTGGCTGGCCCTCGGGGCAGCACAATCGGCGGACCCTCGCAGGCGGATGTGATCAACACGATTGGTCAGGCCTACGATTCTGCCAACCTGGTGCGAGCTGGCATTCGCTTGCCGCTGGGAACGCGATCCAGGATGGTGTTTGCCGTGGCGGACCAGGATGGCTCGATCCTGGGCCTCTACCGGATGCAGGACGCGACCTATTTTTCGATTGGCGTTGCTGTGGCCAAGGCCCGAAATATGGCTTACTACGCATCGGCTGGAATTCAGCCTGCCGACCAGGTAGTGAATGTGCCTGTCGGTACGGCCTTTACAAATCGCACCTTCCGCTTCCTCGTTGAGCCACGTTTTCCTGAAGGAATTGACGGCGCGCCGCCGGCAGCTTTTTCCATCCTTAACCATCCCGATATCAATAACCTGACTGCGGAAAACAGCGTCGCCATCAGCGCCGTTGACTTTTCAGCGGGTGGAGTGGGTGACAACGTGCTCGGCTTCACTCGCTTCAATGCCGAACGTAACTTTCATGCCCAGGACGGTGATTTCCCGATCGAGTTGCAGAGTGGCGTTGTCTTTTTCCCCGGTGCAGCACCGCTCTATGACGGTGCTCTCCTGCTAGGAGGCCTGGGAGTCAGTGGTGACGGGGTGGACCAGGACGATGTGGTGACATCTGCCGGCACGGTTGGCTTCAAACCGCTGGGTGAAATCCGCGTCGATCGGTTCTTTGTAGGGGGGGTTCGTTTACCCTACCAGAAGTTCCTGCGTAATCCGCACGGTAGCTAGGTCTGTTGGCCATCTTGTTAGGCCGCAACGCGTTGATCGACCAGTGACCGCTATGCTCTAATAGCGATTGGTGAGTTTGTCCCGCGTTCTATCGTCACGGATCGGCGCGCTGTTCTATGCCTTCTGGCAGCAGATCTGCTGGTGAAGAGGGCAAGCGTGAGTTGAATGTCAGTCGAACAGGTCAAGAAAGCCGAGCAGTTGCTGGAAGCCTCGCGCCAGGGTTCCGAGAGCGATTCTGCGTCCTCGGTCGATCGCCTGATGCGCGAACTGGCTGAGCAGTGCTTTGATGTGACACAGACGCTGTCGCCGGAACGAATCCGCCAGCTGGTGAAGGCAGGCAAGCAGACTGTTTTGGATTTCGACGGTTCGGCGGAGGACCTCGTGGACTGGTTTCAGGGCCAGCTCGATCCAACCGTTGCCGCTGAAGCAGCAGCTGAAGAGACGTTGCCGCTGCCGGGTAGCGAACCGCCAGAGCCTGGAGTCGATGAGTCGCCGTCAGCCGAACCGCCCCAGGTTGGTGAATTCAAGGATCAACAGACACTGGTCGCGCCACTCGGACCCGCAGCCAAGGGCCCTGGCGATACAGCCGATGATGCTGAGATGACATTGCCGGTTGGAGCTGCCGAAGGGAGGCCGGCCGCAGGCGAGGACGCCACGCTGATGGGCGAGGCTGCAGCGGTGCCGGCCGCTCCATCTCGGAATGTGGTCGAACCAGCCGTACGGGAGTTCGGCGATTACGTGTTGCTCGAAGAAATCGCCCGTGGCGGCATGGGAGTCGTTTACAAGGCCCGCCAGCGCAAGCTGAATCGGATCGTGGCCCTGAAGATGATCCTCTCGGGCCAGTTTGCACATGAGTCAGAAGTGGAGCGGTTTTATATTGAGGCGGAGGCTGCGGCCAACCTCAGTCATGACAATATCGTCACGATTTATGAAGTTGGAGAGCAGGACGGGCAGCACTTCTTTTCGATGGACTATATCGAGGGAACCAGCCTTGGTGACGCAGTCACGGACGGTCCACTGATGCCTGAGGAAGCGGCCGGCTTGATGGTCTCCATCAGCGATGCGATTCAATTCGCCCATGAGCAGGGAATCCTGCACCGCGACCTGAAACCCTCTAACGTTCTGCTCGATACGCACAACAAGCCGCTCTTGACCGACTTTGGCCTGGCTAAACAGGTCGGCGAGGGACTGGACCTGACAATGTCCGGCGCAGTGGTGGGAACGCCAAGTTACATGCCTCCGGAACAGGCAGCCGCCAAGGCGGAGGAGGTGGGGGTCTGCAGTGACGTCTATTCTTTGGGTGCCATTCTCTACGAGCTGATCACCGGCCAGCCTCCCTTCCGCGCGGCTACCACGTTTGACACGCTCAAGCAGGTACTTTCCGTGGAGCCGATGCCGCCACGGGAATTGAATTCAGCCGTGCCGGTGGACCTCGAGACGATCTGCCTGAAGTGCCTGCAAAAGGAACCTGCCAAGCGGTACGCTTCAGCCCAGGAACTTGTCGAGGAATTGCAGCGGTTCCTTGACGGGATGCCAATCCTCGCTCGACCCGTGGGGCGGATCGAACGAGTCGCCCGTTGGTGTAAACGGAATAAGGTTGTGGCCAGCCTGTCCGGCCTGGCCGTCTCAGCTGTGCTGGTCACGATGGTTTACATCGTCTACTCCAACATCCAGATCGCTGCTGCCTTGAAGGACTCCGACGAGAGTTTCAAGGATGCCAAGAAGGCGGTCGATGACTTTTTTACCTCGGTGGCCGAGGACGAAATCTGGGACCGCTATCCAGCCACACGGGGATTTCAACAGCAGTTACTGGCCAGGGGCCTGTCGTTCTATGAGGGCTTTATCGAACGACGAGGAGAAAGTGCCCTGCTTGACTTCGATATAGCCAAGGCCAGAGAGAACATTGCCTTTGCTCATTTGAGGCAAGGCGATACCGAGCAGGCGTTGACCTACTACCGGCAGTCGATTGTTACGCTGGAGGAGTTGCTTGGCCAGCAACCCGAGGATCCGGAGCTGTTGCTGAGCCTCACCAATAGCCTGACCGGCTTCGCGCAAGCACAATCCAGCTCGGAAGACCTGGATCTGCGGGTCTCTGCCATCGATGGTTTTGAACGCGCAAGGGAGATTCGGCTGAAGCTGAGCGAGCGCGGGGGGCAGGATCCAGAGGTTCTGCGAAAGCTGGCCAACGCGTATATGAACGAGGGTAGCGCGCGTAAGGGAGTAGCTGGCCTGAGCGAGGAAGGTCGTAAACGTGTCCGCACGAAAGTCTTCGAACTTTTGGATGGCGCACAGGTAATTCGGCGACGCGCCCTGAAGTCGATTGAAGCTGAGGCGAATAGCGGTGCCCAAGGTAGCTCCAGGTCGGCGGAAAAGATCCGCCTTCTGAGAGACCTGGGGAAAGGTTCGACCAATCTCTACGCCTTGTTCTTTGCGGAATTCGGCGACCTGAAGGACGACGCCGACCGAATGCTGGCATGGACGAACACAGCAGGCTACCTGGATGAAGTTCTGACGGAAATTGGAGGCATCGACCAGAGTCTGATGACAATGCAGGACCGGGAACTGATGATCAACGCAGTGCAAAACAAGATCACCTGGCTCATCTACTATCCCGAAGATCTGCTGCCAGGCGATATTACAGCCGCCATCGGTGAGCAGATCAACACTGTCCTGCCACTTGCAGATCGACTCTCCTTCGATGTTGAAACGCCTGACTTTCAGAGGACAGCGATCAGCTTCTACCTGGAAGTGGCTCAGTTCGCCTTTGACGCGGGGGACGATGTGCTCGTGATCGACGCCTTTAGGCGATTGGGCGCCGGCTGGACATCGTTCAGCGGCGAGGATCGTCAAATTCAGCTCAATCTGATTGAGACCGATATCGGTGGCCTGATTTCGGATTATTTTATCTTTGCAGACAATCTCATCGAGCTGGATAAGGAACTGGCTGATGGCCAGCAGATGGCCAGAATTGGCGGTCAGCTCTTGTCGCTGGCGAAAGAGAACGATTGGCTCGATATCGGGGAATATATTGGCGAGTGTCTCGTCGAGGCAAACGATTTGATCGAACTGGGTGAGGACCTGGCTGGTGGCCAGCAGATGGCCAGGATTAGCGGGCAGATCTTGCTGCTGGCGAAAGAGAACGACTGGCTCGATAGCGAGACTGTTTCCGAGCACGAAAAACAGCTCGCTCGCATCGAGGGCGCGGTAAAACAACCGTAAGGTGGGAAAGTTAGGGTAAGTGGCAAGGCAGGCGCCGGGTAACGTGGTCTACCCTGCAGAGCCTGGCTGAATTCAGCCGCCCCGATCGCCGATAAACCCTTCTGTAGAGGGAGGAATTGCGCGCCAATTCCAATTCACTTCGCTGGGCAGGAGGCCCGAAGCATGCGTCGACCCACCTTAGTTCTGTCTGTTGCAGTCGCTAGCTGCTTCCTGCTGCAATTGGTCTCCAGTACGGAAAGTCGTGGTGACGACCTGTTCGGTGGTTTCGCTGAAGAGTTGTTCCAGCCTTTTTCCTCGTTCTTGCAGGAACCCAACGAGGATGACCCGGACAAGACTGACCCGAAGGCTGAAGGCTCACCCTCAGACAAGCCTCCCACCAGGACGACATCTCGACGCAGCCGGACGACCCGCGACCGGGCGGAGATGATCAAGCGAGCCGAGGCGATGCGGCTGGCGAGTGTTTCGCCAATGTGGGGTGATTTCCTCGGCGGCCTGCCCTTTGGCACGATCGTGATTGGTGGTGGTGACGGGCTTACCTTCGGTGCCGGTTCTGCCTTCCCCTTGACCGAGGGTGCTGCGATCGCCGTGCGACGGATCAAGCTGGCGGAGAATAATAGTCCGATTCCCATGGATCGCTGGATTTTTGGCCATAACTTCTTCAACGACGTGACATCAATCGGGGACCTGAATCGTTACGTCTTCGGTCTGGAAAAGACGTACGACGACGGGCTCGGTTCATTCGAGATTCGTTTCCCCTTCGTGTCTGGCCTGGACAACGACCAGAGTGTGAATGACACCTTTGATGCATTGACTGGCGACCGCGCCACAGAATTCGGTGACATCTCCCTGACCTGGAAGCGGATTGTTGGGGTTGGTGACGATTTTGTTGCTACCGCCGGAGTTGGCCTGCGTATCCCGACTGGGACCGACAGCAGTATTTCTAATTCACTGGGTGAAGAGATCTTTCGTATTGAACACGACTCAGTTCACCTGGCTCCCTTTGCAGCCATCCTGGTGAAACCTGACGACAAGTGGTTCTGGCAGGCGTTCCTGCAGTTCGACATCGTGGCTGGCGGCAATCCCATCACCGAGCAGACCGGTCCGTTGGAGCGGACAACGAGGGGCATCTTGCAGGACGCCAACCTGGTGTTTTTCGACGTTGGTGTTGGGCACAAGTGGATCGAAGATCGGGACGGCTTTGTCAAGGCCATCACGCCGATGTTGGAATTGCACTACAGCTCGACCACGAACGACACCGACACCGCGAATCTCAGTTTTGGTACCGACGACTTCAATCTCGTGGGCCAGAGCCGTCGTTTTGACATTCTCAACCTGACGGTTGCTGCCGCTCTGAAACTCAATGATCGTATTACGGTTCGTCCTGCCATGTCGTTTCCGTTGCGAGAGGGCGACGATCGACTCTACGATTTTGAGGCTGGTGTGCAGGTCAACATTCTCAGGTAAGACAGGGTTGGAAATGTTGGTATGCAAGGAGAGGCGTCATTTCTGGTTGGCCATTGTGGCGTTGCTGGCACATGGAATGGCGTTTGATGCCGCCATGGCGATTGACGATGCCACGGCAACAGTATCGCTGGCAGCGAACCAGCAACCTGCTAAGGCAGAAGAGAAACCGACCGCTACGCCCCGTCGCGCCGTTCGCAGTCGCAGTCGTGATCGGGACGTGATGCTGGAACGGGCACGGCAGATGCGCTTGGCCAAAGTCACACCAATGTGGGGCGACTTCTTTGGTGGCTTGCCAGCCATCGCACGGATACCCGGTTCGTCCTCCACGCCGCCGTCCGACTGGGGACCCACGGTCAGGCCGGGCCAACAATTCACCTTGCAGCGGGGTGGTGGTGCCGCGATCAGACGGTTCAAGCTATCCGAGGGAACCAGCGCCCTGCCAACCGATCGCTGGATCTTCAACTACAGCTTTTTCAATGACGTCGGTCCCCTGGGTGATGTAAACCGCTACACGCTGGGTTGGGAAAAGACCTTCGATGAAGGGCTGAAGTCGATGGAAGTGCGAGTCCCCTTTGGGTCGACAGTAAGAAGTCGCCAGACTCTGGGGACCCCGCTGCAGCATGGCAGCCAGATCGGCAACATGGCGATTACTTACAAGACCATCATCGGGGCCACTGAGAATCGCCTGACATCCGCTGGCCTGGGCGTCGCTGTCCCGACTGGACAGGACGGTCAACTGGTAAGCGATTCCGGTGCGGACCTGGTACGAGTGCGTAACCAGGCGGTCCACTTGTTACCGTTTATTGGCTGGCTGGGACAAAAGGATGAAAAACTGAGTTGGCAGGTATTCATTCAGCTCGATATCGACACCGGTGGCAATCCAATCGTAGTGCTGGATTCGGACGGGCCGAAACCCGCCGGCAGGATTCGCGACGCCAACTTGCTGTTCGTGGATGTCGGACTGAACTATCGCTGGCTGGAAGGACGTGACGCCTGGATCCAAGACATCAGTCCCTTCATTGAGATTCACTATTCCGGCACACTGGAAGATGCTCCGAGCCTGGACTTCACTGGCGTAAACGGATTCCAGGTGGACGTCGATCCGCAGGCCGCCAGTTTTAATGTGGTCAACCTGTCGCTGGGTGCTAATCTTTTTACCTCCAACGGTCTGTCGATTCGACCGGCGGTCATCGTGCCGTTACAGCAAGACTTTCCTGATCGCCAATTCGATTATGAAGTTGGCGTGCAGGTCAACATCGCGCACTAGATAGTGGCCTCGAAGTCGCCTGACCCTGGCGCCGATGGTCTACTTGCCACTCAATTCGAAGACCGGATCAAACTCGTCCGCGTCCCCGTCGATGGCATCCTGGATACGATCGGAAAGAATCTGCAGGGGACGATCAGATCGGTGGAAGTCACTGGCCATCAGCTGGTCTACCAGTTTGCTTGAAGAGGCGTAGTCGCGATCCTCGAAGGCGGTCAGTGCCTTTTCATAGTGCCCCTTCAATTCGGTCCACTGGGGAGCCGGATTAGTTGCAGACAGTTCGTACAGCGAGACTGGCTGGGTGATGCCAACGACCCGCACCTGGCAGAGTCGGCGGGAGGTGACCGACGAGGTGAGTTCTTGCAGCGTATGCTCCGTAATCAGAATCGGCACACCGAGGTACTTGGTCGCTCCCTCAACGCGGCTGGCGAGGTTTACGCTATGCCCCATTGGGCCATACTTGATCCGCCGACTGCTGCCAGCATTGCCAACCTGGGCGCTACCCGAGTTGATACCAATACCGATGACCAACGGAACGCCGGCCTTCTCGGACCAGGCGTCATTGAGCTGTTGCATTTCGGTCTGCATCGCCAGCGCTGTCTGGCAGGCCAGGTCCGCATGGTTAAGTTGGTCGGTCGGCGCGTTCCACATGGCAGCCATACCATCGCCAGCATAGTTGATAATCACGCCGCTGAATTCCAGCACGCGATTGGTGAGGTGGTCCATGACATCACCCATCATGCGGTAGGTGTCGCGTGGACCAAGTTGTTCGCTGATCGATGAATAACCGCGCAGATCGCAGAACAGCGACGTGATCTGGCGATCCTGGCCTTCCAGCAGGGAGGGATTGCGTTGCAATTCTTCGGCGACTTCGGGTGCCACGAATTCCTCGAACTGAACTTTCAGCCGAGCGGCTTCCTTTTCCTTGTCGACACGAGCCAGACCGGCACTGACAGCGGCCGCCAGGATCTGCACCACCTGGGCTTCAAGTGGCTGAATTCCCTGGTCCTCGGCACCGGTGCGAGTATCACGGGAGCCGTAAACAATTCCCACGATCTGCTCTTCCGCGTCGAAGATCGGCGACGCGACGACTGCCTCAACCTGCGCCAGGCTGGCTGCTTCTTCATCTGCGGAGATCGGTTCAAAGAAAGTACGTTTTTCGGACATCACCTTGCGCAGAATCGATGTACTGAAACTTGCTTCGGTCGACGAGAGCCGGGTGTAGGCGCCAGCGGTTTCCCAGGCGTCCCCCGATTTCAGCAGGACCATGCCTCGATCGAGTCCCACCAGCTGGACAATCGCCTGGGCCGTTTCCAGGTAAAACTCGGCAGAACCAGCTGCCGCCTGCTGCACGTTCAAGAGAGTCTCAAACCAGCTGGCCAGTGTCGAAGCGCTGGGAGCACTGCCCATGTTAATCACGGGCGACATCGTTTCGGTGCCGGAGCCCGCTCGCACGGGGCGGGCAATTGTCTGCAGATGGCTCCCCATTTCACCCGGCAGGGTCACATCGGGAGCGACTTCCATGCGAGTGAAACCGACGCTGATGGCAACCGGAATGTCCGCTTCAACTGTCTCTCCGCGGGAAATTACTGTGCCGTCTGAGAGCGTGAGGTCTCCCCCGTGGTTCTCAATCCGCAGCTGGCCCTTGGGGAGTTCTTGTAAGCTCAGCTGGTTGCGAGAGACATAACGATCTTCGATTACGAAGTGATTGCCAGTCTCCGCGGGGACTCGACCCAGCGTCAGCGGACCGTCTTCCAGCTTGACCTGTTCATTCTGATTGTCATTTTGAATGCGGATTGACAGCATCACTCGCCTTGCAATTCAGCTTTCGCTTGTGGGCCGGGGTGGAAGCAGGATCCGTGCGAATCAGGAGGATGAATCCACCGGAGTCAGGTCAGCCATGCTGGTGATATCGAGCGGGTCACACTTGTACCCGAGTGAGTCAGTAAGGGTGGAGAAGGTATTGACACCTGTGCAGACCTCGATATCTGCCGAGGTAATCTGCTGGGGGTGTTCGTAACCAGCGGCATGGGCCAGCATCAACAACTCCTTGCGGAAGGACTGGACATAGCGTGCGAACCTGTTGGCCTTGCGTTCCACACTGATACCTGCCTGTAGCCAACGACTTTGAGTTGCGATGCCCGCCGGGCAGTGACCACTGTGACACTTCTGAGCCTGGATACAGCCAATCGAGATCATGGCCTCACGCGCGATACCGATCATATCGACACCCATGGCCATCGCCACCATCGCGCGGTCAGGGAAGCCGAGTTTGGCACTGCCGATCCAGATGATATCCTTGGAAAGCTCAGCTTGCTGGAAAATCTGGTAGACCCTTTTGAATCCTACCTTGAAGGGCAAGGCGACATGATCGGAGAATGTCAGCGGGGCTGCACCGGTTCCCCCTTCCGCTCCGTCGACGGTAATGAAATCTGGGCCCTCGCGGCGGACCCGCATCCGTTCGGCCAACTCGTACCAGAAATCGATCTGGCCGATGGCGCTCTTGATGCCAACAGGAAGTCCAGACCGGTCGGCGATTCTTTCGATGAAGTCAATCATCTCGTCCACCGAATTGAACTCGGAATGAGAATTGGGTGATATACAGTCCTCTCCCTGCGGGATGCCACGAATCTGCGCAATTTCAGCGGTTACCTTGGCTCCCGGCAAGATGCCACCCTTGCCAGGCTTGGCACCCTGCGACAACTTGATCTCAATGCAGCGCACCTGCGAGTGTTCCTCTGTCTGCTGGGCCAGAGAATCCAGGCAAAACGTGCCATCGGCACGGGCTCCGAAATAGCCGGTGCCGAGTTGCCACATCAGGTCGGCACCGAGGCAATGGTAGGGGCTGATGCCACCTTCGCCGGTATTGTGCATACAGCCCGCGATGTGGGCGCCCTCGTTGAGAGACGCCACCGCTTTGGCACCAAGCGAACCGAATGACATTGCTGAAATATTGACCACCGAGGAAGGTCGATATTTTCGCGCACGGTTGTGACGCTCGCCCATCACCTTGAGGCAGGGAATGGCGGTGGGGTCATCACCGGGGTGCGTCGCCTTGTCGTCGGGAAAGGGAAACGCGGCGTGTTTGATAATCGGGTAGCCAATACTGTAGATTTCCTCGGTTGTGCCAAACCCGAATGTGCTGTTGTCTCCCTTCGAGGAGGCATAGATCCAACGACGCTCGTCGCGGTTGAAGGGCCGCTCTTCCTTGTCGTTAGCGACAAAATACTGGCGGATCTCCGGGCCGATACTCTCCATGAAATAACGCAGGTGGCCAATCACGGGGAAATTGTGCAGGATCACGTGCTTCTTCTGAAAGATGTCATGAATGAACACCACCACGATGATCAACAGCAGGCCGAGCAGCATACTGACTGCCCAGTGTTCGACAAGAAAGGTGGACACTGGATTGGCTCCTTCGCCTTCAGGATTGAGAAGTCAAGATTCTAGTTATGCGTGGGGAAATACTGACGGGCATCCACTCGCATGGCTGCATCGTGCGGACAATGGGTGACGCAAGCCGGTTGCTGGCTGGCCAGGCTACTACAAAGATCACAAACGACCGCTCGCTCTGTAACAAGTTCTACGCTTGGTTGTACCAGACCATCGGCTGTGGCGGCCGTGATGGCTCCCATCTCCGGCACAGGATCGAGCCGTACAGACAGCAGCGTGAGACCATCGGCCAGCCGCGGCGCCTGGCTGGCATCGTCCGGAGCCCGTAATTCAAGGGCCAGCGTGTTCGTGCCAGCACGCAACAGACCCATCGCCTGCAGCTCGGCTTCGAATTCGCCCTTCTTCTTTTGCTTGGCGTCCTGCTGTAATTCGACCTCTGCACCATTGATCCAGACGCGGGCGACCGTCTGCTGCGCTGTGATATGCAAACGGATGCGGCCGGTCTGCAACAGTTGTTCACTCTCCAGTTTGATCTGGTGCTTGAAGTAAATTGGCTCGGCCAGCTCGGCTGATCCCGGCTGCCAATGGTCGGGGCTACTCTCCACAAGTGACTGCTGCAGATCAATTGTCCAACGGAATGGCGAATTGCCGGCCTGCCAGCCGCGACCGTTCTGCGATGTGGATTGCCAGTTGCCAGATCCGACAGCACTGGCCGGTGCATAATGCCATCCGATTGAATTCTCGGAGATCAGCCCGACGTCATGCATCTGGATGGAATCATAGGGGCACTGGCGGGCGCAGAGGCTGCAGCCAATGCACCAGTCCCGAATCTCGATCTGGCCATTTGCTCCGCGCTGAATCGAACCGACAGGGCAACCAATCATGCAGGACGGATTTAAGCACTGGCGACATGCCGATGGCACCAGGAAACGGTCAAAGCGGGGGCCGTCCAGGAAGAGACGGCTGTAGCCATCATCGTGGCTTTCCACACAAGCGCGGACGCAATCGCCGCAGCGAGTGCAGCTGTCCAGGTCGATCAATAGCAGGTTCTGGCCCTGGATCAATCCACTGTCCCTGAATTCAGGAGTCGCGTCCCAGGAATTGAACTCGCCAATGGATGTCTGTTCGTCAAGTTCGGCCCGCCGTTCCAGTACCAGGGCATCCACGCGACTGGCAAGTGCCGGAGATGATTCGAGCAAAGACCGGAAGACCGTTGCATCGATGCGGACAAGCTCTACTCGGCCCGGCCTGCGACCCGGGTCGTCGTTGGGGTGATCGTAGGCGATGCAACTTGCCGTCCGCGGTTCGTCCGCCAGTACACCCATTTCACCAAAACACTCGCCGCGGGCCAGATAGCCGAGGATTCTCGGGGGACCGGAACGACGCTGCCTGCCAGGAAGCTGACCCGAGTAGATACTCCGCAAGGCGGTGTAATTACCGATCCGGACCTCCAGCTCAGACCAGTCCTTGGCCGCGCCTTTGATTCCCTTGGGGAACGATGTGACCTGTGGCAGAACTTCCGGTCGCTGCAGGACTTCTGCCATGCTCTTGGAGGAGACCAGGGCCCTTTGCTTGACAAGCTGATTCAGGGCGCCGACAAGCAGATCCTGGTCTTCGCTGGCGATCTCTCCCTTTGCCATGCGGGTGGTGGCCTGCTGGACTGATGGCCGAAGCCAGTTCCAGATCTCTTCTTCAATGCCATCCGAACTTGCTGACGGAGCCGACACGAGCGATTCATCGTCATCGTCAGCTTCGCTGGTCCCATTCTCTGTTTTCGTCTCGGCCGGTGATCCGCCCGCTGCCATTGCCAGGATGTCCTCGGCTGATGGTCCAGAGGTGCTGCGACTCTTGGCCGATTTGACTGCGGATGCCGGACGGGATTTGGACGGCCTTGATTCAGCTGAACTGCCCCGTGCAGCAGAAAGTATGTCGTCTACGGCGGACCCGCCTGCAGTGCCTGGCTCCGCTGGGACGTCCTTCGCCTCTGTTGGTTCAGGATCAACAACAACAGACTCCGAATCGCCGCCACGAGCTGCCGCCAGGATATCGTCGACCGCAGATGCCGGCTTGGGTGCCTCTTCGGCAGGCGTTTCTTTCTTGTCGCCTCCGCCACGAGCTGCCGCCAGGATATCGTCGACCGCAGATGCCGGCTTGGGTGCCTCTTCGGCAGGCGTTTCTTTCTT
>CAUZOB010000154.1:0-12856 GCA_963581185.1 Planctomycetota bacterium | reverse complement strand
TCGATTTCAAAGACGTCAAGAGCAGCTCCGGCAATCGAGCCCTGCTCAAGTGCGGCCACAAGTGGATCAAGTTGGACGATCACACCGCGGCCGATATTGATCAGATAGGCGGAGGGCTTCATTAGAGCAAGTTGAGCGGCTCCGATCAGCCCTTCGGTCAAAGGAGTATGGGGTGCGGCAATAACGACGAAGTCGCTTTCCTGCAGCAGCCATTCGAGCTGGGCCGGGTCGCGAACTTCATCAACAGACTCGCTGGCAGCTGCCGTTGAGGGGTCGATGCCCAGCACGCGCATCCCGAAGGCCTTTCCGCGACGAGCGATTTCAGCACCAATGCTGCCGAGGCCGATGATTCCCATCACCTGATCCGAGACGTGCAGATGCGCACGATCCATTTCACTCACCTCACCTGGGCCGGTAGCGAAACTGGTTCTCGCCTGCTCGCCACCGAGCGGTCGCCAGTCGGATGCGAGCTGTTGCCGCAGGTAGTGATGAAGACGTCGGCTGAACATCAGGATGTAACCCAGCACATGGTCGGCAATCACGTCATAAAACAAGCCGCGCATATTTGTCAGCTGGCAGGGGTGATCCACGAGCTGTGGGAAAAGATAATGCTCCAGGCTGGCAGTGGGCGATTGGACCCAGCGCAGCTGTTGGGCTTGAGCCAGCAACTCGGGTGTCAACTTGCCGAAGAAAGCGTCGGCAGCGGTGATCTCCTGCAGGGCGGAGTCTGCTGTATCGCAGTTGACGACCAGCATCTCGCCGGCGGCGTCCTCGACCAACTGGAGTCGCTGGCCGTCCAGTGCCGGGTGGATAACAAGCTTCATTGATCACTCCCGCCAGGTGGGGAAAGAGACCTGGCCCGGCACATCGGCGCGGGCTGTGAAGAGTGTCTTGCCGGCGGTTATGTAAAGCGTGCGCCCGTCAGGGCCGCCCCAGGCAAGATTTGTCAGAACGTCTTCCGGGATCGGGATGCGTGACTTCAATTCCCCTTGCGGCGAAATAACGTAGATACCCGGAGGCACCTCGTCAGACTCGTGGACGCCTCGTGGGGCCGCTATGCCTGCCGCCACATAAAGGTTGCCCTGCATGTCAATCCGCATCCCATCACCGCCACGGCCCGCTGCGAAATCGAAAACGACTGTCGGGTTCGAGGCAGCACCAGCGGCGTCGAGATCGAAATGCCAGATCTTGCGATTGCCACCAACCGTTGGGCAGCTGTCGACGAGATACAGGTGCTGGCTGTCCTGGGTCAAGGCAATGCCGTTGGGTCGCTCAATAACTGGCTGTTCAATGATCCGCGTGACGCTGCCGTCGAGGTCAATGCGATAAACCCCTTCGATCTCCATTTCCATATCGCTGCGGTCACCGTAGCGAGGGTCCGTGAAGTAGATGCGTCCTTGGCCATCAACGCAGATGTCGTTGGGAGAGTTGTAGCGAGAACCCTCGTACTGATCAGTCAAGACTTCGTACTCGCCGGTCTCGAGGGTTGTTCGGCTGACGCGGCGGCCGCCCCCTGTCCCAAACTCAGCCCCTTCGCAGTGATAGAGACGTCCTTGCTGGTCAAACGTCTGGCCGTTCGTACGGCCGCTGGGATGGCGGAAGACGGAGCAGGAGCCATCCGGATCCAATTTCATGATGCGATTGTTCAGGATGTCAGAAAAATAGACCGTGCCATCGGCGCCAACTGCCGGCCCCTCGGTAAAAGCCAACGATGCGGCGGACTGAATTACAGGCGAATCACTAGCTGCCGGAAGGGGCAGCTGTTGGTACTTTGAGGTCATGGTCAGCCTCCCTGTGGGGGCAATTGAGAGGGTTCTTCAGGCTTGGCACTGGCAAGCGGGGGCTGGATGAGTTGTTGCTGAATCTCCTGCATGATCGATACAGCAACTTCGAGTTTGGGACCCTGGAAGATTCCCAGCGTTGTGCCATCACGCTGGATCACCTCGACAGTTGTATGCCTCGTGTTCATCGCACTTGGTTCGTTCAAGATGATCATGTCGCAGTTCTTTTGTTCCAGTTTCATCAGCGCCCGGAAGCGTGGATCATCTGTTTCCAGGGCAAAGCCAACGACCCATTGGCCAGCCGTCCTTTCCTCCGCCAGCGTTGCGATGATGTCGGACGTTTCGATCAGTTCGAGCTGCAGTGGTTGGTTTGTCTTGACGAGTTTACTGGAGGCGACGTGAATCGGCATGTAGTCACAGGGGGCAGCCGCACCAATCACGCCCTGAGTGCTGGGTAGCACGTCGCGGCATGCGGAGAGCATTTCTGCTGTGGTGGTGACCGGGATGACCGTGCAGCCGTCGGGATAGGAGACCTGGACAGGGCCACTGACAATGGTCGCCTGGTGGCCATGACCAAGGGCGGCGGCGGCCAGGGCAGCACCCATGCGACCGCTCGACTCATTGCTGAGGAAACGTACCGGATCGAGATACTGTCGTGTGGGACCGGAGGTAATCAGGATGTGGGCCATCTGCGCACAGTCTCGGGTCAGCGGGCGGACTCAGTTGGTCTGTGTGGAAGTCAGCTGGGCCAGCAGGGCATCGCGAATCGTGTCAGGCTCAGCCATCCGGCCGGCACCTCTGGAGCGACAGCTGAGCCAGCCTTCGCCGGGATCAATCATGGTGATGCCATCCTGGATCAGTTGCTGCGTGTTGCGGGCGACTGCCGGATGTTCCCACATCCTGTTGTTCATCGCTGGTGCTAGCAGGGTCGGACCGTCGAAAGCGAAATAGAGCGTGCTGAGTGCATCGTCTGCCAGTCCAGCAGCAGCCTTGGCCAGGAAATTGGCGGTGGCAGGTGCAACCAAGAGCAGGTCGCCGCGCTCGGCAAGCTGAACGTGTGCTCCCAGCGGGTAACGTGGGTCGCCGAACAGGCTGGTCACGACACCTCGCCCGGTGAGGGCTTCAAAGGTCGCCGGACCGACAAATCGTGTGGCATTCTCGGTCATCACCACCGTGACGTCGGCACCGTCCTGGACCAGCTGGCTTACCAGGGCAGCCGTCTTGAAGGCAGCAATCCCGCCACTGACGCCAACCAGCAGTTCGCGACCATCGAGAAGTCCTGGTTGAAGGGCGTCGTCGGTCATAGGTCGGTGGGATTCAAGTCCGGCACATCGCCACTCAACGGCACATCGCCGGTGACCCGCACCTCGTGGCTGGTGTCCAGGTAGATCTTGTCCTGCAGGATCTCTTGAAGGGCGACGGACATTTTGTCGACAGTATCCAGTTCGACCAGCGCCCGACTTCCCTGCTTTAGCTGCAGTAGTCTTTTCTGGATTAGGATCGACAACTTGAATCGACCGCCAACCTTGTTGATGAGTTCTTCTTGTTTCAGTTCATCAAGCATTCCGTAGTCACTCCATGGCTCTGAGGAATTCGCAAATCTGTTCCGCCGCTTGCTCTGGTTGGCGGTTTTCAATCGTGTAGTCGTACTGGTGGCTCGCTCCCAGTTCCCGGCTGGCTGTAGCCAACCGTCGCTGGATCGACTCTTCCGAATCCGTGCCGCGTGTTCGCAGCCGGTTTTCCAGTTCTGCCTGGGAGCCGGCATGCAAGAAAATCATTACTGCCTCCGGCAGCTGCTGCCGAACCGCCAACGCCCCCTCCACGTCGATCTCTAGAATAACCCAATTGCCGGCTTCGAGGCCAGTGGTGACCTGCTCGCGAAGTGTTCCATACCAGTGACCCTGGCGGAAAACCTCTTTGCATTCGAGCAATTTATCGTTCTGCCGAAGTTCACTGAAACGGTCCGCGTCGAGGAAAAAATAGTCTTGACCATCGACTTCTCCGCTCCGAGGTGGTCTGGTCGTCGCCGAAATGCTCAACCGCAAGGGCAGTGAGCAGCTGCGCAGCAGGTATTCCACCACGGTTGATTTTCCGGCCCCAGAGGGTCCGGAAATGATCACCACCTTGCCGTTGGGATCTGCCATTCGCATCCCTCATGCCAACCCCCGTTGCCGGGGATTGCCTTTATTGCACGTTTTGAACGAGTTCTCGAATGCGTTCGATACAGGTTTTCAGCTCGATCACCTGGGCGGCGATTGTGGCGTCGTTGGCCTTGGCACCCACCGTGTTAGCCTCGCGGCCCATCTCCTGTGCCAGGAAATCGAGTGCCCGTCCGCTGCCCAGTTGGGAGTTCACCTCGCCCCGGAATTGCTCAACGTGACTCTGGAGCCGCACCAGCTCTTCAGAAATATCGGCGCGATCAGCAAAGATTCCAACTTCCTTGATCAGGTCCGTGGGAGATAATTCAACGCCGTGGGGTTCGAGTAGCTGTGTGATCCGTGCATGCAGTCGGGCGCGGTATTCGTCGACTACCGTTGGTACACGTTCTGCGACCCGCTCCAGGACGCTGGCAATCTGGTCGAGGTTCTCCAGCAGGTTGCTGGCCATCGCCGCGCCTTCGCGACTCCGCATGGCTGTCAGGTTCTCGAGCCCGGCCTGTAATGCCTGCTGCACCAGTGGCAGGTGTTCTGAGTTGTCAGCAGTCCCCTGCGATTGGCTGACCACACCTGGTAGGGAGAGCAGCGCGGGCAGGAGTTCCGTGATGGGCGGCGTCCCTTCGGCCAGGGCGTCAGTGAGTTGAGTGTGGTAGCGCCGCAATAAATCCTGATCTATCAAGGCAGCCTTGTCATCCTTGACAGTCAACGTAACTTGCAGGCTAACATGCCCACGCGGAACGGCTTCACGGATGGACGCCTCGAGTGACGATTGCCAACTGCCGCAACCGTCGGGTAAACGCAGTGAAACCTTGAAGTGGCGGCTATTCACGCTGCGCAGTTCGACAGCGACATGGGCGGGCGGCTGAGATATTGTGGATTCGCCGTGTCCAGTCATGCTGAGTAACATCAGCAGTTACCCCTTCAATACAATCGCCTGGGCAGTTGTGGTTGGGACCAGTTGCAATCAGAACGCCAGACTGCCAGCACCTGTCGCGGTGACAATCCGGTCACAGCTCTGCCGCCCCACTAGGGGTCCGTGCCGTCCACTGGGCTGGGTGCGTCACTGTCCTCAACGTCACCTGGTTCGTCGTCGCCATCGTCGGAATCATCGCTGTCCGGGACGGGCTCGAGGGGTGTCGGTTGAGCTTTTGCATCGTCCGTGGCGTCTGTTGCATCATCCGCGGCGTCTGTTGCATCGTCCGTGGCGTCTGTTGCATCGTCCGTGGCATCTGTTGCGTCGTCCGCGGCGCTGGAGTCGGTTCCGATTGGATCGCTGTCACCTGGCGTGCCGTCAAGCAGGCTATCGCCGGCACCGTCGTCGTCGGTCTCGATCTGTTGGTTACCCTGGCCTGTCACAAGGTCGGCTGTGTCATTGGGATTGAGTACCCAGATGCAGACGACGCAGAGAAAAATCCAGGCCCCGGCAACCACCAGCGTGATATAAGTCAGTTCGTCACCGGCACGGGATCCGAACGCACTTTGACCGGTACCACCGAGTGCTCCTGTCAAACCGCCTCCGCGGCCGCGTTGAATCAACACGATAAAGATCAAGAACAGCGACGTGAAGAATAACAGCAGCCCAAGAATGAACGACTGAAATCCACCCAGCAATAAGAAGTTAATCGCCACTTTTCCTCCCTAGACAAGGGCCGCCTGTTGAATGATCCCGATGAAGGATTCAGTCGTCAGCGAGGCCCCGCCGACCAGTGCACCATCGATATCAGGTTGAGATAACAACTCAGCAGCATTGTCCGGTTTGACACTGCCACCATACTGGATCCGCACCTGTTGCGATATGTCCGGATTGTAGCGGCTTTCAATCAGGCTGCGAAGGTCAGCGTGTACCTGCTGGGCTTCTTGCGGTGTCGCCACCCGGCCGGTGCCGATGGCCCAGACAGGTTCGTAGGCGATTGTCGTGGCCAGCATTTCGGCAGCCGAGAGGCCAGCCATCGATCCTTCGATTTGCGAGCGTACTACCTCCGCTGTCTGACCCGCTTCACGCTGATCGAGCGTCTCTCCGACACACAGGATCGGGGAAAGCTGATGTCGCAGAGCGGCCTGCAGCTTGCGATTAATCAGCCCGTCGTCCTCGCCGATAATGTGCCGTCGTTCACTGTGCCCCAGGATCACGAACTTAACCCCCAGGTCGCACAACATCGGACCGGAGGTTTCTCCCGTAAAGGCCCCAGCGTCCTCGTGGTACATGTCCTGCGCACCCAGCAGAATAGTGCTGCCTTCCAACGCAGCGGAGACGGTAGCAAGATAGATCGTCGGTGGGCAGAGTGCCACGTCGTGTGGGCAATCGGCAGGCAGCTCTGCTGCGATTGCTGCTGCCAGGCTTGCAGCCTCGTGCTGAGTTAGGTTCATCTTCCAGTTTCCGGCCAGCAGGAGCTTTCTCATTGGGTAGCCTCCGTGGGCGACGGTGCTGCCGGACTATTCGGCTGCAGGACAGCGGCAAGCTGTCGCATTTGTTTAGCCAAGGCGGCGTACTGATCTGGCAGAAGTGCCTGTGGCCCGTCGGACATTGCCTCTTCCGGGCAGTCGTGGACCTCGATGTGAACGCCGTCGGCGCCGGCCGCCAGGCCAGCCAGCGCACAGGCGGGGATCAAATCCGGCCGACCTGTTGCGTGACTGGGGTCGACAATGATCGGTAAATGACTCAGTTGTTTGACGGCAGCCACGGCCGCCACGTCAAACAGGTTGCGAGTGGCATTGTCAAAACTCTTGATGCCTCGCTCGCAGAGGATCACGTCCTGGTTGCCCTGGGCCAGGATGTACTCGGCACTCATCAGTAAATCGGTGATCGTGGCACTCATGCCACGCTTCAATAGAACCGGTTTGTTGGTCCGGCCGATCTCGGTCAAGAGCACAAAATTCTGCATGTTACGGGCACCGACCTGTAACATGTCGGTGTGCTCGACCACCATATCCAGGTTGCGGGGGTCTGTAACTTCGGTCACGACGGGCATGCCGTGTTGTTGCCCGGCGTCACGCAAAATACGAAGTCCTTCGAGGCCCATGCCCTGGTACGAATAGGGACTGGTGCGAGGCTTAAAGGCCCCGCCGCGTAAAATGTTGGCACCGGACTTTTTCACGGAGGCGGCGATGGTGTCCATTCTCTCGGCACTTTCGACCGCACAGGGCCCGGCAATCATGGCCAGATGGCCGCCACCGACAGGAACGCCGGAAACATCAACCACACTTGGCTGGGGATGCGCCTCGAGGCTGGCGAGCTTGTAAGGAGGCAGGACCGGCACGACGTCCTGGACGCCGGGAAATGAACGTAATTGGTCTGCACTCAGCTTCGCTTCGTCGCCAATCACGCCGATAATTGTGCGAAAGGTGCCCTGGCTGAGGTGAGGGGTCAGGCCCTTCGATTCCACGTGCTGAACCAAATGGTCGGTCTGTTCGTCCGTAATGTCGGACTTAAGAATGATGATCACGGCTGTAATCCACGCTCGGATAAGTAGTCAGTACTGCCAGATTCGGTCGCCGGCAGTCAAACGTCGGATCTTATCACAGCAGCAGCGGGCCTGACCAGCGGTATTCACTCCGACTCGCCATGGGCTGGTATTCAGTCTGGCAATTGGGAGCGTGGATAGGAGCCGAGAACGTCCAGCCGAACCGACTTGCGAGACAACGAGGCCAGCGCCTTCTTGACCCTCGCGTCCGCCTGGTGACCATGGAGTTCAACGAAGAACAGGTATTCGTTGGGCTCGTCCGGCATCGGAAATGATTCAATCCAGGTGAGGTTGACCTTGGCCCGTTTGAAAACTGCCATCGTGTCAGCCAGCGAACCAGGGCGGTGGGCAATCTCAAACATCAGGGCCGTTTTGTCTTTGCCTGTGCGGCGATGATTGCCGTCACCAATAACCGCAAACCGGGTGACGTTGTGTTGACGGTCCTCGATGTTCTTGGCCACCACGGATAGACCATAACGGCTGCCCGCTGCCTGGCTGGCAACAGCTGCAGCGCCTACGCGGTCTGCAGCCAGTTGAGCGGCAGCGGCCGTGCTGGTCATTTCAATCAGGCGCACACCCGGAAGATGCTTGGCAATCCATTCCCGACATTGCGAGAAAGCCTGGGGCTTACTGTACACCTCGCAAATTTCGGCGCGAGAACATGTGGCCAACAGGTTGTGATGGATCGCTAAGGGGATTTCGGCGCAGATTCCAACCGGCTGGCGGGCGAACATGTCGAGCGTGTCGACGATTCGGCCGTCGGTGGAATTCTCCAGGGGCACAACGCCGAAATTGACTCGCTGCTGTAAGACTTCATCAAATACAGCCGCAATCGTGGTGACGGGCACAAGATCCACGCCGCCGCCAAAATGTGTTTGTGCAGCGAGGAAGCTATAGCTGTAGAGTGGGCCCAGGTAGGCTACACGCACCGGATCGACCAATTGGCGGCCGGCACTCTGCAAGTCGCGGATGACACGGGTGAGCGTCTCATTTGGCAACGGACCCGTGCTGGCCGCAATCATGGCGTCCGTTTTCTCGGCCAGTGCTGGGATTTCCGCAGCCTCCGTCTCGCCCAGCGTGTGAGTCAGCTTGGCGTGTTGATTCAGCAACTTGATCAGCTGTTTCTCCAGTCGATCACGGTCACGGCGCAGACTGGCCGGAGTCGCCTTGCTCGATCGACCTGTTTTACCGCTGGATGCTGACCGTTTTGCCATTGCTACTTGCCTTGAGAGGTGCGCCTATGCGCCGCTTTTCCTTCTAATTGAGGGGTGTATCGCTGTCAACGCAGAGCCACGCTTTCGGCCAGACCGACGAATTCAATTCTTGTCGGCCAGCTGCCAATATGGCAGAGGCCGCTAAGGTTGTGCGGAACAGGTCGAACGACTGTATCGTGCCATGCACCGTAACGTAGCGTGTAGTAACATGTTAGGGCATATCTTGTACGGAACGGCGTTGCTCTGGCACAGCACTTGCGTTAACACATCATAGCTTAGCGTTTTTGACTGAGTTGAACGGTGAGGGAATTGCAGGCTCGAGACCAGCAGTAGAAGGATAGTGCTGCTGGAGCTGGCGGGCTGGGAAAACGCTGTACGAAGGAATTTACCCACGGGATGTGCGAGGGAGAAGAACATGGCTGATGGCGAAAAGATCATTGGAATTGACCTGGGAACCACCAACTCAGTTGTCGCTGTCATGGAAGGCAGCGAAGCGAAAGTGATTCCGAGCGCCGAAGGCAGTCGCCTGACGCCCAGTGTCGTTGCTTTCAACGACCAGGGGGAGACGTTAGTCGGTGAACCGGCTCGTAGACAGGCTGTGACGAATCCAACCCGCACCGTGTCGTCGGTCAAGCGATTCATGGGCCGTCGCCATCACGAAGTCGAATCCGAAGAAAAGATGGTCCCCTACACCATCACGGGTGGCGAACAGGACTACGTCAAGATTCAGGTAGACGACAAGGAACTCACGCCACAGGAAATTGCTGCAACCACGCTGCGGCGTTTGAAGGAAGCAGCCGAATCGTACCTCGGACACAAGGTTAACAAGGCAGTCATCACGGTACCGGCTTACTTTAATGACTCGCAGCGGCAGGCGACAAAGGATGCCGGGCAGATTGCCGGGCTGGAAGTTGCCAGAATTATCAACGAGCCGACGGCGGCCGCGCTCGCCTTCGGCCTGGACAAAAAGACCAACGACAAGATCGTCGTGTTCGATCTCGGTGGCGGCACATTTGACGTCTCCGTCCTGAAGGTCGCGACCGATGACGACGAGGGCGAGAGCCGCGTATTTGAGGTGGTCGCGACCAGTGGTGATACACACCTTGGTGGTGACGACCTGGACGCCGCACTGGTCAATTACGTGGCAGACGATTTCAAGCGAGATCATGGCATCGACCTGCGAGAGGACACGATGGCGCTGCAGCGACTGCAGGAAGCCTGCGAGAAGGCAAAGAAGGAATTGAGCACGGTTCCGCAGACCGATATTAACTTGCCCTTCATCACGGCAGACGCAACGGGTCCAAAGCACCTTCAGGTGCCGATCACCAGGGCACAATTCGAAGAACTGATTGATCACTTGATCGATCGCTGTCGCGGTCCGGTCCTGCAGGCGCTGGAAGACTCCAAGCTGTCGCCTGAAGAGATTGATGAAGTGGTCCTGGTGGGTGGTTCAACACGGATTCCCAAGGTGCGCGAAATTGTCAAGCAGATCTTTGGCAAAGAACCTAACCAGGGAGTGAATCCTGATGAAGTGGTTGCTGTGGGGGCCGCCATCCAGGGATCGGTATTGTCGGGAGACCGTAAGGATGTGTTGTTGCTGGATGTCACACCCTTAACCCTGGGGATCGAGACTGAAGGAAGCATCATGACGTCGCTAGTCGATCGAAATACAACGATCCCGACTGAAAAGAAGCAGGTCTTTAGTACAGCCGCAGATAATCAACCCGCGGTCACGGTGAGAGTCTTCCAGGGAGAACGCAAGATGGCCGCCAGCAATCGGCTGTTAGGTGAATTCAACCTGGATGGCATTCCACCGGCTCCGCGTGGCGTACCGCAAATCGAAGTCACCTTCGATATCGACCAAAACGGCATCCTGAATGTGTCTGCTCGTGATGTCGGGTCCAACAAAGCGGCGTCGGTCCAGATCGATGAGTCGGCGGGCCTTTCAGAAGATGAAATCGCCAATATGCGTGCAGACGCAGAAACCAACGCGGAAGAGGATCGCCGCCAATTCGAGTTGGCCGAGGGCCGTAACCAGGCGGACCAGATGTGCTACCAACTTGAAAAGATGATCGCTGAACAAGGCGACAACCTTTCGGACGACGATAAGGAACCGGTTCAGGCGGCCATCGACAAGGTCCGCGAAACAGCCAAGGGAGAAGACGCCGAGGCAATCAAGTCAGCCGTCTCGGATCTCGAGCAGGTCTCCCAGGCATTCAGCAAGATGCTGTATGAAAAGGGCCAGGCAGCAGCCGGGCCCGAGACAGAAGAAGCGGTGGAACAGCCGGGCAGCGACGATGATGCAATCGACGCTGAATTCGAGGTACAGGAATAAACCTCGCTTCCGCTCGGCCGTGGAACAATAACGTTATGTGGGAGGAAGGTGCGCCATGACATTAAACCAGAATCGATTCACAGAACGGTCGCAGGACCTGCTGGTGCGAGCCCAACAAGCGGCCACCGTGGCAGGCCATCCGAACGTAGATCCGCTGCACCTGCTGGCAGCCTTGCTGGACTCAACCGATTGCATCGCCATGGCCGTGTTGCATGACCTGCAACTGGACGTGCATCAGCTGGTCGGACTGGTGGATGGCGAATTACAGCGACTGCCCAAAGTCGAAGGGGGCAACCCTCCCAGTGTGGGAGCAGAATTGCAGCGGGTATTGGCGGCCGCGATGCAGTCAGCCGACAAACTTGGCGATCAGTTCACCTCCAGCGAACACCTGCTGGCTGGTTTGGCTCAAGGCGACGGTGCGGCAGCCAGGCTGTTGACTCTGACTGGGCTTAATGCCGACGACATCGATCAGTCGATTAGTCAACTCGAAGGACGCCAGGCTGTTACCGACCGGACACCGGAGGATAGTTTCCAGGCCTTGGCACGTTTTGGTATCGACCTGGTGGAAAGAGCTCGGCAAGGAAAGCTTGATCCGGTGATCGGGCGGGACAAGGAAATCCGTCGCGTGATCCAGGTGCTCTCTCGACGCCGCAAGAACAATCCGGTCCTGATTGGCGAACCGGGTGTGGGTAAAACTGCGATCGCGGAAGGCCTGGCACTCCGCATCGTCGCTGGCGATGTGCCGCTCGGCATTCGGGATAAGCAGCTGGTGGCCCTGGATATGGGAGCCCTGCTGGCGGGTGCCAAGTTTCGCGGCGAATTCGAGGATCGGCTGAAATCCGTGTTGCAGGAAGTCGAGGATGCAGCTGGATCGATCATTCTCTTTATCGATGAACTTCACGGAGTCATCGGTGCCGGGGCAAGTGAAGGTGGAACGGATGCGGCCAATTTATTGAAACCTGCCCTGGCTCGTGGAGATCTTCGCTGTATCGGGGCTACCACTCTGGATGAGTATCGAAAGTACATCGAGAAAGATGCCGCCCTGGAACGCCGCTTTCAGCCGGTCCAGGTCGAGGAGCCTTCCGTGGAAGATACGCTGACGATCCTGCGCGGCCTCAAGTCACGGTATGAAACGCATCATGGCGTGACCATTCGGGATGCGGCGCTGGAGGCAGCGGCGGAACTTTCGAACCGCTATATCGCTGACCGATTTTTGCCAGACAAGGCGATCGATCTAATTGATGAAGCCGCCAGTCGGCTGGCCATGCAAAGAGACAGCGTGCCGGCTGAACTCGATTCCCTGCAGCGACGCATCACGCGACTGGAATTGACCGCCCGCCAGCTTGTTGATGAGGCGGACGCCAAAGATAAGCTGGCCAGTGCAGAGGAAGAGATTCGCGAATGCAAAGCAGCTGAACAGACCCTGATGGAAAAGTGGCAGCGGGAGAAGACCGGAATGCATGACGGCCGGGATGTACGCAGGCAGCTGCAAAAGCTGGACGTGGAATATCACCAACTCGATGGCCTGATCCAGCAGAAGCGGGCCGAACAACAGGCGGTGGTGGAGCAGGACTATCAGCGGCTGCTGGCGATCGCCACGGAGCGGGAGCAATTGCAGCGGCGACTGGAAGAACTGGACGCCAGGTGCGGCGAGGAGAATCAGGAAGAACGCTTGCTGCGAGAGGAAGTCACGGCGGATGAAATCGCCGAAGTTGTCCATATGTGGACTGGTATTCCGGTCCAGCGAATGGTGGAAGGAGAACGAGCCAAGCTGCTGGTAATGGAAGAACGCCTTGGGCAGCGAGTTGTCGGTCAGGACCAGGCAGTCAAGGCAGTCGCCGACGCCGTCCGTCGTAGCCGTGCTGGTTTGCAAGACGAACAACAGCCGCTGGGATCCTTCCTCTTCCTG
>CAUZOB010000153.1:0-12872 GCA_963581185.1 Planctomycetota bacterium | reverse complement strand
CAGGTCGGTTTCTTCTCGATCCACCGCTGGCCTTTCTATCCAGGCAGCGGCCAGGATAGCGAAACCGGCCAGGGACCGGGACTGGGAAGTACCTGCAACCTGGCAGTCAGCGTGGAGACGTCGCGGACTGATTACCTGGCGAGATTCCGAACGGAACTTGAGGACTTTGCCCAGCGGATAAATCCCCAGCTGATTATCATCAGTGCCGGCTTCGATGCCCATTACCTCGATCCGGTTGGCTCACTCGGTCTTGAAACCGAGGACTTTATCGAACTCACTCGGATCGTGATCCAGCTGGCTGAGAGCTACTGCCAGGGCAAGCTCGTGAGCGCGCTGGAAGGAGGGTATCATATCCAGGCGCTGGCCGATTCGGTGCAGGTGCACCTCGAGTGCCTGCTGGAAGCATAAACCTGAAGACGACCGTGAGGAGAACACCAGTGACTCAGCTGACTCAATGGAAAACCAGCGGATGGACCAGGCTGCTGAGCCTGCTGATGCTGATGACAGGTCTGAGCGCAGTAAGTGCCAACGCACCACCCAACTTTGTCGTCATTCTGGCTGACGATTGCACTTTCTCAGATCTCGCTTGTTATGGTGGCCAGGCCCTGACACCACGCATCGACGGCCTGGCTCGCCAGGGTATGCAGATGGATCACTGCTTCCAGGCAGCTCCGATGTGCTCGCCCACCCGCCATGCACTCTATACCGGCATCTACCCGGTCAAGAGTGGCGCCTACCCGAACCACACCTTCGTCAAGCCGGCGACCAAGAGCGTCGCTCACTATCTTAAGGCGGCCGGTTACCGAGTAGCTTTGAGCGGCAAGACTCATATTAACCCGCCCGAGAGTTTTCCCTTTGAGTACTCCAAGGGCAGCCCTCCGACTGGCAAGAAGAACAATCCCAGCTGGCCAGCGATTGACAAGCTGATGAGTGAGTGCAGTCAAGATGGCAGACCCTTCTGCCTGTTCGCCTGCTCCAACGAGCCGCACACGCCGTACTCGCTTGGTGACCCGTCCCGCTATGACCTCGACAAAATCGAATTGCCACCGCACTATGTCGACACTCCCGCCACCCGCCAGGCATTCCGTAAATACCTGGCGGAAATCAGCTACTTCGATGGACAGGTGGGGCGCTGTCTCGACCTGCTGGCCAAGCACCAATTGGAAGACAACACGCTGGTCATCATGCTCAGTGAACAGGGCAGTGGCTTTCCGTTTGCCAAGTGGACCTGCTATGACGCCGGCTTACAGAGCGGCATGATCGTTCGCTGGCCCGGCAAGGTTCCGGCAGGATCACGTAGCGACGCGATCGTGGAGTACATTGATATTGTCCCAACCATGCTGCAGCTGGCCGGCCTCAAGACCCCGCGCACGATGGATGGTGAGTCACTGCACCACGTCCTCAGCGGTCAGCGAAAGAGCCACAAGCACTACAGCTTCGGACTCCAGACCTCCAGGGGAATCAACAACGGACCGGCCCACTATGGCATCCGCAGCGTCCGCTCGGATCGATACCGCTATATCCTGAATCTGACACCCGAAGTGGCCTTTCAGAACACCATGTTCACGTCCAACTGGTGGAGAGAGTGGGAGTCGCTGGCTGCCGACGGAGACAAGCTGGCGCGCCGAATTACCGAACGATTCCAGCACCGTCCGGCCATCGAACTGTATGACTGCCAGCGTGATCCCTGGAATCTCACAAACCTGGCCGGCACACCCGAACTGGCCGCAACGGAACGGACGCTTGCCAGGCAACTTAACCACTGGATGCAGTCTCAGGGCGACCTGGGCCAGCAGACAGAACTGGCAGCCACCAGTCGCCAGTGGGGGAAAAGAAACCAGCTGCAGCGGAGCCAGCCTAAAGCAGCTCCTCGATGACCTCACCACCGATGTCGGTGAGTATTTCCTCACGCCCGTTATGCAGGAAGGTCAGCTCGTGCTGATCCAAACCCAGCTGATTGAGAATGGTGGCGTGCAGATCGCGGACATGGAACGTGTTTTCCACGGCCCGTAACCCGATCTCGTCTGTCGCGCCCACGGTTCGGCCACCCTGGATTCCGCCACCCGCCATCCAGATGCTGAAGCCAAAGGGACTGTGGTCCCGCCCGGTCTTGCCCTGCGACATCGGGGTTCGTCCAAACTCGCCCGCCCAGATTACCAGCGTCTCATCGAGCATGCCCTGCTGCTTGAGGTCCTTCAACAACCCGGCAATCGGTCGATCGGACTGGCTCGCCATCCGCAGGTGGTTTTCCTCAATGTCGCCATGACCATCCCAGGTCATGTTGCCAGGGCCACCACCTGCATAGAGCTGCACAAATCGGACGCCGCGCTGGACCAGTCGACGGGCCAGCAGGCAACGGGTGCCGAACTCCGCCGTGCGAGGGTCATCCATCCCGTACATCTGTCGAGTCAGCTGCGTCTCGCCGGACAGATCGACCGCCTCGGGTGCGTGCGACTGCATTCGGAAAGCCAGCTCGTAGGTCGCCAGCCGCGAAAGCAGCTGCTGGTCCTCTGGATGACGGTCCAGCTGGTTCAGTTGGTTCAGCAAGTCGAGGCTGCGACGCTGCCGCCGCATGGTGCGGGCATCCGAGGGTTTCAGGTTGAGGATCGGCACTTCGCCCGGCCGGAACAGGGTCCCCTGGTAGACCGGCGGGAAGTAGCCGGCACCCCAGCAGGGTGGGCCACCAACCAGTGTGCCATCCGGATCGAGCATAACGACGTAGCCGGGCAGGTTCTCGTTTTCGCTGCCCAGGCCATAGTTGATCCAGGCGCCCAGCGAAGGATGCCCCATCAGCGTGCGGCCTGAGTTCATCTGGTAGAGCGCTGGTGCGTGCACGATGCTCTCAGCATGCAACGAGCGGACAACGGAAATGTCATCCGCACAACTGGCCAACTCGGGGAACAGGTCCGACATCACCAGGCCCGACTCACCATGCGGCGCGAACGTCCGCTTGCAGCCCAGCAAGAGCGACTCGTTCGTCGTCTGCTGGGTCTTGATCACGCCGAACGATTCCGGCACTGGTTTGCCGTGCAGCTCGTTGAGTAAGGGCTTGGGATCAAATGTCTCGACCTGACTGGGACCGCCAGCCATGAAGAGAAAAATGACTGACTTGGCGGCTGCATCAAAATGAGGCTGCTTGGGAGCAAGTGGGTTGTGGCCGGCGGTGGCAGGGCCAGCTGGTAGATCCCCGGCCGAGAGCGCAGCAAAGGCCAGCGATCCAAAGCCAAGCGCCGCCTGGGAAAGAAACTGGCGGCGGTCGTTGGTCAGCAGGGGTCCTTCACAGGGTGGCAGATTCACGCTCTGGGACAGCATTGTTTTCTCCGGGGTGCCTGCCGCTGATTGTAGTCCATCCGACAGATCGTCGCAGCTAACAGCTCAGCTGGTGAAAAGAGATCGCGGCAAAGCTATAATACGCCTGGAAAAAGCCCTCGCAGCCCTGGTGTCGATCGCTCATGCATAATCTTATCGCCCTCTGCCATATGCTGCTGCTGGCTGCGCTGCTGACACTTCCCAGCTCGGCTGCCGCAGAGTGGCCGTTTACGCCACCTGGTTTGCCGGCAATTCCAGCTGTCGAGGATGCCGACGGCTGGTGCCAGAATCCACTGGACCAGTTTGTGCTGGCACGATTGAAGAACAACCAGCTGGTTCCCTCGCCGGCTGCTGATCGAGCAACATTGATCCGCCGCCTGAGCATCGATTTGACCGGGCTGCTGCCGTCGCCCGTGGAGGTTGACCGCTTTGTCTCGGACAAGTCGCCCGATGCCTGGGCGCGACTGGTGGAGCGGATACTTGCCAGTCCACGCTATGGCGAACACTGGGCTCAACACTGGCTGGATGTGGTCCGCTACGCAGACAGCGACGGCTTTGAATACGACGATCCGCGTCCTCATGCCTGGCGATACCGCGACTGGGTGATCAATGCCTTTAACACAGGAAAACCGTTTGACCGCTTTGTCAGAGAGCAGATTGCCGGTGACGAGTTTTACCCGGGTGACATGCAGGCCCTGGTAGCGACCGGTATGCAGCGACTCGGGCCACTGCGGCTGAATGCAGGCATGCAAGACGCTGAGAAGAACCGCCAGGAAGTTCTCACGGAGATGATCGATAACATCGGCGCCGCCTTCCTGGGAATGACGATTGGCTGCGCTCGCTGCCACGACCACAAGTTTGACAACTTTTTGCAGGCCGATTACTTCCGCCTGCAATCCTTTTTTGCCGCGACCCAGCCAACAGATATCTCCTTGGCAAGTGAAGCAGCTCAGGCGGAGTACGAACAGCAACTGGCCGCCTGGCAGAAAGATCAGGACGGCGTGCAGCAGCGAGTTGACGAGTTGCGAGAGACGTACCGTGAGAGAATTCAGCAGGACCGGCTGGAGACCTTGCCCATCGACGTGCAGGCCGCCGTCAAGAAAGATGCTGACCAGCGGACCGCAACCGATATCCGGCTGGTTGCCGAAGCCAATAGCATCCTTACGCTGACGACCGAGTTGATCGACCGGGAGATTCTCAAGGCGGCCAAAGACCGCGCTGAGTTTCAGCAGCTGATGGTCAAGCTTACCGAGTTGTTCCATGCCCGGCCACGTGCGCCACTGACAGTGATGGCAGCGATTGACCCGCCAGGTGAGGTTCCGGCAACACACGTGCTGGACCGTGGTGTGCCAGGAGATCAGCTGGATCGGGTCGAGCCGGGCTTCCCGGCCATGCTGGCTGTGTCGGCGAGATCAGCCAATGCGGCGATTCAACCGGTGCCTCTCGACGAGGGCAACTCCAGCGGCCGCCGCACGGCCCTGGCAAATTGGCTGGTGCGGAAAGATCACCCGCTGACTGCGCGGGTCTTCGTGAACCGCATCTGGCACCATCACCTGGGACGTGGCATTGTGAACACGCCCAATGACTTTGGAGCGATGGGGGCTGCAGCGTCCCACCCACAGCTACTCGACTGGTTGACGGTCGAACTGATTCACTCAGGCTGGGATATCAAGCACCTGCACCAACTGGTTCTGCTGTCGTCGACCTACCAGCAGCAGAGTCGCCGCAGAGATCAGGCCTTTGAGGCGGATCCAGAGAATCGGTATCTCTGGCGAGCAAATCGCCAACGAATGGATGCCGAGGTTTTGCGTGATACCATGCTGCAGCTGTCTGGTGATTTGAATGGCCAGGCGGGTGGCCCGGGAGTTCGGCTGCCGTTGCATCCCGAACTTGCCCGCCTGCAGTACAAGGGCAGCTGGCATCCGCATCCTGATCCACTGCAGCACCTGCGTCGCAGTATCTACGTGTTCGTCAAGCGGAACAATCGTCCCGCCCTGATGGAGAGTTTTGACAGCCCGTCAACGATGGCTTCCTGTGGTATTCGCTCACACAGTACACATGCTGGCCAGGCGCTGGCGCTACTGAACAGCAGCCTCTCCCAGCGCCAGTCGCTGCGTTGGGCGGCTCGCTTGCAGACGCAACTCGGTCACCGGCCGGCCAGCTGGATCGGGCAGATCTACCAGCAGGCGCTGGCGAGGCCGCCGACGCGAGAGGAAATGCGGCTGGGAAAACGATACCTGGCTGAGCAACAGGCTCTGATCGCAGCAGACCGGCAGGCCGGTGCCACTCTGACCGACGATGACAGGCTGCTGGCACTGGCTGACTATTGCCAGGTGATCATGAATCTGGACGAGTTCCTGTTTGTGCGTTGATCACGCAGGGCCTGATCGTGTACTGCGGACCTTCTATTGCCAGAGTCGCTGCGCAACCTCGTGAATCAGCCAGAGTGGCCGGTCGTAGACATCGGCGATGTAGAAGGAGGCCCCGGCGACATCCAGCCGCAGCCCAGCATTCGCGTTATGCGAGGAGGAAGGCTGAAAACTCTTGGCAGTCCGGCCGTGTTGGATTCCCTTGATTTCTTCCCACGACAGTACACCGAATAACGGCCCCTGGCTCATGGCGATCCCCACAGGACCAATCACAATCGATGCGCCACGTGTGTTCCTCGCTGGTTGGATGCGGATCAATTTGAGTATGACTGCACCGACCAGTACGAGAACCGAGGTGGTGATTCCGATTAAAGCCAAGACCCAAAGCGGCGAGTCCTGTCCTCCGGGCTGTTTGTCAGCCGCTGTAACAACCGCGAGGACAATGCATGTTATGAACAGCCAAAAGAGCGTTGCCCAGGCACGTCGATGCGGAAGTCTGGCCGATGGATTGGATCGTGCGCAAAACGACCAGACCAGGTCGTCCTCGAAGTCTTCCAATTGCTGCTGCAGATAGGGAGCCAGCTTGGAATTCACCTGGCGAGATCCGGAGCCAGCCAGTTGACTGGAAAAATGGACATACAGTTCACGAATATTCCTCGCCTGCCGTGCAATCTTCACGGTGCCGCCGGCGTGAACGACCAGTACATCACCATATGGAATCTTGTCCGTCGCCCGCAGACTGCGGGATCGAATCGTGACGGCCTGGATGGAACTGTAGGGGATCTCCTCAGATTCCCCCAGTACTTGAAATCCACTTTCGCTGAACAGGATTGACATCGAACGCTGGCGTAGCAAGAAGAAAATGACAGCCAGCACGATCGGTGCCGCGGTCAGAACAATCACGACTTCTTGTGGCTGTCGACCCAAGCAGAGGGCCATCAGACCCAGTCCAAACAGCACCAACACGATCGATAGCGCGGACGATTCGGCTGGCACATCCAGCCGCTCTGAGACTTCGGGATTCGGCGATTCACTCATTATGCCTGCAATTGTACGGCCAGAACGATGGCGTTGTGAACCAAGTGGATCAGAATGGGCACGATCAAGCTACCACTCCACAAACGCACATAACCAAGAATGATTCCAAGCGCGACCAGCACGGGAATGCTCAATGGCGAGTAGATATGGGCCATGCCAAACATCACGCTGGTTACCAGAACCGTGCCCTGCCCTCCCATCACCCGGTGGAAGGATCGAAAAGCGATGCCTCGGAAAAACAACTCCTCGAAGATCGCCGGTTGCAGACAGATGACAACCACCCACCAGGCAAGCAGTTCCTTCGACGGGGAAAAACCCTCGGCTTCTTCTATTTCCAGAAAGTCATTCAGGACCGCGTGGTAACCAAAATTGATTGCCATTGCCAGAGCGAGCATGGGCACAAGCAGCAGGAAGCCACGGCCATGACGGACCGGTGTCGTGGAGACCGCCTGGCGTGTCAGCACCAGGGCAACAAGGATAATGAGCACATCGATAGCCTCAAGCACACCGATCCTCACCAGCCGTGTCTGTTCCGAGGCAGTAGCAGCATCTCCGGCCACCGCCTGGACGGCAGTCAGGCCTATCGATGACGCCAAAATCAATCCGAATGCGACCAGTACATAGCGAAACTGGCGGACCTCGGTGCTGGGGGTACCCTGCAGGCGTGGTTCTGATCCAGCTTCAGCGGCTGTTTGGCGAGCGGCGCAAAACGGACACTTGGCAACATCCTGCGGGATGGACTTGCGGCATCGCCAGCACGTTACCTGCGGAGTTGCCGGCTGATCGAACTGTTGTTGGAAATCGCTCACGCCGATCGGCCTCACTGGCTCAGGCTGGCGTCCATGACGACCGGCCCTGAGTCACTTTCACGCTGCTGCTTCTGGTGAGCCACGGCCGATTGCACCGATTTGAACAAGCAGACCACGACAATGATCTTGAAAATGATGCCTTTGATCAACGTGGCTGGATTGAGCACACCAAAAATCGCAATGCTTCCGATGTACAAGACCAAGCCCAGGATGGTGGCCGGTAATGGAAATGACTTGACCGCCAGACCAAGAACGACAAAGACGGCGCCTAATGCGGCTGCTCCGCCATTAATCAACTTCGATATTTTGACCACCTGGTCACGAAATTCCTGAACTTTTACCGGGTCAGTATTGTCCGGTATTTCTCCTCGCATCCGCATATTTTGGATCTCGGTATCGACTTGCTCTTCGACTTGAGAAAGAAACGCCACATTGAGAATGATCGTGAGAACGCCGACAGCCAGCAGGATATTCCTGGCCGTGCTGAGCTCCTTCTTCCGCGCCGATTGCGACAGGCTGGGAAGCTCGCCCGCTGCACCAGGCCCGGTCAGAGACGGCACATCAGCCGGATCATCCGCCGGACTGGTTGGTTCGCTGTAGTGGTCACTCATGGACTGTCTCTTTCGGAAAGAAATCTGTCGCCCCGACAATGTGGGGCGCAAGCTCAAGTGCACGAGGGGAGTCGTTATTGCCCGCATGGTTTAGTGTGCCACAGACGGCAACTGCCGTGCAACTACTGGTCGCGGCACGACAACCACGAGCCGCTAATCACCATCCTTCTCATCTTCGATTTCGCCAACCAGTTCCTCCAGCACATCTTCGAGTGTGATCAGGCCAACGGTGGTCGCTGCCTCGTGTACCGTCGCCACGTGAACTTGCCGATCTCGAAACATGTCCAGCAACTCGTCGCTGCGTTGGCTGGCGGCTACACGGGGAATCGGGTGGACCAGGTCCGTGATCGGCTGATCATCCTTGCCGGCCACCAGGGCCGAGAGGACTTCACGGCCCAGGATCATTCCCTGTACATCGTCCGAAGAACTGCCAAACACCGGGTAACGCGACATCTGGTGGTCGACCGCCAGGTCACCTGCCTGTCGAATTGTCGCGCTGGCAGGTATCCCCACAACATGGTCTATCTGTGTCATCAGGTCGCTCGCTGACCGATCGTTGAGAATGAATGCACGGTGGATCATCTGGCTCTCGTCCTGTTCGATCTGGCCCGTACGCAGTCCGATCTTGACCAGCGAGCGGATCTGAGCCTCGGTCCCGATCTTCCTTTCCCCTCGCTGAAACAACTCGGCGATCCATTCCAGCAGCAGGACAACTGGGTAAAAAAACCACCAGAGGACGACAATGGCCGGAGCGGCGTAGCGCGAGATCAACGGTGCATAGTGGGCGCCCAGCGACTTGGGAATGATCTCGGAGAAGATAATGGTGCTGAAAGTGAGGATGGCGGTGATCACACCGATGATCGCACTGTCATAGATCTCCACCGCTTTTTGCCCAATAAGGATGGGGCCGAGAATGTTGATGGTGTTGGTGATCATCACGATCACTACCACGGACCGAGTGATCTGGTCCTTGACCTGCTTCAGCCAGCGAGCTCCCGTCTTACCCTGTAACAGCAGCTCTTCTGTCTCTGCCTGCGTGACACTCAGAATGGCAGCATCGACAAGCGCCAGGATTCCAGACAGCAGCAGGAAACAACCTATGTAGGCCGTAAGCACAAGCATGGTGGATAACCTCATCCAGGATACGGGTGATTCACGCAGTTACTCTATCATCCACGCAGGCAGAAGGGGGACTTCCATGCCCTGAGCAGCCTCCTGCACCTCAAATCAGAGGAAGGCACGAACCGGTAGCGGGCAAAAAATACCAAAATGTGGTGACCTCCAGGAGAACACTACTTATCGGGAATGCGCCAGTTGGAAGGTGGCTCAAACGATGGGTTGCGAGTGGCATAGGGTAAAACCGCCTTGGCTGGCTGCAATTTCCGGAACTGGATCAGCTTTGCAGTAAGTTCCTCTACGACAACAGGATGCTGTCGTGACAGATCTTGCTTCTCGAGCAGGTCACCAGGAAAGCGAAAGAGCGCCACCTGGTGGGCATCCGTAAGTCGATTCGCTTCCGACAAATCCGGTCCCAGCACAACGAGCTTCCAGCTGGGAGTTGTCACAGCGATCTTCTCTTTGTCAGGCCCTTGCTGCCCGTGGTAGGAATACAGGTCGCGTCCCGGCATTGGTTCTCCTGCAGCTGAAAGCATGGCACTGACATCGATACCATCCATCGCCAGTCCACTCTCGTCCGCACTGTTTTCGGGATTCCGGCGCGCAGCCGCAAGCAGCGTCGGCAGAATGTCCATACAGTGAATCGGTTGCGAAACCTTCGTACCGCTCTGCCATCGTGCCGGCCAGCGAACGCAAGCCGGAACGCGAATACCACCCTCAAAGACATCCAGCTTGTTGCCCCGGAGCGGCAGATTATTATTCGGCAACGCACCCACACCACCGTTGTCACTGAAAAACCAGACGATCGTATTCTCTGCCTCACCTGAATCTTCCACGGCCCTCAGGATTCGGCCGATCCCCTGGTCGAGTCGGTAGATCATCGCAGCGACGGCGAGCCGCCTATCCGCCTGGGTAAGCTTCTGCTGTCTCTTTCCATCCACTTTGTCCGGGTTGCCGCCAAGTGCCTGAAATCGTACCAGGTCGGCAGATTTGGCCTGAAAGGGTGAGTGGGGAGCGTTAAACGGCACGTAGCAGATGTAGGGTGAATCCGACCTGGATTTCTCCTCGATCCACTTCACCGCAGCGTCCGCAATCAGGTCCGTTGAGTAGCCCGACTGGGGATCTGGTTCCCGGTTGATATGCCAGTCTCGCTGGCCCTCACGCTCCTGCGTGAAGTAGTCGATTGCCCCGTTGTAGTGGCCCTGAAAATGCGTGAAACCATGGTTCAGCGGATGCCACTGGGCACGACGATGCCCCAGATGCCACTTCCCGAAAATCGCACGATGTTCATAGCCGAGCTTCGCCAGTTCTTCCGGCAGGGTACGCTCTTGCGGTGGAATTCCAAAATCGCGATACGGTGGGATAACGGCCCGCGCCATTCCGAATCGAATCGGATACCGCCCGGTCAAGAGGGCGGCACGGGTGGGCGAACACATCGGAGCGACGTAGAAACGGTCCAGTTCGATACCTTCCTGACAAAGCCGGTCGATATGGGGCGTCTCGCATCGGTCGCTGTGATAGCCGACGTCGGCCCAGCCGAGATCGTCGGCAAGCAGGATCACAATATTCGGGCGTCGTGGGAGCGTCGAGGCTGGCAGATTGTCCGCCAGCAAACGGCCCGGTTGCAGAAAACTCAGGGCAAGGACGACAGGCAATAACGACTCAGCACGAGGCATGTGCGACATCCTGGCAAAGAAAGCAAATCCTACGGTCTTCATATCGTACAAGAGAATTGCAGGGCAGAATTCCCTTTTCAGTCACAGCAAACGAAAATTTGGGCTCGTGCGATCTGTCTTGAGAACCCAGGTCGTGGCGCAAGCAATTACTTTCCTGCATCATTTTTTCCGCGTTGCTGGGCATTCTGGCGGATTCTTGCTCTCGCCTCGTCCAATCGCCTGGGCCACTGAAAGCTGGGAGCTTGTGCAGGATCGTAACCGTCGAGATGCCCCTTGAGCCGCGTAGCTGGTTTGCTGTATCGGAGTTCCGTGTCGCCAAACACTTCACGACAGATTGCGGCCAGCCGCGGATCGTACTCAAGCAGTTCTTCGCGAGTGTCGACATGATTGTGGTCGTGGTCGTTCACGCGGTTATTGTCGAACCACGACTGCACGCCCTCGGCGAAATACTCATAGTGGTTCACGCTGGCATATTTGCCCTTCCAGAGGCCGGCCTCCATGGCTGCTTCGTAGGTCGCTTTGAGCCGGGCATCAAACGTCGGGTCCAGGTTCACCATTCCTCGCAAGTGGATGTTGTGAGCGAGTTCATGGATCAGAATGCATTCGGCGGCATACGGATCGTCCGGATATCCAAGCAGGTTCTCCTCGGCACACGAGCAAAAGGGATCTCGCTCGCTGCCTCCCATCCCACGCGCACGCGCGTCCCAGTAATCCTTCCCGGAGAGTCCGCGGAACAGCTTCAGGGGCCGTTCGCCCAACTTTGTAAATTCGGGCTGGTCGGTCGTGAATTCATTGTGGGCGAGAATGCAGAGACGCGCGCCACTCTGGATCATTTTCTCCCGCAGATCAGCTCTCTTTGCGAGCATCAGATCGACAAGGTAGGCAGCCTCCTTGAGTGCGTATGGGTTGACTCGGGCCGATGCAACAATCGGAAATCCACCGGCGCTGGTCCGCTGCGTATAGAAGGCTGGCACTCCCTGCTTATCAGGTGGATCGAAGCGGATGGCCTGCACCGGGACCAGGCTGGTGACGGTGACCTCTGACTTGTCCTGCTGGCCTACAATCGCAAAACGGTGACCCAACGTGGTGGTGATAAAAGTCTGCTGGCCAGGTTGGACCGTGCCATTGGAGACCCGCTTACGTTTGGACTTCAACCAGTACACTTCGATGGCCTGCTGACTCCCGTTGATGATCTGAAGTACCGGCCGCCGAGACTCCGCAGCAGTCGCTTGCGTATCGTTGCTGGGCTTTTCTTGCTCAAGGGTCTTTACGGCTTCGGCAGGGGCCCGGCCGTTGAGCAGGACAAGAAGGAACAGTATCGCAATGGATGAAACATGCCGTCTGCTGTTCATTGCAGGTTGCCTTGGTCCTTCCTGATTTCCACTTGGGTGATTCACGGTATCGTTGAGTCTGATGAACACGCGAGAGGCGGTCGGTTAATTCGCCGAAGGCGGACCTGCTCTACCCTCCTGGTCATCGAGCCACTGTCGGCCTACTCCGGATTTAAGCCAGCGTTCACGTTTCTTCGCCTCTGAACGCGTGGCATATTCTTCTGTACAAATCGCAATCCAGGGTCCAGTCTGCCGGGCGGTATAGCCTCGCGGATTGAAACCACTGTTATGTTGAGCCAACCGCTTCTTGAGATCGTCGGTCTGGCCAGTGTAACGCTTTCCTGTAGCAACACTTTTCAGAACGTAGACGTAGTATGTGTCAGCCATGTGACACTCCAATGCAAAAGGGCCCAGTACAAAAACTGTACAAGGCCCTCTCGGCAAGCTCCCCCGGTAGGGCTCGAACCTACGACCTAGCGGTTAACAGCCGCTCGCTCTACCAACTGAGCTACAGGGGATTAGCGTCTCTGTTTTACTCTCCAGTCGCTCAAGGCGGTTAATCCGCCGAAGGCGGACTCGCTCTACCAACTGAGCTACAGGGGATTAGCGTCTC
>CAUZOB010000152.1:0-12896 GCA_963581185.1 Planctomycetota bacterium | reverse complement strand
CAAGCATTATGACATGTTGCTGGCACAATCGGCCGATTCCGCTTTCCTGCCGTATGCCCTCTACAACAAGGGATACGACCTGCTGGGACTTGGCAAACTTGAAGATGCCGGCGCGTCATTCGACCTCCTGGTGGAAAAGTATCCCGAGCACCAGCTGAAGAAGCTGGCAGTTGTGGGGCAGGCGGAAGTCGCCTACCAGGGAGGACGCAGCAAGCTCAACGACAAGGAATTCGCCGCGGCGGCGACCGTCTTCGAAGCGGTCCTGAAGACCTTCCCGGAATTCTCACGGAATGACGCCGTGCTCTACGACCTGGCCTGGTCACGGCTCAGTGGCAAGCAACAGGATCAGGCGACCGTGGCCTTTGCCCGCCTGACTCGCGAGTTCAAAGAAAGTGAATTCGTGGCCGACTCGTTTTATCGTGTTGGTGAAGACCATTACCGGCAGCAGCGTTTTGCCGAGGCACTGACAAGCTACGCGGCGGCACTGGAAAACAAGCCAGTCGCTGGGATCCGCGAAGCGGTGCTGCACAAGACCGGCTGGGCTCACTTTAAAATCGATGCGTTTGACAAGGCGCTGGAAAGTTTTCAGGGCCAGGTGACAGAATTCGCCGAAGGTGCATTTGTGAACGATGGCCGTTTCATGACCTCGGAATGCCTCTTCAAGCTGAAGAAGTATACCGAGGCACTGGCAGGTTATGCCGAACTGGCTGACGTCACTTTTACCAACGTCCAGTTCGTCGAGCTGGTACTGTTGCATGGCGGCCAGTCTGCTGGGCAGCTCAAACAGTGGGACCAGAGCCTCGCCATGCTGAATGTGATCCTGGCGGATCACAAGGATTCCACTTACATCTCACAAGCTCAGCTTGAAGCAGGCCGGGCCCATCGCGGCAAGCAGGAGCTTGATAAGGCAAACGAGTTGTTTGAAGTGGTAGCTCGGGAGGCTCGCAATGCCAGCGGCGCCGAAGCTCGTTTCCTGATGGGCGAGATCTGCTTTGGACAGAAGAAACATGCCGACGCCATTCGTCATTACCAGCGAGTGATTTTTGGCTTTGGCGGTGAGCGGGCACTTGACGAAGTGAAACAGTTTCAGCACCTGTCGGCCACCGAAGCGGGGATTTGTGCCGAGGTCCTGGCCGGCGAAGCGAAGACGGCTGCTGACAAACAGCGGTACCTCAAAGATGCAATCGGCTTTTATCAGCACATCGTCGAGAACCACCCCAAGAGCGCCTCGGCAGCTAATGCCGGTAAGCGGCTCGAGGAACTGAACAAGGGCGCCGGAAACTAGGTGTCCAACGGGCTCGCGGATTGATACGACGGCACCTGTGGCTAGTAGAGAGAAGAGACTTGTCGTGAAAAGTAACTTGATGGCTGACACTGACCCGCGACGACCGACGCGATCGCTTGCCTGGTGTGCGCTGCTCTTGCTGCTCGCCTGGCCACTCGTGATCAGCACATCGATGGGGACTTCTGTCCAGGCCCAGGACACCGGCGAGGCAGCCGACACGGCGGGACCGACGGCGCCTGGCAGCGATCAGGAGAGCACCGCGACTGGCGGGGATGGTGAGATTGCCCGCAAGGAGACCGAGGGGATCGACCTGTTTGAGCTGATCGTCAAGGGCGGCAGCTTTATGATCCCGATTGGCTTGATGTCGCTGCTGGTGGTCACGTTCATTATCGAGCGGTCACTGGGGATGCGGAATGAACGAGTTATTCCGCCGCTGCTGGTCGATGATCTGGGAGCCCTGGCGGACGATGACAAAACTTTCGATCCGCGTCAGGCCTACCGCATCTGTCAACGAAACCCGTCGCCTGCTGCCAGCGTGATTCGTGCCATGCTACTGAAGGTGGGACGCCCGCAGTCCGAAGTGGAACATGCGGTGGCCGAAGCCAGCGAGCGGGAAGCGGACCGTTTGTACAGCAACGTCCGCTGGCTCAATCTGGCTGCCGCCGTGACGCCGCTGATGGGGCTGCTAGGTACCGTCTGGGGCATGATCCGGGCGTTTCACGATACCACCCAGCTGCAGGCAGGCCGTAACAAGGCGGATTTCCTCGCGGAAGGTATCTACGTGGCGCTGGTGACGACGCTCGGTGGCTTGCTGGTCGCCATCCCCGCTGCTATCTCCTCGCATTACTTCGAGGGCAGGGTCCAGCGAATGTTCCACGAGATCGATGAAATGCTGTTCAACCTGATGCCCCAGGTCGAACGCTACGAAGGCAAGGTCCGCTTTAGCCAGGCCTCGATTGGGAATGAAGAGGCAGCCGATGAGCCAGTGGATGATGGGGCCGATGCAGCAGCGGAAGAAACAGAATCCTCGCCCTCGACAGCCAGCTAACAGGAGTTCGTGATGGCGGTGAATATCAGGAAAGGGCGGGCGCTGGCGACTTTGAGCCTCACGCCGTTGATCGATATCGTCTTCCTGCTGCTGATCTTCTTCCTCGTGGCAACTCGCTTTGCCGAGGAAGATCGCAAGCTCGAAGTTCAGCTGCCAACGGCCAGCGACGCGCAGCCCGTCACCGAACAGCCCCAGGAAATTGCCATCAACATAGATGACCAGGGCCGCTTCTTCGTGGGCGGGCAGTACGTTGAAGAAGACGAGTTGTTTCAGTTACTGCAGTCGGCACGGATAAACAACCCGCTCGGCCAACCTGTCGTTATCCGGGCAGACCAGCGGGTGCCATTTCAGTTTGTGGCGCTGGTCATGAATCTCTGCAATCGAGCTGGGATATTTAACTACACGGTGGCAACAAGTGGGGATGTATAGGTAGGACAGGAAGCGTGCCGGAGAAACTTAGCTGTCGTCGCGGCTGAGTGAATGCGGCTATAATCAAGTATCACGCATGGGCCAGAGGCAACCGTCGGTGCGAGGAGCAGATCAGATGCCAGCCAACCGTCGAACCGTGACAAAGTACAAGCCCGCCGTGCGGGCCACGTTCGATGATTACCAGTGGCCTGTCAATATCTCGCTCGTGGTGCTGGGGGGATTCCTGCTGGGCGCCATCCTGGCTTATCAGGACTTTAATGATGCTCGCTGGTTCGCACGCCCCTGGGTGTCGATCTCGCTGGTCCTGCTGCTGATTGTCAGCACCATGCTGACACTCTCTTATGCCGGCAATCGCTGGCTGCGCCGCACGATGCAGTTCTCGATCGTGATTTGCGCTATCGTACACCTCGTGTTCCTGGTGTTTTCGCTGGAGAACACGATCTTCTCCCGCAGCTGGACCGAGCAGGTGGCCCGTCGCGACTTGATGCAGCAGCAGCAGGTCCGCGTACCGCAACCGAATCCGCTGCGTGTCAACACACCCGAGGATCAACTCGACCTGGAACGCCCCGTGGATACTCCCGATCCCGAACCGGTCCCGCGTGATATCGAGCGGCCCGAGCCGGAACAGCCACGCACTCCCGAGCCACCGCAGCCCCGGCCGGTGGAGGAGCCACAGCCACGGCAGCCGGAGGTGGTGAAACAGCGCAGCGAGCAATCGCCGATGGCGCCACGCATGGCGCAACAACAATCCCAGCTGAGCCGTCAGCAGGATCAGCAGCCGTCGGCCAGCAGCGCGGCGGTGCAGGTCCCCAGTCGGCCCAGCACGGCGACTCCCTCGCAGACGCGAGTGGAAGCAACAACCCAACAGACCCAGCGGGCGGTCACTGCGACCAACAACAACCGCACGGTCCAGCCGGTCGAAGCGGCCAGCCAGACCAGCCAGCAAGCCAACAATGTGCGCCGCAGCGACAACCAGCAGCAGGCGGTGACCGAGTCAACTTCTCGAACCGTCGCCCCCCGCGTGCCCGAGGACGTGGCCCGCCAGCCCAATACCCAGGCGGTCCCGGTTCCAGCGGAACAGGCGGTGGCACGTAATACCCCGGCCCCCGCCCCCACACCGCGAAACACCCTCGCTCGTCAACAGATGACCCGCAGCCCGGCGGCTCAGCCGCAGCCTGACCCGGTGGTCCAGCCACCGCAGCAGAACCGGCCGCAACCAACCCCCCAGCAACCGACACCGCGGCAGGTCACCATGGCTCGGACCCCGCAGCCAGTCCAGAACCTTCAGCCACGGGTGACGCAGCAGCAAGCGGTGACACCGAGCCAGGATATCGCTGTGCCGACGGCAACTCCCCAGCCTCAGCAACCTGCGGCAGTTGAAGCGGTGGCACGCCAGCTGCCAGCACGGCAGGTAACACCCAGTCAACAGACCACCGTGACGACCGAGATGGCCAGCCAGCCGACGCCGAACCCGCAGCAGACAACCGAGCGGCAACAGGTGAGCCAGCAAGCCAGCAACTCGCAGTCGAACAACCAGCTGGCCCGGCAAGAGAGTGTTTCCAACGCGGTCACCAGCCAGGTAACGCCCAGCCAGGCGGAACCGGTTGGAGTCGCAGCTGCAGCGCCCAGCCAGCTGCAGGCGTCAGCGGTGGATCTCAGTCGCCAGAGTCCAGAGGCAACCAGCTCTCGCCGCACCGTGCAGACAGTCTCGCCCGCCGACCAGGCAATGACTTCGATCAGCAACCCAACCACCGAAGCGAACCGGGCTCGGACTTCCAACCAGGCCGCCAATCCCCAGGCCACGGCCGCGCGGCAGTCGAACCAGATGGTACAGCGGCAGACCAATAGCACGGCGATCGCCGCGGACCGGCAGATTGAATCGATCCAGGCACCGGCAAACGTCAGCCAGTCCCAGTCCGGTTCGGTCAACGTCTCCAGCGCCCAGGTGAACCGCTCGCAGACCTCCGATGCTACGGCCCGCGCCCAGGTGGCGGCCGCCGATCGGCCCTCCACCAGCAGTGCCTCGCAGCAGGCCACGGTGGCCGCTGCTCGAGCAAGCGAGCAGAGTCGGCCGGCGATCAGCCGGGATGGCGAGAATCGTGTGGAACGTAGTCAGCTGGCTGCTGAATCGGCCCAGTCGCCAAGTGCCGTGCAGCGTCCCAATGTTGCCGGATCGGTATCGGCCACACCCAGCACGACTCCCTCACGACCCGCTCCCCAGTCGCTGGCTCGATCGACTACCGGGGCCAGCGGAGCAGGGCGGACTGCCAACCTCGACAACTCGGTCGCCGCACTCTCCAACGCCGAAGCAAATCCAACGGCAGCAGCCAGTCGCGAAAGGGCCACCAGTACCAGCCAGCAGGCGTCAACCACCACGCCCACCGATTCAGTCAGCCTGCAACGCAGCCGAGCTGAGGCCCAACAGGCACAGGCCACCGCCGTACCAAATACCGACAACATGGCCGACCAGGTGGCTGCCGCCACCGTCTCCCAGCAGACGGTGGACGCAGCAGCTTCACTCCAGCGATCAACTGCCGAGGCCGATCCGGCCGCCACAGCGGCGTCGGCTGGTGAAGTCCAGGTCGATACCGGCCCGATGCAGGTGGTCTCCGAGCAACAGGTCGGTCGAGCATCCGGCGGAGGACAGCCGGCGGTCAACCTGCAAGCGACCGCAGAACCGATGTCGCGAGCGCCGGCAGGTGTCCAGTCGCCCGCGCTGGCTACAACCAATGCAGCTGCACTAGCCGCTGCCCCTGAATCCGATCCCGGCAGCCAGGCGTCGGCGTCCGCAGTTGCCGAAGGCCGGGTGAGTGTGCAAAGACAGGTCGCATCCACGAGCCAGGCGGAAACCGGGGCACCGGTCAACGCCAGCCAGGAAGGGGATGCCCAGGCAGTTGCTGGAGATGCCATCGCGCGTGCCGAGTTGCAGCGGGCGTCAGATCAGCAAGCTGGCAAGGCTGGTAGCCCAGATGATGTACTGCGTGAACAATCGCTGGGGTCCACTCCCGGTAGCTCACTCGCACAGCGGCAGGCGCTGGGAGTCAACGCCGCCCGCGTCAGCACCGAAGTTGCAGCACCGGCGCCCAGCCAGGGTAGTGCCGAGGCAGCACCGGTGGCAACAGCCCTGCAGGCGGCCGCCGGCCAGCCGGCGCGAGCCGAAGCAGGGAACCCGGCAACTGCCGCCGCAGCCGCTCCAGCAGTTGGGCAAATCGCCACATCCACAGGCGCGCCGAGTGCCACGAACAATGCGGCCGCCGTGCCCAGAGCCGAAGCAGTCGATGCCGCCCGTGGCGGCCCGCAGACAGGTGGTGGAAGTGCCTTGCCGCGACAGTCCGTCGATGGCACACCGCTGGCAACCAACAACCGCTCCACGATTGTGGAAGTTGCCGGGGCCGAGGCATCCTCAGGAAATCAGCAGGGCGTGCCACTCGATACCGAGGGCAAAGCCGGACGACTGGCCTCCGGAACAGCCGGTAAACCGCTTGAACGACCCGTGGGAGCACCGAATGAAGCCCTCGCCGCTGCCGGCAGTGGTGGACCTGCTGCCCCGCTGCTGGGTAGAGCAGAACAACAGGCCGATGGGGCCGCAGGACCAACCAGCAACTCAGCCAATGCCCCGGGCGGAACGCTCGGTCGACAGGATCTTGGAGCGGAAGCGAGTGGGGCCGTCGCCGCAACCGTCGATCTGCCAATGGCTCAGGCCGCGGCAGGTGGTACGACACAACCCACCGCGCCGGGGGAAGGTTTCCTGGTCGGTCCGGTGCCCCGTGAGGATACTAGCGGTCTGCCAGTGCCAGCCAATGCGCCGGAAGGTGTCGGGGGACTGGGTGATGAAGTGTCGCTGGAAGTCGGTATCGCCGATCGACGCGCGGTCGAGGATAGTATCGTTGTCCAGCTCAAGGCAGCTCGCTTCGTCAAGCAGGGGGTCGATGGCCTCCCCTCGATGAATAGCCAGGCAGAAATCGCCACCGACTCGTTCAAGGGCCGTACCAGCCGCGACGGTGGTGGCCGTGGATCCGCGCCGCCGCAGACAGAACAGGCAATCGAATTGGGACTCGCTTTCCTGGCTCGCTATCAGAAAGAAGATGGCAGCTGGTCGTTAGACCAGTTTGATCGAATTGACGGGCGAACCGTCATGCAGAGTGATACTGCTGCAGTCGGACTCTGTCTGATGGCCTTCCAGGGCGCCGGCTACACCCACAAGCAGTTTAAGTACAAGGATGCCATGCGTGCGGCAGTTGATTTTGTCGTCAGCAAACAGGATCCAAGTGGCGACTACTACTTCACCCAGGGTAATAACGAGAACCAGGTCGCCAGGCTCTATACCCACGCTATAGTCACCCTGGCAATGTGCGAAGCCTATGGCATGACCCAAGATGAGGACCTCAAAGCGTCGGTGCAGAAGGGACTCGACTTTATTGTCGAAACCCAGCATGCCGAGCGCGGTGGCTGGCGCTATTCGCCCGGCCGTGAGTCCGACACCTCCGTGACTGGCTGGATGATGACCGCACTGGAAAGTGGGCGACGGGCCGGACTCGATGTACCGGTGGATTCGTTCCAGAAAGCAGTGCACTGGCTCGACCTGGCCGGCGATCCCGATCAACCTCACCTCTTCCGCTACAATCCGCTCGCCCCCGATACCGTGCAGCAGGGCTCCGGCCGCGCGGTCACCAAGACCATGACCTCCGTCGGCCTGCTGATGCGATTGTATTCCGGCTGGAAGACGACCGACCCGCGGTCGATTGCCGGAGCCGAGTACCTGCAACGGAACCTGCCGTCGATCAGCCGCGGCCGGAAAGGATCGCTGCGAGATACCTACTACTGGTATTACGCGACCCAGTTCATGTTCCACATGGGGGGCGATTACTGGAAAGCATGGAATGACCGCCTCTATCCGCTGCTGCTCAATACCCAGACCACCCGTGGTGACCTGGCAGGCAGCTGGGACCCGCGTGTGCCACAACCCGACCGCTGGGGAGCCCATGCAGGACGAGTCTATGTCACCACCATGAACCTGCTGTCGCTCGAAGTGCACTATCGCTACCTGCCACTCTACGACGATTCGCCCTACAAGTCGGAAGTCGCTGCCAGCGAAGAAGACTGATCAATCGGCGGGAGGATTGCCGAAAACCTGCACCCCTCTGGCGTGTAAATCTTACAATTCCGCCCGTGTAGATTTTACCTGTCGCCCGCCCGCTGATGCCGCTCTGCCAGCCAGATTCAGCTATTTCAGGCGATTCACGGGCCTGTTGAAATTGTTTCGCGGTTTGGCACGCCAGCTGCATTAATGATTGTGCTTCGAGCTGTTGCTGGTCTTCCGCTTGCGGGAGTTTGGCAACGGAAATGAAAACCACACCGTGAACCTTAGGTTCGGTCACTCCAGTGCGGTGACTCATGGAGCCTCAAAACGAGGCGCACCAGTTTTTCGCGGTCAGTAGGGCTCGCTTGGATTCCCGCATCCAAGCGGGCCCTTTTTGTGCGCCGGCAGAATCGACCAGCCTTACTGGCGGGCAATCGTCTCCAGCAGCTCCCGGCTGGCCGCATGATCCGGTTCCAGCGCCAGCACCTGCCGTAGCACAAGCTGGGCATTCTCTGGCTGGCCGGCAAACCATTGTGACTCGGCCAGCTGAAAGTACAGCTCGGCATCCGGAGGACCGTTTTCCACGGCGGTCACCAGCAACTGGATGGCATCGTTGTATCGGCCGAGCTGCTTGCAAGCGCGGGCCTGCATGCGAATCAAGTCGCGCGATCGTTGCACCGGCGGAGTGCGATCGTAGAGCACGGTCAACAAGGCCAGTGCCCGCTGAGGCCGCTGGCGGGCGAGGTAAATACGGGCTGCAGCAAGTTCAATCTGGGGGTACTCCGGCTTGACGCTCAAGACCTGGAGATAGTCGGCCAGCGCCTGGTCCTGGGAACCCTGCCTGCTGCGAATATCGCCGCGGAGGGCATAGGCGGTGGCGGAATCGGCCGCTGGCAGATCGATCTTGATCGCCGCTTCAGCTTGCTTCAGCGCCTCGTCCAGGCGATCCAGGGCAAGCAGGAAGTGACCAAGTTCAATCCGGTACTGGGCGTTCTTGGCGGACAGGTCGACAGCCTGCTGCATGCGCTCGATCGCCGCCTCACGATCACCAGTCTGCCAGAGTACACGAGCATATTCCGCGTGAGTTCGATCATGGCTCGGTGAGAGTTCAATCGCCTGGGCAAACAGCGTGCCTGCCTGATCCCAGCGATCTTGCTGAGTCAACGCTGTTGCCTGGTTTGCCAGCTGGCGAGCTTGTAACAAGCGGTCCTGGTCACTGCCTTGCTTGTCCAGTAACGAACAGCCAGACAGGACCACTGCCAGCAGGCCGCTAGACAGCCCCAGTCGATGATGCCGGAATGTCATACCGCTTTCCATCCTGTCGGTGAATCCAGCTGGTTGGATGTATGCCACCACCTGACCAGCTATCCAGCTATCTCGTCGCCTGCTGCTGGGCGATGTGAAGCTAACAAAAGGCTGTTTTTCGAACAAGCTGAATTGGCCCGGTCGGCCGACCCCCAGCGATACTTCGTCGCTCTGTCAGCCTCTGCGGGAGAGGCTGGTGGTAGGCCAGAATGAGAGCTCCGGTTATGCTCAGTGCTGACTGGTTGTTTCAGCGGAGTGTTAGTCCCGATGGCGGTTGAATACGCGAGCAATGGCATCGAGTTCCTCTATCCTGACAACTGGACAATCTGTGGTCAGGGCGAGGCGGAGATGGAATCCGGCTGGGTCACTCTGGAGAGTCCTGCTGGAGGAAACTGGACCGTTCACCGCTACCCATCAACCTACTCCCAGCAGCAGATCATCGATGGCCTGATTGCTGGCATGGAAGCTGAGTACCCGGAACTTGAACGCGGGCGGGCAGAGTGCGAAATCGCGGATTGCCAGCTGGAGGGTGAGCATGCTTACTTTTACTACCTCGACCTGTTGATTCGCTGGCAGGTTCTGGCAGTCAGCCGCGATGGCCAGGTTCTAGTTTTCGAGTGGCAAGCCGAGGACCAGGAATTCAACCAGCTGCAGCCGGTCTTTGAGGCGATCACGACAAGTACCCTGGCTGCGGCCGTTGGCAAATAGTCCGGCTCGCGACGACTATCGAACTCCCAGGATATCCGCCAGTTGCTGGCAGCTGATGATACCCAGCAGCTGACCATCGTCTTTTGTCACGCCGGCCAGTTCCTCATCCTGGTTTTGCATCTGGATGATGGCAGCCAGCAGGCTCTCGTGCTGATCCACTCGCATCAGCGGACGTGACTGCGTGATCGAATCCTGGGATTCCAGGTACAGGTCGATGACGCGCACGTAACCCTCGACCTGGCGGCTGCCCGGCTGAGTCACCGTTACCATTGGCAGCCGTTGTCGGCGCGCCAGTCGAAACACGTCCTGCCGCGTCGAGTGCAGCGGCACTGAGGGGACGCGTCCTATCGGCGTGGCCACGCTGCCAACCGTCCTGCCGCTGGTGGTGAACAGGCCCTCGGCCAGCTTTCGCTGAATTGGCTGCAGGATTCCGGCGTCCTCACCCTGCTTGAAAATCTTTGCCAGCTGGTTACGTGCCAGTGTCTGCTGGACTCGCAGCGGCGTCTCACCCAGTATGGCTTGCAGGATGCGGCCCATCAGCCAGAGCATTGCGACCAGCGGAAAGGCCAGCGTGTTGAGCAGTAACAAGGGCCAGCTTGAGCGGCGCAGCAAGCGGTAGGGGGCCTCGTAGTAAAGCTGCTTCGGAATTAACTCACCCAGCAAGAAAACCAGCGGGGCGATTGCCACGGTGGCCAGCAGTTCTGCCTGCGGTAGCTGGCCGGCGGCCAGCTCGTGGACACCCAGCACAATCGCCAGGCTGACCAGGTAGTTGGCCAGGTTATTGCCGACCAGCGCGGTAGCGACGAACAGAGTTGGGTTGTTGGTCAACCACAGCAGGTACCGCGCCGACCGGCTACCAGCAACTGCATCGAGCATGATGCGAACCCGGGTGACTCGGTAAAAACCTGTTTCGGTGCCGCTGAAAAAGGCACTCAGCGAGATCCCGATCACGATCAGCAGCAGCGGCAGAGTCATTATTGCTGCTCCTGGCTGGCACGATCCCAGCGTAACTCAACAAGCAGATGTCCCTGCTGTGGAATTTCCAGCACGCGCAGCTGGAACGGTCCCCACTGGCATTCATCCCCTGACTCAGGCAAGCGAGCCAGAGTTTTCTGGATCACGCCAGCCACCGTCAGCCCGCGGCGTCCTGGTAAGTCGATATTGAAGTGGCGACCCAGCCGGTAGATGCTGGTAATGCCCATCACGTGCCAGCAGCCCTGCTCGACCTGTTCAATCGCAGCACGGCTGAAGAGACGACCACTGCGGCTGGTATCATCGCGAAACAGCGAGTCGAGGATATCTTCCATCGTGAGGATACCGATCGTCTCACCGAATTCATTGAGTACCGTGGCGACCTCGCGCTGGCGTTCGTCCATCAACTGCAGGGCGTCGGCGACCGTCGCGACCCAGGGGACATGCAGGACTGCTGTGGCATGATGCTCAAGATGCTGCTCAGGTAACCTGGCGATATTCTTGAGCGGGATCGCGCTCTGGATGTCCTCGCTGTCACGCTCGGTCACCAGCAGGTAACTGCTGGGTGTCATCTGGCCCTGCAGGTCGGACAGATTGACCGGTGGATTGAAGGCCAGGAAGTGACGTCTCGGCCGCATCCACTCGTCGACGCGAATCTCTGAAAGCTCGACTATGTTCTCCAGCGTTCGCTGTTCTCGCTCGGCAAGCTGGGCATCGTCACGCGAGAGCTTGACCGCTCGTTCCACATCGGCCTGGTCGAATCCCGGTTCGGCCTGGAAGCGAGGCAGCAGCAGCCTCCGCAGGACAAGCTGGAAGAACTGCAGCACTGGCATCAGCGGATCGACCAGCCGCACGAACAGTGACAGCGGCATGGCCAGCTGCGAGGCCAGCCCGACGGGCCGCAGTATGGCCAGGCTCTTGGGCAACATCTCGCTGAGGAAGATCAGGGTCAGCAGGCTGAAGGCGGAAAACAGTGCTGCCTCGGAAGAGCCCGCACTGTCACTCATCAGCAAGCCAACCCGGGCAGTGATCGCGAAATAGGTCAGGTTAATCGCCAGGTTCCAGAACAGGACGGCACTCAGCAGGCGGTCGGGGCGCTGTAGTAAGCGGGCAGCGGCCCGCTGGCGGCGGGACTCGGTGTCCAGCTTGTCTCGCTGCGCCGGCGTAATGGAGAACAGCGCTGCCTCGCTGGCCGAGAAAAATGCAGACAGGCTGATCAGGACCGCCATGGCCAGCAGCCACGGAAGGATGATTGTCATGCTCGGCCGCTACCTCCACCCACCTGGCATTAGTCCTCCCCGGCCTTGGTCCGACCCATGGCGATATCAAACTCACCGATTGCCGGGATTGCCATCGCCGAGGTTGTGAAACCATAGACCGAGACCACCACCAGGAAGGAAGCCATGTTGTGTCCGATCAGGAAGCTGGTGATGGCATAAAAAGTTGCGAACGGCAGTAGCAGAGTCGACCAGAGAATGGCCGGGGACGGGTTGCGAATACCAAGTGCAACAAACAGACCGACGCTGCCGCCAAGGATGAACGCCAGGAAGGGTGCCAGCTGTTGTTGAAACGACCCGCTAAAGGAAATCATCACCATGATGCAGGTCACCACGCCCAGGAAGAGGAAGAAGACCGCTCCCATGCTGACCGTGATGGCCATCCGCGAACGGGCATAGATCATGCCGCAATGCACACCCAGCATGCTGACAAACAGGTCCATCACCAGCAACGTGACGACCAGGAATATCAGGCTCTCGGTCGTGATGCCCCCCAGCATCCAAGTGTAGAGGCATAACACGATCGGCAGGATTACCATGTCCCGCGTGACCCACAGAACGCCGCGGATCTTGCCCAGCACGAACTCGGCCGGCGTCAGGTCGGTGACCAGCAACAGGTCCAGTGCCAGCCCATCTCGTTCGTTGGTGATTGAGTTGACTGCCAGCGCGTTGATCACGACCAGGCTGACAAGCAGCATTGGCGCAAGCGGCAGGGTGATGTTGGGAATCACGCTGGCCAGCCCGATTGTCGGACCCAGCTGGCTGGCCTGCAGGATGCTGCGAATGCCGAGC
>CAUZOB010000151.1:0-12920 GCA_963581185.1 Planctomycetota bacterium | reverse complement strand
CCGAAGCGGAACCCGAGGCTACCGACGACACAGCAGAAGAAGCTGCTGAAGAAGACGCCGAAGAGGAAACCGAGGCTACCGACGACACAGCAGAAGAAGCTGCTGAAGAGGACGCCGAAGCGGAACCCGAGGCTACCGACGACACAGCAGAAGAGGACGCCGAAGAGGAAGGCGACGATCAGGATGATGGCACAGGGCTGCCTGTTGAGGAAGCCGGAGAGGAAGAGGAAGACGACACACCAAAGTGGTACATCCTCAAGGTGCAGGTCAATCGAGAGGATTCAATCTGCCGGTCACTGGAGCGGCGAGTCAAAATGCAGGGGCTGGAAGAGGACGTGCCAGAAATCGTCGTCCCGGTGGAAGAAATTGCTGAGTTCAATCGGAGCGGTAAACGCCGGATTGTTCGTCGCAAGTTGTTCCCCGGTTACATCATGGTCAACATGGTGATCAACGACGACACTTGGTTCCTCGTAAGAGAGACCCCTGGTATTGGTGATTTTACAGGTTCGGTCGGCAAACCAACTCCGATGGATCCGCATGAAGTGGAACGCATTCTCAAGACCGAGGTGGATGACGAGGATGAAGAAGGTCAGGTCAAGACATCGATCCCGTTCAAGGCGGGAGATCGTATTCGCGTCAAGGATGGCTACTTCCAGAACTTCGAAGGAGATGTTGACGAAGTCGATGAAGCGAATGGGCGTGTCACCGTGATGATCAATATCTTTGGTCGGTCAACTCCGGTGGAATTGGAACACTGGCAGATCGAAGACGTTTAGAACGCAAGGCATAAGGCGAGATCATGGCAAAGCAAATAGTAGGCGAAGCTCGATTCCAGGTCCCCGGCGGCCAGGCCACACCGGCCCCACCGGTCGGAACATCGCTCGGTAAGTTCGGCATCAACCTGGGGCAATTCGTCCAGCAATTCAACGATCGAACCAAGGAGTACAACGGGACCCCTATCCCGGTCATCGTCAGCGTCTATGGCGACCGGACTTTTGACTTTATCACCAAGAGTCCGCCAGCTGCCTCGCTGTTGAAGCAGGCCGCGGGGATTGCCAAGGGATCCGGCATACCGAACAAGGAGAAGGTCGGCACGGTAACCCGTGGACAGGTGGATGAAATCGTGCAGAAGAAGATCGCCGACCTGAACGCCACGGACCTCGATAACGCCCGCCGCATTATTGAAGGCACAGCCCGCAGTATGGGAATCGAAGTTATCGACTGACCCACTCCCCCTCCCCCGGGCGAGAGCCAGCACAGACTACATAGGCAGGAATGACAATGGCGCGAACATCCAAACGCTTCAAGGCAATGATGGAAAACCATCCTGGCGAGGAGGCGGTCCAGCTCAACCAGGCAGTGGACCTGTTGAAGGACTTTGCTGGTACCAAATTCGACCAGGCGGTCGAAGTCCACATGCGACTGGGCGTCGACGCCAAGCAGGCAGACCAGATCATTCGCGGTTCCATCGTGCTGCCACACGGCATCGGTAAGGTCCAGCGGGTTGTGGTCTTCGCCAAGGATGCCCTCGCCGAGGCGGCCACAAATGCGGGAGCCGATGAAGTTGGCCAGGAAGAACTGGCCAAGAAAATCGTCGATGGCTGGACCGAGTTCGATGTCTGTATCGCCACGCCCGACATGATGGGAATTGTGGGACCGCTAGGACGCGTTCTCGGGCCCCGCGGCCTGATGCCTTCACCCCGTGCCGGTACGGTTACACCCGATGTGGAAAAGGTCATTGGCGAGTACAAGGCAGGGAAAGTCGAGTTCCGTAACGACTCGGGTGGCAATGTCCACGCCGTGGTGGGACGACTTAGTTTTGAACCCCAGCAACTGTGCGAAAACATTCAGGCGTTTATCGATCACATTCAAGGACTGAAGCCAAACTCGATCAAGGGAACTTACGTTCGCGGTATCGCTGTCTGTGCCACGATGAGCCCCTCGATACGAATTGCAGCCTGATTTACCAACAGTCAACAGGACAAACAACACACCATTACATTGGCCGTTTGATCATGAGCAAATACCTCAAACAACTTATCACCGACGAAATCTCTCAACGCCTCGATGGCGTTGGTGACTGCCTGCTAGCCAACGTGATTGGACTGGAAGTCAATAACTCCGTGCGGCTGCGCAAGGAATTGCGACAAAAGAACATCAACCTGCTGGTCGTCAAAAATAGCATGGTCCGCCGAGCCACCGAGGGGACGGCCCTGGCGACCGCCTTCGAGGGACTCGATGGCAGCCTGGCTATCTGCTGGGGCGGCGATGACTTTGTCACGCTGGTCAAGGAGGTTCACCGCCTTCACAAGGATGACGCTGAATTCGAGGCCTTCCAGACACGCGGTGGCCTGCACGACGGTGAACAGCTAACTCTGGAACAGGTGGCTGAAATCAGCACCTGGCCAACCCGTGAAGAACAACTCAGCATTCTCGTCGGCCAGATCATTGGAGTCGGCTCGCGATTGTCATCTCAATTACTTGCTCCCGGTGGCCTGCTGAGCTCGCAATTGGAAAACTTCCCCGACGATGGAAGTGACGACGCCGAAGCAACTGAGGACGCTACAGAAGAAGCTGCCGACGACGCCGAAGCAACCGAGGAAGCCACGGAAGAAGCTGCCGACGACGCCGAAGCAACTGAGGACGCTACAGAAGAAGCTGCCGACGACGCCGAAGCAACCGAGGACGCTACAGAAGAAGCTGCCGACGACGCCGAAGCAACCGAGGACGCCACGGAAGAAGCTGCCGACGACGCCGAAGCAACCGAGGACGCTACAGAAGAAGCTGCCGACGACGCCGAAGCAACCGAGGACGCTACAGAAGAAGCTGCCGACGACGCCGAAGCAACTGAGGAAGCATCAGACGACGCAGAAGAGGAAGAGAAGACCGAACAATCTGGGGAGTAAGGATAACTCCTGGCCGGCCACAGGGCTTGGCTGAATTGTGTAATAGGAAACATGTTTTCGTTGGGATTGGTAACTCGGCCGCACCCTCTGGGGTGAAGTCGGATACTGAGTAAAGGAAAGGGCCTGAATTAAAATGGCTGAAGAAACTGCAACAATTGAGTTCGCTGCGGCGATCTCCAAGCTGGGTGACACGATCGCCGAGCTTTCGTTGAAAGACGCGAAGAGTTTGAGCGACTACTTGAAAGAGACCTACGACATCGAGCCAGCTGCTGGCGGCGGTGTTGTGATGGCAGCCGCAGCGGGTGCCGATGGCGATGGAGCTGAAGAAGAGAAGACCAGCTTCGACGTCGTGCTGACTGGCTTCGGCGAACAGAAACTGGCTGTCGTCAAGGTAGTCAAGAACCTCAGCGGGTTGTCGCTGATGGACGCCAAGAAGCTGGTGGAGAGCGCAGCTGACGGCGGCGCGGCCATCAAGGAAGGTGTCGACAAGGATGAAGCCGACAAGATGAAGTCTGAAATCGAGACAGCGGGTGGAGCGGTGGAGCTTAAGTAGCCACTACCCGCATGATCGCGACAGCCATCTGGTTGATGGTTGTCATTTTGGGATGGACTCACACACCTGTAGGACCGTGCTGCTGGAAGCCAAGAGGCGACCACGACATCCGGGGTGATCGATTGACTGATGTGTTACCGCGTTTTACAGCCCTTTTCGCTGGCCGGTTTTCAAACCGACTGTGCCATCGCCAGGGAGAAGATACGCGCCGGCACGTTGCCATCACCCACCTGCCGGTGAACCCTCCCACCAGGAAACTATAGCCCCGCCATGTGGAGCATTTGACGCATGCCTATTCCGATTCAGCGACGGTTGAACCCTACTGCAGTTCGTGCATTTGGTTCAGGTCGCGAGGCACCGATCACGCCTAATCTGACGCATATCCAGACAGCGAGCTACGAGGATTTCCTGCAGTCCACGGTGGACTCCAGGAGCCGCAAGCTGCAGGGGCTGGAGAGCGTCTTGCAGGAAATTTTCCCGATCGAGAGCTACGACAAGTCGATCAACATGGAATACCTGCGATATGAACTCGGCAAGCCACGGTATACCCCCAACGAATGCCGTCAGCTCCGACTCACTTACGGGCGCCCTTTCCGCGTCTGGCTGCGACTCAACAAGGACGAGCCGGTCGAGGAAGAAGTTTTCCTCGGGGACCTGCCAATCATGCTGGGTGGTGGTGAATTCATCATTAATGGTGCCGAGCGTGTTGTGGTCAGCCAGCTGCATCGCAGCCCGGGTGTCGATTTCGTCATGGAAAACGATCCCACCAGTGATCGCAAGCTGGCCAGCTGCCGCGTCATCCCTGAGCGAGGAAGCTGGATTGAAGTCAACGTCACCAAGAAAGACCTGCTGACTGTCCGCATCGACCAGAGCGGTAAGTTTTCGGCGATGACATTGCTGCGTGCCATGTCCCCCAAGCTGAGCACCGACGCCGACTTGATCCGCGTCTTTTACGACACCGAGAGTGTCAAGGTTGTCGATGGCCGCAGCGTCAATAAGATCCTTGGCAAGATAGCCGTCGATGACGTCATCTATCCCAAGTCGAGTGACCAGGCGGGCGAGATTGTTGTCGAGGCGGGCACCAAGATAACCCAGAACTCTGCCGAGTTAATCTGCAATTGCGGTTTGAAGCAGATCGAGATCGTGGTTGACGACCCCAAGACACCGCTCGTCTTCAACTCGCTGCGTGACGACGCCACCTCCAGCCACGAGGAAGCCCTGCTGCGTATCTACCAGCGACTGCGGCCTGGCAATCCTCCCCAACTGGAGAAGGCCCGCACATTGTTCGAGGAGAAGTTCTACGACTCCAACCGCTACCGACTGGGTCGCGTGGGCCGCTTCCGAATCAATCGCAAGCTCAAACTGAACGTCAAAGAGTCGGAAATGACACTCCGCCCGGACGACCTGCTGGCTTCCATCTCTTACCTGCTGCTGCTGGCTGCCAACGACGACCGCGCCCACGTGGACGACATCGATCATCTTGGCAATCGTCGGCTTCGTACGATCGATGAGTTGGCTTGTGATGAATTGAGAAAGGGCTTTCTCAAGCTGCGTCGCACGGTGACTGAGAAGATGAGTCTCAAGGACCAGGAGGACATGACGCCTCGCAGCGTGATCAACCCCAAGAGCATTTCGGCAGCGATCGAGTACTTCTTTGGGCGTGGTGAGCTTTCACAGGTGGTGGACCAGACGAATCCCCTCTCCCAGCTGACGCATGAGCGTCGACTTTCGGCCCTCGGTCCTGGCGGCCTGAATCGCAAGCGAGCCGGTTTTGAGGTCCGCGATGTCCACATTTCTCACTACGGCCGAATCTGCCCGATTGAGACTCCGGAAGGTACAAACATTGGCTTGATCTCCAGCCTGGCGATCTATGCAGCAGTGGATGATTACGGTTTCCTGATCACGCCTTACCGAAAAGTGGAACAGGGCAAGCTGCAGGATGAAATCGTCTGGCTGCGAGCCGACGAGGAGTCCCAGTCGTATGTCGCACCTGCGGATGCGGCAGTCAACGATCGCGAGCTGGCCGGTCCCACCCTGATCGCCCGCTACCATTCAGACTTTGAAATCGTGACGCCGACGAATGTGGATTACATAGACATTGCACCCAGCCAGATGGTCGGTGTCTCGGCCGGATTGATCCCCTTCCTTGAGCACGATGATGCTAACCGGGCACTGATGGGTTCCAACATGCAGCGACAAGCGGTGCCGCTGTTGATTACCGAGCCCCCGATCGTGGCCACCGGAATGGAAATTGCCGTTGCCCAGAACTCCAGCATGGTGGTGCGGGCAAAGCGTGCCGGCAAGATCGTGCAGTGTGATGCCGACAGCATTACGGTCGGTTCTGATATCTACGAGATGAAAAAGTTCGTTGGTCTTAACGAGCGAACCTGCCTGAACCAGAAGCCGATTGTCCAGCTTGGTGATCGCGTCGAGAAAGACCAGGTCCTGGCCGATGGAGCTGCCACTTACCAGGGAGAACTGGCACTGGGCCGCAACCTGCTGGTCGGCTTCATGTCGTTCGATGGCTACAACTATGAAGACGCCATCATCATCAGCGAGGAACTGGTCAAGAACGATACCTACACCTCGATCCACATCGAAGAATTCGACGTCGAGATTCGCGAAACCAAGCTTGGTCGCGAGGAATTCACTCGCGACATACCGAATGTCAGCGAGAAGGCACTCAGTAACCTCGACGACGCCGGGATCGTCCAGATCGGAACCTATGTCACGCCTGGTGACGTGCTGGTCGGCAAGGTCTCGCCCAAGAGCAAGACCGAGTTGACTCCGGAAGAGAAACTGCTGCATGCCATCTTTGGCCGCGCCGGTGAAGACGTGAAAAATGATTCGCTGGAGGTCTCCTCGGGCATCGAGGGGATTGTCATCGATACGCAGAAGTTCTCCCGACGCATGAGCCTCTCGGACGAGGAACGCAAGGTCTTCGAAAAGGACCTGCGAGCTGCCGAAAACGAGGGCAACGAGAAGATCGCCGTGGCCTTCAAATTGATGCTGCAGGAGATGGAAGTCTCCATGACTGGCCGCCGCGTACAGGACGAGGATGGTAACGCCCTGGTCGAGCAGGAGAGCAAGTATATCGCCGAACGGGCACCCGGTTTCCGACCTGACTGGGTCACTGGAAGCATGCGGAGTGTCGCCAAGAAGGTGGAAATCGAAGCGATCCACAAGTCCCACTGGCCAGCCATCGAAATTGCTATCGACGATCGCGACCGGCAGCTTAACAGCATGAAGCGGGGCGACGAGTTACGCAGCGGCGTGTTGCAGATGGTCAAAGTCTACGTGGCGACCAAGCGAGTTATCTCGGTCGGCGACAAGATGGCGGGACGGCATGGGAACAAGGGTGTGATCGCCAAGATCCTGCCGGTCGAGGACATGCCCTTCATGGAAGATGGCACGCCCCTGCAGATCATGCTTAATCCACTTGGTGTCCCCAGTCGTATGAATGTCGGCCAGATCCTGGAAACCCACCTCGGCTGGGCTGCCGAGGCACTCGGCTTCCAGGCGGTGACGCCAGTCTTCGACGGAGCGAATGAGGAGGATGTCAACAACTGCCTGGAGGAAGCTGGCCTGCCGCGACATGGCAAGACCCGCTTGTGCGACGGCCGCACCGGCGTGCCGCTCGACCAGGAAACCACCGTCGGCTACATCTACATGCTCAAGTTACATCATCTTGTCGATGACAAGGTGCATGCCAGGAGCACTGGCCCCTACTCGCTGATCACCCAGCAACCACTTGGTGGCAAGGCACGATTTGGGGGACAGCGTTTCGGCGAAATGGAAGTCTGGGCGTTGGAGGCCTACGGGGCCGCCTACATCCTGCAGGAATTGCTGACTGTCAAGAGTGATGATGTGGAGGGACGTACCAAGATCTATGAATCGATGGTCAAGGGTGAGAACACGCTGGAAGCTGGCACGCCCGCCAGCTTTGACGTGCTGACGAACGAGATTCGTGGACTTGGTCTGAACATGCAGCTGGAGAAGCGTCGCGTCTAGGATTACCCCCGGAGGGTAGTCTCTTAACTCGCACGAATGAATTGATCTCAACAAGCACCTCAGGGAGCACTGCTAGATGACGATTGGCGAAAGCTCTTACGATCGAATTAATGATTACGCCTCGGTGAAGATCAGCCTGGCGCGGCCGCACGATATTCGTAGCTGGTCGTTTGGCGAAGTCAAGAAACCGGAAACTATCAACTACCGGACTTACCGGCCAGAAAAGGATGGGCTCTTTTGTGAGCGCATCTTCGGCCCGGAAAAGGACTGGGAGTGCGCCTGCGGCAAGTACCGCGGCATGAAGTACAAGGGCATGATCTGCGACCGCTGCGGAGTCAAGGTGACTCACTCACGCGTCCGCCGCAAGCGGATGGGCCATATCGAACTGGCCGCCCCGGTCGTGCACATCTGGTTCTTCAAGGCCATGCCGAGCCGGCTTGGCAACCTGCTTAACATGAAGACGACCAGCCTGGAAAAAGTGATCTACTTCCAGGACTACGTGGTTGTCGACAAGGGAGACACCGAGCTGGAGAACCAGCAGCTGTTGACCGAAGAAGAATACCGCGCTGCCCGGGAACAGTGGGGGGACGGTAGCTTTGAAGCAGAAATGGGAGCGAACGCGATCCGCAAGCTGCTCACCAGCATGGATCTCGTGCAGCTCTCGGAGGAACTGCGAGGCAAGCTGCTGGAGACCAAGTCAAAGCAGACCAAGAAGGACCTCACGAACCGGCTGCAGATCCTCGAAGCGATTCGCGACAGCGATAACCGTCCCGAGTGGATGGTGCTGGACGTGATTCCGGTCATTCCGCCCGACCTGCGGCCGCTCGTGCTGCTCGATTCAGGCAACTTCGCCACCAGTGACCTGAACGATCTCTACCGACGAATCATCAACCGGAATAATCGCCTGCACAAGCTGGTCGATCTGAACGCCCCCGAGGTCATCATCCGCAATGAAAAGCGGATGCTGCAGCAATCGGTCGATGCGCTGTTCGACAATAATCGCTGCAAGCGACCTGTGCTGGGAAGCAGCAACCGGCCGCTCAAGTCGCTGACCGACATGATCAAGGGAAAGCAGGGTCGCTTCCGTGAAAATCTGCTTGGTAAGCGAGTCGATTATTCTGCCCGTAGTGTGATCGTGGTTGGTCCACAATTGAAATTGCACCAGTGCGGCTTGCCCAAGAAGATCGCCCTGGAGCTTTACCAGCCCTTCATCATCCGCAAGCTCAAGGATCTCGGTCACGCCGATACGATCAAGTCTGCCAAGAAGATGCTGGAGCGGAAGGACGAGGAAGTCTGGGATATCCTTGAACGCGTGATTCGCAATCACCCCGTCATGCTCAACCGTGCTCCCACGCTGCACCGCATGGGAATCCAGGCCTTCGAGCCGACGCTCGTGGAAGGCAACGCCATTCACCTGCACCCGCTCGTCTGCAAGGGCTTCAACGCCGACTTCGACGGTGACCAGATGGCCGTCCACCTGCCACTCTCGATCGAGGCCCAGGTGGAAGCCCACACGTTGTTGCTGGCTACCAACAATATCTTCGCTCCCTCTAACGGCAAGCCAATCATGAGTCCCTCGCAGGATACCGTGATGGGCTGTTACTATGCCACGCTGAACCTGGCCAACCAGACTGGCGAGGGGATGACCTTCTCCTCGCTTGAGGAAGCCGACCTGGCGCACTCGCAGGGTGCCCTCAAATTGCATGCCAAGATCAAGGTCCGCTTGCCTGAAAAATGTCGTCTCAAAACGGACGACGACTCAGAACCGCCGCTCGGGGCCATTATTGAAACCACCTATGGGCGTGTGCTCTTTAACATGATGCTGCCCGACGGGATGGACTATTACAATCAGACGCTCCGTTCCGGAGATCTGGCTACGGTTATCTCCGACTGCTACCAGCGACTTGGTCGGGGGCCGACAATCGAATTGCTCGATGATATGAACCAGTTCGGTTTCCGTGAGAGTACGCGCAGCGGGCTCTCCTTTGCCACGGACGACCTGATCACACCGGACAACAAGCTGAGTATTCTCGATGTTGCCGAAAAAAGTGTGCTCAAGTTCCACAAGCTCTACGAGCGTGGTGTGATTACCGAGATGGAACGCTACAACCAGGTGCTCGATACCTGGACGCATGCCCGGGAACAGATCACCGAGGCGATGATGGAAGCGATGAAAAAGGATGTTCATGGTGGCGACAATTACGTCAACCCGGTCTTCCTGATGGCCGAGTCCGGCGCTCGTGGTGGTATCGAACAGATTCGCCAGCTGGCTGGTATGCGTGGCTTGATGGCCAAGCCGACCGGCGAGATTATCGAAACGCCGATCAAGGCTAACTTCCGCGAAGGCCTGACCGTGCTGGAGTATTTCTCCTCCACCCACGGTGCTCGTAAGGGCCTGGCCGATACCGCGCTGAAAACAGCCGACTCAGGTTACCTGACTCGAAAGCTGGCTGACGTCGCCCAGAACGTGGTCATCACGATTGAGGACTGCAAGACCACCCAGGGGATCACCAAGGGTGTTATCTACCGTGGAGAGAAAGTCGAAGTGAAACTGACCGACGCCGTCAAGGGCCGAGTCAGTCGACAGAATATCGTTAACCCGGTGACCGATGACGTGATCGTTAAGGAAAACGGGCTGATCACTGTCGACGTTGCTCGCAAGATCGAAGAGATCGGGCTGGAACGTATTCAGGTCCGCAGCCCGATGACCTGCGAAGCGAAACTGGGTGTCTGCCAATGCTGCTACGGTATGGATTTGTCCACCGGCACGATGGTCGAAGAAGGTATGGCGGTCGGTATCATCGCCGCCCAGAGTATCGGCGAGCCCGGTACCCAGCTGACCATGCGGACTTTCCACATCGGCGGTACCGTCAATACCAGCATTGAAGACAGTGACATCAAGGCCAAGGTGGGTGGTATTGTCCGCTTCACTCGGATCCGCAAAGTGCAGAATGAAGATGGCAATAATATCGTCCTGGCCCGTAATGGTGAAGTCTCCATTCTCGACGCCAAGGGGCGTGAACTGGAGAAACACGACGTGCCCGCCGGTGCGGTACTGCGAGTTGACGAGGACCAGTCGATCAAGGACGGACAGATACTGTGCGAATGGGATCCCCACAGTATCCCGATCCTGGCCGAAGTCTCCGGCGAAGCCCGCTATAAGGATGTCGTCGAGGGCGAAACCGTCCGCATCGAAAAGGATGCCTCCGGCCATATCCGCCGTATGATCATGGATCATAAAGGGGAACTTCATCCGCGTATCGAGCTGGAAGACAAGGGAACCACCCTGGACGTCTACTACCTGCCCGAGGCTGCCCATATCGAAGTCGAGGAAGGCGCCATGGTCAGCGCCGGAGCAGTTCTCGCCAAGACGCCGCGTGAAGCTTCCGGGGTTACCGATATCACCGGCGGTTTGCCGCGTGTGACCGAGATCTTTGAAGCTCGTAAGCCCAAGGATCCCGCCGTGATCGCCGAGATCGATGGCGAAGTTGAGATTATGAGTGAGCAGAAGCGTGGCAAGCGATCGATGATCGTTCGCAGCGAAAGTGGTATCGAACGAGAACACCTCGTGCCGCACGGTAAACGCTTCCTGGTTCACTCCGGCGACTTTGTCAAAGCAGGCAATTCGCTCGTCGACGGTCCACTCGTACCGCATGACATCCTCCGCGTTGAGGGTGAGGAATCTGTGCAGAATTACCTGGTGCGTGAGATTCAGCAGGTTTATCGCAGCCAGCGAGTGGAGATTAACGACAAGCACGTCGAGATTATTGTCGCCCGCATGCTGCGGAAAGTAAAAGTCGAGTCGGCCGGAGATACCAGCCTGCTCGAGGGCATGGTGCTCGATCGCTTTGACTTCCGCGAGACGAACGACGACCTCGCCAAGTGTGTCAAAATCAGCGATAGCGGCGATACCGACTATGAGCTCGACGCCATCGTACCCAAGACCGCCATGCAGGAGACCAACGCCCAAGTGGAGGAACTGGGTGGATCACCTGCCAAGGGCAAGAAGGTCAAGCCGGCAACATCCAGCGTCCAGTTGCTGGGGATTACCAAGGCGGCGGTACAGAGTTCCAGCTTTATCTCGGCAGCCAGTTTCCAGGAAACCACCAAGGTCCTGACCGAGGCAGCACTCGCTGGCAAGATCGACCGACTGGTGGGACTCAAGGAAAACGTCATCCTCGGTCACCTGATTCCAGCCGGCACCGGCTTCCGTATGTTCCAGGATGCCGAGGTGCGATACCAGCCCGAGGCATTGCAGGCAATCGCCGCTGAGAAGGAACAGAAGCTGACCACCGAGTTCCCGCTGTTGCAGACAGCAGGCGAGGACGAGGTTGCTGTGACCCAGCCAGCTCCCAGTGATGATCTGGCCGAAGGGGTCCCGCCACCGACGCTCGAAACACTACTCGGCACTGACGAACCAGCGGCGGAGGAAGAATAACCACTGCCGGTTGACAGCGGCCGTGAAACAACTAAGTTCGATAGTTTGCAGAGAATCCCGCCTCCAGCTAAGGGCAACCCCCTGGCAGGCAGGATCTGACTTCAGAAATTACAACAAGGCACGACTTCAATGCCGACAATTAACCAACTGGTTCGAAGACGACGCAGGCAGAAGCGGAAGCAATCCAAGGCCCCGGTGCTGGATCGTTGCCCGCAGAAGCAAGGCGTCTGCTTGCAAGTTCGAACCATGACCCCCAAGAAGCCGAACTCGGCACTGCGGAAAATCACCCGTGTCCGCCTCTCCAATGGCAAGGAAGTGACAGTTTATATCCCCGGCGAGGGACACAACCTGCAAGAACACTCGATCGTGCTCGTCCGTGGTGGTCGAATCCGCGATCTGCCAGGTGTTCGTTACCAGGTCGTCCGTGGCGCACTTGATACGCTCGGAGTCGAAGACCGTCGCCAGTCACGCAGCCGTTACGGCGCCAAGAAACCGTAAAACTCGCTAACAGCAGAAAAAGAGCAGACCTCGATGGGACGTATCACCGCTAGCCGCAAACAGCTCAAGCCAGACCCCAGGTATAACTCCCTGCTGGCCTCCAAATTCATCAATTGCCTGATGTCGAACGGTAAGAAAACCGTTGCCCAGGAAGTCTTCTATACTGCCCTCGAAGACCTCCGCATCCGGATTCCCGATCGGGATCCGCTGGAAGTCTTCACTGAGGCGATCGAGAACGTCAAGCCGCAGATTGAAGTTCGATCCAAGCGAGTCGGTGGTGCTTCTTACCAGGTGCCGATCCAGGTCAACAAGAGTCGCCAGCAGTCGCTCGCTTTTCGCTGGCTGCTGATCGCCGTCCGTGAGAAAAAAGGACAGGCGACATCCAAGAAACTCGCTGATGAACTGGCCGCAGCCTATCACAAGGAAGGCGGCGCCATGACTCGTCGCGAAAACGTACATCGAATGGCCGATGCCAATAAGGCTTTCGCCCACTTCGCCTGGTAACAGGAGAGTA
>CAUZOB010000150.1:0-12958 GCA_963581185.1 Planctomycetota bacterium | reverse complement strand
CAGCGATGCGAGAATAGATCGAACCTATATTGGCACCCAGCGTCGCTTCGCTGATCAGCGGGCGAATACTGTGGCCATTGCTTCCGGTTGCGTACGACCGAACAATCGCCAGCCGATGGGCGTGCTTAGCCACGTCACTCATTGTCGAACCAAATGTCACCCCGGGAATCGATGTGCGGGTCACACCTCCCACCGTGTTGATGCCATCGCCAGCATCCAGCTTGGGATCGAAAGTCTCGAATTGAGTTGGGCCACCGTGCTGAAGCAGGAAGATCACCGATTTTCCACTGCTGAGCTGTTTCTCTAGAGCAGCGCCGGCCTGCTCACTCGCCAACATGTTGGCAAGGGTAAAGCCGCCAAATCCCAGGCTACCGATCGAGAGCACTTCTCGCCGATTGCATTGAGCGTCGCTGCCTGAGGAGATGGAAAGCATGATCTGTTGCCGCTCGAGATGTTAGCCAGTCAGCTCGGGAATAGGCCTGCCGTGGGTCAGGATCGGGACCGGGCGTCCCGAGAGGTTGGGGATCGCGACATGATCCGAATCGATACCGAGGTGACGGTAGATTGTTGCCAGGAAGTCCCCTGGTCCGACCCGTCTCTCCACCGGGTCCTCGCCGTGCGGGTCGGTTTTTCCGATCACCTGGCCGGTCTCCATGTTGCCACCAGCAAACAGCATGGTGTTGGCACGCGGCCAATGGTCACGGCCCGGCTGCACGGTCCCCTTGGCACCGCTGGCGACACCACCCCCGCTGCTGGCAACGTGTGAGATGCGAGGTGTGCGACCGAATTCGCCAGTCACGACCACCATCACTCGCTTGTCGAGGCCGCGCTGGTAGACATCCTCGATCAATGCTGAGACAGATTGATCAAAGTAAGGTGCGCGGTGTTTGATTGCCTGGAAGACATGATGATTGACTGCATGGTCATCCCAGTTGGCAACACGACCGCACAACGGCCCATCGAATTCCGTTGTGATGATCTCCACGCCCGCCTCCACCAACCGGCGGGCCATCAGGCACTGCTGTCCCCACTGATGCCGACCATAACGGTCCCGCACCTGGTCCGGTTCCTTCGACAAGTCGAAAGCGTCGCGCGCCTTGGGACTTGTCAGCAGGTTGACGGCTGCCTGGTCAAAGTCATCGAGGGCTGCGATTTCCCCGCTGGCGTCGATGTCGCGACGCAGTCCATCGAGTTTTTCACGCAAGGAGACGCGGGTAGCAAACCGTTCGGCCAGCGAGCGATCGCTGAGTCCCACGTTGGGGACCTCAAAGTTCGGTTGGCTGGGGTCACCTGTGACGCGGAATGGTTCGTAGGATGGGCCCAGGTAAGTTGCCCCGGCAATCGTGAAACTGTCATAACGATCGACAGGATTGACGGTCACATAGTTGGGCAGCGCACGGCGGGTATCGTAACGCAGGTAGTGTGCGATCGACATCCAGTCGGGCATCAGGGGTTTGGTCTTGTCCTGCGCTGCTGGGTCACCAGCCAGCACCTGTAGCGAACCGGCCGGGTGGCCACCGCCGGTGTGGGCGACCGAGCGCAGTAAATTGAATCGATCGGTGTTGGCGGCGATGCGGGGAATCAACTCCGTCACAATCGTGCCAGGCACCGTGGTCTGGATGGGATTGTAGGGGCCGCGAAAATCATCGCTGGCATCAGGCTTGGGATCCCAGGTGTCGAGATGGCTGCAGCCACCCCGCAGCCAGACCAGGATGATGGCGGTCCGTTTTCGCTCGGCAATCGGAGTGGCCGCGCGAAGTTTGATCAGATTCGACAAGCCGAGGCTGGCGAATCCGCTTAAGCCAAACGAGAGTAGTTGCCTACGCTGCATAATCAAAGATGTCCTCTATAACAGGCATCGACTAACACAAGGATAAATCATCAGTCCCTATTGGGCCAGTCAGATCGTGGATTGATATGAATCAGGCCCTTGTATCACGGAGTCGCAGAGTTGGATCGCCTGCAGCATTCAGCCACTGCTGGGAGGCTTAAGTCCTTGGATCACGGCATTGTTGGGTGCCAGCTCCTTGATGATCGACAGCAGCTCTGGAAACACCTTTTTCAACTCGATGTGCTCGCTTCGCATCTGCGTCAGATCGCCAGGATTGGTGACAACGCCAGCTTCGGCACAGGTCAGGCAGAGCAGAATGGAAACGGACTTGTCTCCCTTGTGAAAATCAAAGCGGACGCCGTAGAGCGTCCCGCACATGTATTGAACTCCCCAACTGTACGTGCCGGCCGAGGAAAGGATCTCAGCGACCCGGCGAGCCTGATCGGGACTCGGGATCTCGCCGGCCGAGGACGTGGCCAGCAGGCGCTTGGGTGCGTTGTAGTCATTCGACGATTTATCAGGCTTGGGCAGGATGTAGAATTCCAGCCTGTCAAAACTGCGTACGACATCCAGCCAGCTGTCGTCGTTGAAAAGCTGTTCAAGCAACTCCGCCGGATTTCTTGCAGCGTTCCGTTGCCTTTTCTGCTCCTGGCGCCGTTCGCGCCTGAGGAAGCGAGGACGAAGCAGCCGTCCCATGCCACTTCCGGCTGAAAACCCAGAACTGTCCCCGAAAGTTGATTGCGCTGGGGCGGTCGGAGTGCAGACGAAGACAGCCAGGATGCCGCACAGGCACCACCGCCAGTCGATGTTACTCAACAATTTCATCACGTGTGCTCTGGATAAAACCAACCACCGCAGCAGCTTCCGGTTCGGGAACTTGCATGGCGGAGAGTGTCGCTTGAAGATGTTCGATGAAGATCTGCCAGTCTGCCTGGTCGATCCCCATGCCACGATGTGTTGTCGCCATGTCGCGTCCGGTGTAATACATCGGTCCACCACTGGCATCTGCCAGAAAGTTGATCAGCAGCTGCTTCTCTCGCTCCAGACCATCCTCACCACGGTGCGACCAGAAACGTCCCAGTTGCCCATCGTTGATCAGTCTCGGTAATAGTTCGTCGGCAACAGCACAGATGGCGTCGTAGCCGCCGAGCCGCTCATAAAGTGTTGGTTCGTTCATCGTGGGTAATCCTGATTCATTCGTTCTGCCTCTGCGAGAGGCCAGACAGGATAATTTTACTGCCCCGGCCGCCGGCTCACCAGAAGTCTGTTTGACGGTCAGCCGATAAACGATGATAGGGCGGGTGCGCCAGACAGGTACATCCAGCTTGTGATTCCATCGGCCAGTCCATTAAGATTGTGGCTTGCCAATTGTGATCGTCAACTGTGAATGTCGAACAGGTATTGTGAGACAACATGCTTCGTATTCTGGGCCGCAAGCAACGACAATGTGACGGGCTCTCCCGTCGACAGTTCCTCAATATTGGCGGGCTGGCCCTCGGTGGTCTGTCGCTGCCACAGCTACTGGCGGCAGAAGCCTCGGTGGCTGGTCCGAAAGGCAAAAAGCTGTCGCACAAGGCGGTCATCATGATCTACCTGTCCGGTGGGCCATCCCACCAGGACATGTATGACTTGAAGATGCAGGCCCCGCTGGAGATCCGGGGTTCGTTCAAGCCAATCTCGACGGCGGTCCCGGGCATCCAGATCTGCGAGCACATGCCGCGGCTTGCCAGCATGATGGATAAATTCACAATCATTCGATCGCTTTACGGCTCCCCCGACCAACATGCATCGGACACCTGCATGAGTGGCCACCCGATTTCCGCTGGCCAGCGTCAATCGGGGCGACCGTCACTCGGTTCTGCGGTGGCCCGACTTCATGGCAATGTTGTGCCCTCCGTCTCACCGTTTGTTGGCCTGACGACGAAGACACGCCATACGCCGTATTCAAATCCTGGCTTGCCGGGATTCCTGGGTCCGGCCTATGCACCTTTCCAGCCACAAGGAGAGGGACTGGCGGACATGAAGCTCCAGGGGATCGACCTCGAGCGACTGGGTGATCGCAAGTCACTGCTCGCCAGCTTTGACAGGTTCCGCCGGACTGTGGATACCCAGCGGGTTTACGAGGGTGTCGATGCTTACACGCAACAGGCTTTCGATGTGCTGACTTCGAGCAAGATGCTCGAAGCGATGGACCTGGAAAAAGAAGATCCTGCCCTGCGGGATCGGTATGGTCGCGGCAGCTCGGCTCCGGCCTTTGGTGAAGATGCCGGGCCGCACTGGATGGACCAGTTCCTGATGGCCAGGCGACTGGTGGAAGCAGGAGCTCGCTGCGTCACGCTCAGCTTCGGTAGCTGGGATCGGCATGGCGGGAATTTCGAGCGGCTGCCGATTCAGCTGCCCAAGCTTGACCAGGCTGTGACCGCGCTGGTGCAGGATATCCATGACCGTGGGCTTGAAGATGACGTGACTGTCATCGCCTGGGGTGAATTTGGTCGCACGCCACGTATCAACAAGGGTGGCGGTCGTGACCACTGGTCACAGGCGTCCTGCGCATTGCTGGCTGGCGGAGGTATGCAGGTTGGGCAGGTGATCGGATCCACGAACAAGTATGCCGAGGTTCCCAAAGAACGCCCGGTGCACTATCAGGAGGTCTTTGCCACGCTCTACAATCGGCTCGGAATCGATACCATGACGGCCACCGTTCCCGATCACAATGGGCGTCCGCAATTCCTGGTGGACCACCGAGAACCGATCAGGGAGTTGATCTAGTCAGAGCCGCAGTTCGACGTCTCGTCATCGTAGCTGAATGCTGATAACGTGGACTGCCTGCTTCAGTATGACATGCAGTTTTCGGAGAATCGTGAATTGCGCGAGGAAGTGAATATGAACGACAGCACGCCGCGGGAACATCGACGGGCCTGCTTGCGAATTACAATCGGCCTGCTGGTCGTCTGGTTCATGGTGAGTTTTGTCGCTGCAATTCTCTGCCGTGACTGGCTGGATGCAAGTTTTCCGCAGATCGGTAATGCCCCCTTTGGCTTCTGGATGGCACAGCAGGGATCGATCATCTGCTTTGTGCTGATCCTGATCACGTATGCCGTGCTGATGCGCCGTTTGGACGAAAAGCACGGATACAGCGAATAGGTATTGCGGACAGCGAACATGGACCAAAACACACTCAATTTCATCTTCATCGGCATCTCTTTTGCCCTCTACATCGGGATCGCTTTTCGTTCTCGAGCGACGTCAACGAAGGAATACTATGTAGCCGGCGGCGAAGTCTCACCGATTGCAAACGGCATGGCCACGGCAGCTGACTGGATGTCGGCCGCTACCTTTATATCGATGGCCGGAACACTGGCGATCGGCGGATATGATGGATCGCGATTCCTGATGGGCTGGACCGGCGGCTTTGTACTGCTCACCATCCTGATGGTCCCCTACCTGAGGAAATTCGGCAAAGCAACGGTTCCTGATTTCATCGGAGATCGGTTTTATTCAAAGGTTGCGCGCGGTGTCGCCGTCGTCTGCGCGATCTTCATCTGTATGACCTACATCATGGGACAGATGAATGGAGTTGGAGTTGTCTTTTCCCAGCTGTTCGGAATCCCCATGACTCCGGGAGTCCTGATCGGTGCAGGAATCGTCTTCCTCTACGCGGGTCTGGGGGGCATGAAGGGGATCACCTACACGCAGGTTGCCCAGTATTGCGTGATGGCATTTGCTTACACGATCCCGGCCATCTTCATCGCCATTGCGATGACCAACAACTTTATTCCACAGCTGGGCTTCATCGGCGACTTCACTCAAGATGGCAACGCGACGCCGTTCCTGGAAAAGGTGAACAGCCTCAATGTCAAACTCGGTTTCTCGAATTACACCGACGGCAGCCTGTCAACTATCAACATGTTCTGCATTACCGCGGCACTGATGTGCGGGACCGCCGGCCTGCCTCACGTGATCGTGCGGTTCTTCACCGTCAAGAACGTCAAGGCTGTACGAATTTCAGCATGCTGGACACTTGCTTTTATCGCAGTCATCTATCTCACCGCTCCGGCGATCGGCGCCTTTTCCCGGGTGAACCTCATCAAAAAGCTGCATGATCAGGAATATACAACCGCTCCGCAGTGGTTCAAGGACTTTGAGGAAACCGGCCAGATGGCCTGGTTCGACAAGAACGACGACGGAAAAATTCAGTATTTCGGTAAGGGGGAATCTGAAAAAGGAACGGCCAATGTATTTGTGACGACGGCTGCGGCGAAGAAACCGCAGTATCCAAACGAAGATAAACGCGGTAAATACGGCGAGAGACTTCTGACAAACGACATCGACATGAGTAACCCAAATGAACTCTGGTTCGGCGGGGACATCATGATCATGGCCAATCCCCATATGGGTGAGGCGCCCAAATGGATGATTGCCCTGTTAATGGCCGGCTGCATTGCTGCGGCATTGTCAACAGCTGCTGGATTGCTGCTGGTGCTCTCGACATCGATTTCGCACGACTTGATGAAGAACATCGTCAACCCGAACCTGACCGACAAGGAAGAAATGAGATATGCGAGGATCGCCGCTTTCGTGTCGCTGCTGATCGCCACCTATTTTGGCATCAATCCGCCGTCAACCTTTATCGCCGAAACGGTAGCCTTCGCATTCGGACTGGCTGCCTCATCCTTCTTCCCAACTCTGCTGATGGGCATCTTCTGGAAGAAGTTGAGCCGGGAAGGCGCAATTGCCGGCATGGCCTGTGGGATCGGATTCACATTGGGTTACATCATCTACTTCCAGTTCCTCGGTGGAAAACCAGACGACTATCTCCTGGGAATCTCACCGGCGGGCATTGGTACGATCGGCATGCTCGTTAACTTTACCGTGGCCTTTGTGGTCAACCTGTTCAGCCCGCCTCCGCCCCAGCACGTTCAGGACATGGTTGAGAGCATTCGCATTCCAACCGGTTCTGACGAAGTCACTGGTACTCACTAGCGTGCGGCGACGGGGAGTCGATCAGCGAGTTGTGTCTGCTGGCACGTTATGCTGCCAGCCGCGCAGGTTGTGATAGAATGCCGGTGTCGATAATTCGCCCCTGGCAGGCCCGCACCGATGTACCGACAACTGTTCACAGGAGTCCTGCTCAGCTGCCTGGCTGCCAGCATGCTGCCGGGCCGCACGTCCGCAGCGGCTGATGGCCCGCAGAGCCGCGCGGCGCTGGCTGGCACGGAACAGGACAGGCACTGGTCCTATCGTCCTATCGAGCGGCCTGTTCCACCAACAGTTAATAATGTCGGGAACGCGATCGATGCCTTTGTCCAGCAACGGCTGATTCGCGAGAAGATCGTCCCCTCGCCACAAGCGGACCGGGCCACGCTTATACGTCGCCTCACGCTCGACCTGCTGGGCCTGCCCCCGACACCCGAGGAGGTCGACGTCTTCCTGGCCGATCAGCGTCCGGATGCCTGTCAACAACTGGTCGATCGCTTGCTGGCCTCCCCGCATTACGGGGAACGCTGGGCGCGGCCCTGGCTGGACTTGTGCCATTATGCAGACACCGACGGCTATCTGACCGACCAGCTTCGTCCGGTCGCCTGGCGTTACCGTCACTGGCTAATCAGGGCATTGAACGCCAACATGCCGTTTGACCAATTCAGCATAGAACAGCTTGCCGGCGACCTGCTGCCGGGAGCTACGCAGGACCAGCGGATCGCCACCGGGTTCTTGCGGCAGACGCTCAGTAACCGGGAGGGGGGCGCGGATATTGAGGAATTCCGCGTCTTCCAGGTGCTCGACAGAGTCTCGATCGTCGGTACCACCTGGCTGGGACTGACCGTCGGCTGCGCCCGCTGCCATGACCACAAGTACGATGCTGTCAGCCAGCAGGAGTTCTACCAGCTCTACGCCTATTTCAATAACGCCGACGAGGCGAACTTTGATGCGCCGTTCCCGCCCGCTGCGGCCGACTACAGGGTCAACCGGGCGGAGTACGAACAGCAGCGGCGCCAACTGCTGGCACCGCAGAGGGTGGCGGTCGAGCAGTTCCAGCGGCGCTGGGAAGCGAAAATGCTGTATGCCTGGAAGCATCCCAGTCAGGACCATGTCTGGGATCGCCAGTGGGAGCTGCTGGGACTCGTCTGGGGTGGTGGCCTGGGAGAGGGCCAGCTGGAAGGGACGGAGATCTGCAAGCTGCCCTGGGAGCGGCGGAGCGAGCGGCAGATAGACGACCTGATGGACTACTTTCTGCCGCGATCTTCCATTGTTGATCCAGAAAAATACAAGCAGCTGAAACTTGGCTCGCTAACGTCGAAGCTGGATCAGCTCAAGAGCCAGTTCCCGGTGGTCAGCCGGGCACCCGCGATGCAGGGGGCAGTCAATCATCGCCAGACCTATATTCATGAGCGAGGAGAGTTTCGGGATCGTGGCGACGATGTCGACCCGGCCGGCCTGGCCTGTCTGCCGACAATACCGGCTGGCGACGGGGATCCCCGCCTGGGCTTTGCCCGCTGGCTGGTCTCGGGCAACAATCCACTCACAGCACGGGTCGTGGTCAATCGCGTCTGGCAAGAGTTTTTCGGCACCGGGCTGGTCGATACTCCGGAGGATTTCGGAGTTCGCGGGAGCCTTCCCAGCCATCCCCTGCTGCTGGACTGGCTGGCCGCTCAGTTCATCGAGAGCGGCTGGGATGTCAAACAGCTGCAGCGGCGGATCGTCAGCTCGGCAACCTACCAGCAATCGTCGCGGCCAAGGCCGGAGCTGCTCGAGCGGGATCCCTACAACCGCCTGCTCTATCGCCAGCGGAGTCTGCGGATTTCGGGCGAGGCGGTGCGGGATGTCGCCCTGGCTGCCAGTGGATTGCTTTCCAGGCGGATGGGAGGCCCGAGTGTCAGGCCGCCCCAGCCGCAGAGTGTGATCGAGGAGGCGTTTGGCAGTCATCCCTGGGAAGTCAGCAGCGGGGGCGATCGCTACCGGCGGGCCGTCTATACCTTCATCCTGCGAACCACACCCTACTCGCTGACAGCCACCTTTGATGCTCCCAGTCCCCAGGAGCCATGTGCCAGGCGCGATCGCTCCAACACGCCGCTGCAGGCACTGACACTGCTGAATGATCCTGCTTTCTATGAAATGGCCCAGGCACTCGCACTGCGTGTGCTGGCTGAATCTGCCGCTGCTGATTCTGACCGCGACCGCTTGGTCCGGGCGTTTCGTCTTTGCCTGGGACGGCAACCGCTGGTTGAGGAAGTTGACCAGCTGGAGGCATACCTGCAGGCCCAGCGACGGCTCCTGCAGGCTGATCCAGAACAGCCTGTGGAGGCGTTGCAGGGGGATCCGCGTCGGACGCGGTTGGAGCTGGCTGCCTGGGGTAGCACCTGCAGCATCCTCTTGAACCTTCACGAGTTTATTACGAGAGACTAGGTCGTGGACCAGCACCAACAAGCTCAGATGCACCGCCGCTGTTTCCTTGAGCGATCGGGTTATGGGATTGGTGGCATGGCGCTTGCCCAGCTGCTGGCCAGCGAGGCCGGAGCTGCCGGCACAAGCCGGCCGCCGGATCAACTCGCTCCCCGAGCACCCCACTTTGCACCGCGTGCGAAGAATGTCATTTTCCTCTTCATGGCAGGAGCTCCCAGCCAGCTCGACCTGTTTGACGTCAAGCCCAAGCTGGTCGAACTTCATAACAAGCCAGTTCCCAAGTCCTTCCTGTCGGGACTGGATGATGCCCTGATCAAAGGAAGTGCCCGAGCCTGGGCCTCCCCCCGTACCTTCCGACAATATGGTCAAGCGGGTATGTACTTTTCCGATTACGTACCGAACATGGCATCCTGTGCCGACCATTGGTGCATGGTTCGGTCGATGGTGGCCGAGGTCAGCAATCATCATCCTGCTCAGCAGATGATGAATACCGGTGTACCCCGCTTCGGGCTACCGAGCATGGGTTCCTGGGCGACCTATGGGCTGGGGAGTGAGTCGAGGGATCTTCCCGGTTTTGTCGTGTTGCTTTCCCGTAACGGATCGGGGGACCTGGGTGGTACGGCGCTCTGGAATAACGCCTTTCTGCCGGCAGCCCATCGTGGTGTGACGTTTCGCAGTAGCGGTGATCCGATCCTGCACCTTGGGAATCCAGCTGGTGTCAGTCGCTCGCAGCAGACCGAGCGGCTTGCCGCGATCAGTCGAATGAACCAGTTACGGTTCCAGCAGAATCAGGATCCTGAGATTCTCTCGCGCATCGCTGCTTACGAGATGGCTTTCCGGATGCAGGCGTCTGCCCCGCAACTGCTGGACTTTGCTGATGAATCCAGCGCCACGCTTGAGGAGTATGGAATCGAGGATGAAAAGTCGAAGTGGTTTGGTACCAACTGCCTGCTGGCCCGCCGAATGGTGGAGCGAGGAGTGCGATTTGTTCAGCTCTATCACTATACCTGGGACGATCACTCCAACCTCAACAAGCGACTTAAGAGCAATTGCGAGATGACAGAGCGAGGAGTTGCGGCGCTGGTTAAGGATCTTGATCGGCGGGGCTTGCTCGATGAAACACTGGTCGTCTGGGGCGGTGAGTTTGGCCGTACACCGATGTACGAGGTGCGACGGGGGTCGTCACCAGGCAGCGAGGGACGGGACCATCATCCCTTTGGCTTTACCATGCTGATGGCGGGTGGCGGGGTGAAACCGGGTTATGTCCATGGGGCAACCGATGAGCTTGGCTACCATGCGGTCGATAAGCCCGTCACGGTGCATGATCTGCAGGCGACTATCCTGCACCTGCTGGGTTTGGACCACGAGCGACTGACCTACCGCTTCCAGGGTCGCGACTTCCGCTTGACCGATGTAGCCGGTGAGGTCGTGACCGATATCCTTGCCTGACGGCAGCCAGTATTTCCAGCTCTTCTGCTGTCGCTAGCATGACAACAGCAAAGACCGATATAATCTGGCTCGTGCCAGCTGCGAGTACCTGCGGTCGAAACATCTGCACCCCTTACTACACATCACGAGTTCCTGGAAAGGAACAGCGACATGCCTGTTGATATCAATTGCCCCCATTGTGCTCAGACAATGCGGATCGCTGACCCCGTGGCCGCCGATGGCAAGCTCGCCCGTTGTCCAGCCTGCAGCGAGACATTTACTGTGCAGATTCCGGCTGCCGGATCGCCGGACCCGCCAGCAATACCAGATCCACTTGGGGGTGGCGGTACTTGGCGGGGCCCGGTCGGAGGCCCGCTTGGAGGCCCGGTCGGAGGCCCGGTCGGAGGCCCGCTCGGAGGCCCGGTCGGAGGCCCGGTCGGAGGCCCGGTCGGAGGCCCGCTTGGAGGCCCGCTTGGAGGCGTTCCAGGGGCCTCGCGGGGAGATCAAGCGACACCACCTGGCGTGATGTGGAAATTGGTGATCGAACAGATTCGCAGTGCTGTCGATGCGCAACAGCTGAAAAATATGGGCCGCGCGATGGCCAATGTGGGAACCTATGGCATGATCGGCGGGATCGTGCTGTTCACGCTCTATTGGATCGTTGCTGGCTTCAAAATGGACCCGATCCAGTGGACGTGGGTATTCACCGGCCTGGGTGGTGGTGCTGCCCTGACGGCCGTGCAGTTCATTAATCAACGCTTACTGACAGCTATCGAAGGCCAGATCAACTCGGCCGAAACACGGGTATCAACTACTGCCGTGTTTGATGCCCTGGGAATTCTCTTCCTGTTGCTATCAATAGCCTTGCCGATCACATCGTTTTACATGGCGTTCGCATACAAGGCCTACTATTTCATCTTCGTCGGAATCGCCTGTATGGTGGTTTTTGGCTACCTGACACTGGTTTCGATGAACCCCGAGTTTTTGAATATCCATCCGAATAAGAATGCCACCGCTGCGGACGATGCCCTGGCAGTTTACGCCTTTGGGGTAAAGGTTTTTATCGCCGCACTGCCATTTCTCTACGGTATCTTCGTCGTGCTCGGTTGTGCTGGCCTGTTTATCGGCATGCTGCAGATTGCAATGGAAGGCAGAGCAATCTGGGTGTCGGCCGTTCATGCGGGCGGACTGGCGACCTTCCATCTTGCTTTGATCTTGCCACTCATGGGATATATCACCGGTATTTTTGGGCTCTTGAGCGTGTTCATGACACAGGCTGTTCTTGTCGTGCCCGACAAGCTGTCCGAATTGATCAAGATCTGGCGACCCAGTGGCGGTGGTGGTCCCTTGACCTGAGTGACTTTGCACCGGTTCACTTAATCCCGCTTGAAGCACCAGCCATGAAGGTGGCAGTTGATAATGCCAGAGACCTTTCAATTTACCTGCCCCGAGTGTGGCAATCAGATACAGTTGCGAGCGGCCCTCGCCGGTCGTGAGGGCGCCTGCCCCGGTTGCAAGAAGGTTGTGACGATCCAGCCGGACCCACCAGCAGCAGCGCCAACGGAACCCGCTGAAGCTGCTGAACCGGCTGTTGAATCAGCACCCGCTCCCCCCACTCCGGCAGCTGCTGAACCTGCTGTGGAACCCCCGGTGGTGGTTCTGGACTTGGCGTCGCTGGCTGCGCCAGCCGCTCCCCCCACTCCGGCAGCTGCTGAACCTGCTGTGGAACCCCCGGCGCCGGTTCTGGACCTGGCGTCGCTGGTTGCGCCAGCCGCTCCCCCCACTCCGGCAGCTGCTGAACCCATAGCACCGGCTCCCCCTGCTCTGGCACCACCACTCGCTCCCCCTGCTCCGGCACCGCTCTCGCCTCCGGTCGCCGAACCTCAGCTTGTGCAGCCGGGGGTAGTGCAGCCGGGGATCGTGCAGCCGGGGATCGTGCAGCCGGGGATCGTGCAGCCGGGGATCGTGCAGCCGGGAATCGTGCAGCCGGGGATCGTGCAGCCGGGGATCGTGCAGCCGGGGATCGTGCAGCCGGGGATCGTGCAGCCGGACGTGGCCCCGCCTGCCGGTGGCAAGAAGAAGAGACTCATCTACATCGCCGCAGGTGCCGGTGGGCTGGTGGTTCTTGCGCTCGTGCTGTTCTTGTTCATGGGCGGCGGCGGCGGTCAGTCCAGTCCTGAAGCCCTCGGACGGGCAGTCTTTCAGGCCTTCAAGGCGAACGACAAGGACGCCGTCTCTGGTCTTGCCTTTTACAATGAAGCCAGGATGGGGATCATTCGTGACAAAATTCTTGCCAAA
>CAUZOB010000149.1:0-13010 GCA_963581185.1 Planctomycetota bacterium | reverse complement strand
CTGGTCGATCGTCCTCCAGCAACTCGACAGCAGCTGCAGGAGGCCGTCCGCCTGGTTGCCCGTCAAGGCCAGCAACAGCTGGGACTGGTCCCGCAGGCGGTTGTGCTGGAATGTAACTGCGCGGCGATCATGGCTCTGGACAAGTATTCCAGTTACCTCACCCCCTACCAGCTCGATGAAATGTTCTCCCAGATCGAAGGCAACTTTGTCGGCCTGGGAATTGAGTTGACCACCAGTGACAATCGTCTCAAGGTCGTCCGCGTGATCAACAATGGTCCAGCGCACGAGGCTGGTATTCGTCGTGGCGATCAGATTGTCACTGTCGCTGGACAGAGCATCCCTCAGATCACCGCCGATCATGCTGCCGACCTGCTGCGTGGCCCCGAGGGGTCGCCTGTCACGTTGACGATTGTGACCGCCGAGAACAAGCGGCGCGAGTTGATGCTGCGTCGCCGCCGCGTGGAAGTTGCCAGCGTGGAATCGGTGAAAATACTCGATCGCGAACTCGGTATCGGCTATTTCAAGATTGTCAGTTTCCAGAAATCGACCGGCGATGATGTGGACGATGCACTCTGGAAACTGCATCGCGAGGGGATGAATTCGTTGGTGATTGATATTCGTGACAACCCCGGCGGGCTGCTGATGGGCTCGGTCGAGGTCAGCGACAAGTTTGTCCGCGCCGGGACCATCGTGTCGACTCGCGGCCGTGCGGCCAGCGAGGATATCGATTACCAGGCCAACGAGCTGGGTACCTGGAAGATGCCCCTGGTGCTCCTGATGAATGGCAATTCCGCCAGTGCCAGCGAGGTTTTTGCCGGTGCCATCCGCGACACAAAACGTGGGCGAATTGTGGGTCAGACGAGTTATGGCAAGGGGAGCGTGCAGGGGATCTTTCCGCTCACCAATACCACCGCCGGTATTCGACTGACCACGGCCCGCTTCTATTCACCCAGCGGTCGGGCGATCAGCCAGCAGGGAGTTACGCCCGATGTGATTGTCCGCATGGCCGACAGCAATTCGTCGCCAGCGAACGCCGAACTCGACCTGGTGCTGCAAACCGGCCTGGACGTGCTCAGGCACATGGTCGCCGAACGTCCGAAGCGTTAGGGGCCAGGAGTCAGCGGTCAGGGTCTTGATCAGGTCCCAACCGCTCACCTGCAAGCTCTGGCATCGAACGGCACTTCTCAGGGGTGACAGTGCCCAATTGATGGGTTATAAAATCCCTTCCGTCACTTCCTGACGGACTGACATTGCGCCAGGATCGGTGCACTCACGGCGGAGTTTGCCGGTGTCAGATTTACTGGATAATTGCGCCAGATCAGGCGGCCGGCCGCGGTTATGTGGACATGCAACCGTAGACGTTGATAGGGAGTGAATGAAGCGATGAGTTTCAAGTTGGAATACATCTGGCTGGACGGTTATTCGCCCGAGCCAAACCTGCGTAGCAAAACTAAAATCGTCAGCAGCGAGCCGGCTGGCCCGTCGGATTGTCCCGAGTGGGGATTTGATGGTAGTTCCACCGAGCAAGCCGCCGGTGACAACTCCGATTGCCTCCTGCGACCTGTTCGAATGGTCCCCGATCCTGCCCGTCGCGACGGTTTCCTGGTCCTTTGCGAGGTCTACGGTGCAGACGACTCGCCACACGAGACCAACATGCGATCCACGTTTGAAGATGACGACGACTTCTGGTTCGGCTTCGAGCAGGAATACACCCTGATGGTGGATGGGCTGCCGCTCGGCTTTCCCGCCGATGGCTTTCCCGGTCCCCAGGGTCCCTATTACTGCTCGGTCGGCATCGACAACTGCGTCGGCCGCGAGATCGTCGAACTTCACCTCGATGCCTGCCTCGATGCGGGCCTTGGTATCACCGGTATCAACGCCGAGGTGATGAAGGGCCAGTGGGAATACCAGCTGTTTGGCGAGGGAGCCAAGAAAGCAGCTGACGACCTCTGGATTTCCCGTTACCTGCTGTATCGGACTGCCGAGGATTTTGGTGTGACCGTGTCAATTCACCCCAAGCCAGTCAAGGGAGACTGGAACGGCAGCGGCATGCACGCCAACTTTTCCAATACTGCCATCCGCGAGGAAGGTGGCGAGGAATTGATCACTGGCATCTGTGAGAAGTTCGCAACGGCTCATGATGAGCATATTGCCGATTATGGCTCGGACAACGACCAGCGGCTGACTGGCCTGCACGAGACGCAGCACATCAGTGCCTTCAGCTATGGTGTGAGCGATCGTGGTGCCTCGATCCGGATTCCAGTTGCCACGGTTCGTGACGGCTGGAAAGGCTACCTGGAAGATCGCCGCCCAGCCTCCAACGCCGATCCTTATCGCGTGGTGGCTCGAATTCTCTCCTCGGTAAAATCCTAGGAGAGTATTCGATGGTGGCTGAGACCCATTCCATTAGGCGGCCATCCGAAGTCGGGTGGTCGCCTTTTTTTGCCGACGTCGTTTCGACGGCTTGGCTCTGAAGAACTCCGAGGAGCGATTTGATGAATCCCAAAGAAGTTCTCACACTCTGTCGCGAGAAGGGTATCGTGGCGATCGATCTCCGCTTCGTCGATTTGCCCGGCAGCTGGCAACATACCACTATCCCGGTAAGCCAGCTGAACGAGGATGTGTTCGAAAGCGGGCTGGGATTTGATGGCTCCAGTATCCGTGGCTGGCAGACGATCAACGAAAGTGACATGCTGATCGTGCCACAGCCGGAGACCGCCTTCATCGATCCGTTCACCGAGCTGAAGACGCTCAATATTCTCTGCAATATCCAGGACCCGATCACCGGCGAGGACTACTCTCGTGACCCCCGCCATGTGGCCCGCAAGGCCGTTGCCTATTTGAATGCCACGGCAATCGCGGATACCGCCTACTTCGGTCCCGAGGCGGAATTCTTCATCCTTGACGATGTCCGCTTCGATCAAAATGCCCACGAGGGCTACTACCATGTCGATAGCGTGGAAGCAGAATGGAATCGTGGCCGGGTGGAAAGCCCCAACCTGGCTAACAAGGTGCGCCACAAGGAGGGCTATTTTCCGGTGCCACCGACCGATCACCTGATGGACGTCCGCAACGAGATGATGCAGACCTTGATCGAATGTGGACTGACCGTTGAGTGCCAGCATCATGAAGTCGGTACAGCGGGTCAGTCAGAAATCGACCTGCAGTTTGACAGCCTGGTTGCCATGGCGGACCAGATGATGATCTACAAGTATGTCATCAAGAACGTCGCACATCGCCACAACAAGACGGCCACTTTCATGCCCAAGCCGGTCTTCACGGACAACGGCTCGGGCATGCACACGCACCTTTCCCTCTGGAAAGATGAACAGCCGTTGTTTGCCGGCAGCGGTTACGCCGGCCTCAGCGAAATGGCGCTGCATGCGATCGGCGGGCTGCTGCGACACGCGCCAGCTGTGCTGGCTTTTAGCAATCCCACGACCAACAGCTACAAGCGGCTGGTGCCGGGCTACGAGGCGCCGGTTAACCTGGCCTATTCCCAGCGGAACCGTTCAGCCGCCTGCCGGATCCCAATGTACAGCCAGAATCCCAAGGCCAAGCGGATCGAGTTCCGTTGTCCCGATCCCAGCTGTAACCCCTACCTCGCCTTCTCCGCCATCCTGATGGCAGCCCTCGACGGTATCCAGAACAAGATCGATCCTGGTGCCTCGCTGGACCAGGATATCTACGAACTTGATGCGGCCGAGGCAGCGTCAATTCCCAGTACTCCGGCCAGCCTCGAAGCGGCGCTCGATGCGCTCGAGCAGGACCAGGAATTCCTCCTGCGTGGAGAGGTCTTTACCGACGACCTGCTCTCTATCTGGATTGAGTACAAACGGAAGAACGAGGTCGATGCGATGCGTTTGCGTCCGCATCCCTACGAGTTCTGCCTGTACTACGACTGTTAGTCAGTACCCGACTGACTTCGGCAGTCGGCAGGGCAACTCGGTTATGCCAGGATTGGCTTGACGACCTCGCCCTCGACGTCCGTCAGTCGGAAGTCGCGACCCTGGAAGCGGTAAGTGAACTGCAGGTGGTCGATACCGAGCAGGTGCAGCATGGTGGCATGCAGGTCGTTGACCGTGACCACATCCTCAACCGCGTTGTACCCCAGCTCGTCCGTGGCACCATGGGTCATGCCACCCTTGATGCCACCACCGGCCAGCCAGATCGAATATCCCTTGATATGGTGATCTCGTCCCGACCCCTGGGCCATTGGCGTGCGTCCAAACTCGCTGGCCAGAACGACTAGCGTATCCTTGAGCATGTCGCGACGTTTGAGGTCCGCCAGCAGGCCATAAGCACCCTGGTCGACCAATCGACCGGTCGCTTCGCTGGCCGCCTTGATATTGCCATGGTGATCCCAGCCGCGGTGATAAAGCTGCACAAAGCGGACGCCCCGCTCGACCAGACGACGGGCCAGCAGGCAGTTGGCGGCGAATGAGCCGTCAGCACCCTTGGTTGCGTACAGGTCCAGCGTCTCCTGGGTCTCTGCGGAGACATCCATCAGCTCGGGCACGCTGGTCTGCATTTTGAAAGCCAGTTCGTACTGGCTGATTCGCGTGGCGATCTCGGGATCACGGATAACTTCATCACGAATGCCATTCAGCTCCTGGATCGCCTGCACCACGTCCTGCTGTCGCTGCTGGTTGACGCCTGGTGGATTCTTCACATACAGCACCGGGTCGCCCTTGCTGTGAAAGTGCACTCCCTGGAAACGGCTGGGCAGAAAACCGCTGTGCCACTGCCGCGATGCGATCGGTTGATCCTGGCCGCCGCCGACGGACGTCAGCACCACGAATCCCGGCAGATCTTCCGACTCGGTACCCAGCCCGTATTCCAGCCAGGAGCCCATCGAGGGACGGCCGCTGATCGTCGTCCCGGTGTTCATGAAGGTGTGGGCTGGATCGTGATTAATCGCCTCGGTCTTGAAGCCACGAATGATACACATCTCGTCCAGCATGCCGGACAGCTTGGGAAAAATGGCCGAGATCTCCTGGCCATTGTCGCCGTGCTTCTGAAATGCATGCTGGGGGGCAAAACAGGTCAGCTTCTTGCCCTGCAGCTGGGCAATCGGCTGCCCCTTGGTAAACGAATCGGGCATTGGCTGGCTATGCATTTCCGCCAGCTTGGGCTTGTGATCGAGCGTTTCCAGGTGCGACATGCCACCCGCCATGACCATGAAGATTACCCGCTTGGCCCTGGCCGGATAGTGCAACTGATCAAGCATTCCCTGCTGGCGTTCGCCCGGTTCTGCCCTCGCGTTCTGGGCCAGCATGGAAGCCAGCACCATGCCACCAAGTCCCTGCGAACCTCTGCCCAGGAAACCACGGCGTGTCACATCAGAATAGGGTTGCTGGTTCATCGTATCCTCAGAACTGGTTTCAATTAGTTGCGTGTAATTGTCTCGTGAAGGTTCAGCATGACTCGTGTAACGGATGACCAGGCTGCCAGTTCGACAGTATCGAGTTCCTCTGGCACGGGAAAACGGCCTACAGCAAGCAGCTGCTTGGCTGCATCAGGATCCTGCTGATAGCTCTCCAGCTGTCGCTCAATCACCCCCTGCAGGACTTCCAGTTCCCGGTCTGTCGGTTGGCGGGAAAGTACAGCCTGGAACAGCCATTCAATCCTGTCTTCCGCAGCAGCATTGCTGGACGTCAACATCCGGACAGCCAGTGCCCGGGCCGCCTCGACATAGGTCGGATCGTTCAGCAGCACCAGTGCCTGCTGCGGAATATTGGAACGTGCCCGCTCGACCGTGCATTCCTCGCGGCTGGGCGCATCAAAGGCCAGCAGGCTGGGATGCAGGAACATCCGCTGCCAGTGTGTATACAGACCACGGCGATAGATCTGGTTCTCAGCGGACGCTTGCCAGCTGCGTTTGGGAAAATTCATGTGGGCCCAGTAGCCAGCCGGCTGATAGGGCTTCACGCTCGGTCCTCCAATCGTGCGGTTCAAGAGACCGCTGACTGCCAGGGCATTATCCCGTACCAGCTCGGCATCCAGCCGAAATCGTGCCTGCCTGCCAAACAGTTCGTTGAGCGGGTCCTGCTCGACCAGCTTGTCGGTGGGAACCGATGACTGGCGATAGGTTGCGGAGAGTACCATCAGCCGGACTATCTGCTTGACATCCCAGCCGCTCTCCATGAAGCGGATGGCCAGGTAATCCAGCAATGCCGGGTGGCTCGGCCGTGTCCCCTGGTTACCGAGGTCATCCAGCGGTTCCGCCAGCCCCTTGCCGTAAAACATTTTCCAGAGCCGGTTCACAAAGGTCCGGGCGGTCAGCGGGTTCTCTCGCGAGATCATCCAATTGGCCAGGTCCAGCCGGCTGGCACGTTCTGCCGATTCCAGCTGACCGAGGAATCCCGGAATTGCCGGGTCCACCACGGGACCGGTTTCGTCCAGCCAGTTGCCACGCGGCAGGATGCGAATCGGACGTGGTGCGACGGCCACCGTCATCAAGCTGCGAGGCATCTGATCATTCAGCTGCTTCTTTTCCTGCTGCAGCCTGGCAACAGTCTCACGAACCGGCTTGAGCAGCGGGGCGATCGATCGGTAATAGGTTGCCAGTTGCGACTGTTGCTGCTCGTTACGATCACCAGCCGGTGTCTTGAGAATAGCCAGCAATTCTGCCGGCAGCGTGGAAGCCTTGTGCTGAAAATAGAAACCATAGCCACCTCCGCCATTGGCAACTTTCATCAGTAGCCTGTTTTCACCTTCTGTCAGCTCCAGTCTCAGCTTGTCCTGGTCGGCCAGCACGCCACGCAGGACCTTGTTCTCAAAGACGAGCTTGCCGTTGAGCCAGATTTTCAGGCTGTCATCGCTGCCCAGCGAGACCGGCAGGCTGGTTGCCGTTTCGACCTGGATGGTGCGGTAGAGGTAGGTGGCGGAGTTTTCACCGGTCAAGGTGTGGATCGTGCCGTCCACCAGCTTGTCATCCTTTCGCCAGCCAATTTTACCGTACTTCTTTTCCAGTGCGATTTCGGTCTCCGGTGGGAACTGCTTGGTGTGCGCCTCCTCAAAACTGGCCGCAGCGAAGGGACCGATAATGTGCCAGGCCGAGAGGCTCGCCTCGGTTGTGGCCGCGGCAGCGATCTTCGCTTCCCACGCTTTTTGAGCAGCCGCCAGCTCCACTGTCGCTGTCTCGAGCTGTTGCATTGCCTCGCTCAGCTGCTTGTCCAGGCCGGCCAGCTGTTCCTGGAACTGCGGCGTGGCGACGGGATAGGGAGTTGCATTGCCGACACCAACTTCCTTAACGTCAGCAAAAAAGGCAGCGAACTGGTAAAAGTCGCGGGTCGTGAAGGGGTCGTACTTGTGGTCATGGCATTCGCAACAGCCCATCGTGACTCCCATGAAGATCGTGGAGGTGTTGCGGACGCGATCGGCGGAGTACTTGGCCAGGTATTCCTTGGCCTGGGCTCCGCCCTCATCGGTGGTCTGCAGCAGCATGTTGAAGCCAGAAGCTACTTTCTGTTGGACCGTCGGTTCTGGCAGCAGGTCGCCAGCCAGTTGTTCGAGGATGAACTGGTTGTAGGGCAGGTTGTTATTAAACGACCCGATGACGTAATCGCGGTAGGGAGAGATCGACCGGCTCTTGTCTGCGTGATAGCCGTTGCTGTCGGCATATCGGACCACGTCGAGCCAGTAGATTGCCATTCGCTCGCCGTAATGCGGAGAGTCGAGCAGTTCTTCTACCAGCTTGTCGTAGGCATCCGGGCTGCTCTCTTCAACGAAGGCCCTGACCTGTTCGGGCGTGGGTGGCAGGCCGAGCAAGTCAAAACTAAGTCGGCGAATCAGGGTCACGGGATCGGCCGGTTGTACTCGCTTGAGGCCCGCCTGGCCAAGTCGAGTGAGGATGAAGCGATCAATATCGTTGATCACGCCTCGCATTTTCCTGGCGCCCGGAACCTGGACAGGCTGGGGCGCAGTCCAGGCCCAGTGACTCTCCCACTCGGCACCCTGATCGATCCAGTGTCCGATAGTCGCTTTCTGTTCGTCGCTAAGCGGTTTCTTGGCATCTGGCGGCGGCATCTGCAGGTCTGGGTCGTCCGATGTAATGCGACGATAGATCTCGCTGGCTGACGCCTGGCCCGGCTGGATCGTGACCGGATCACGTTTGCTGAAGACACTCTGCTCAAGATCCAGCCGCAAATCACCCTCGCGGGCATTGGCATCGGGGCCATGACAGGCATAGCAGTGGTTTGAGAAGATGGTTCGAACCTGGCGATCGAACTGCACGGCCTCCGCGTCGTCGTCGGCCAAAAGTTGACTTGCTGGTATGCAGACAAGCAGGCTCAGCAGCAGTAGCTGCCAGCGGTTATTCCATTGGATTGGTGTCTCGACTCGCCCTGCCATGGATAACGTGCTCCGGATTCGAATGGTACGATCAATCAAGTAACGAGCAATACGACGCCAGCCCGGGGCCAGCCAGGCCCCCCTGCTTCGCGTGAATGTATTCTAGTTGTCTTCAACCGATCGAACAACGAAGGCCCACTCTCTGGGTTCACTGAGATGACCGAGACCGTAGAAACTGCCCAGGGTCATTGCCGCATGGCCCTCGTTCATGACGACATCACGCCACCGGTCGGTATCTATCATCGGATGTGGGGAGCTGCCGAGCACGACCAGGCCGAGGGTGTCCACCGGCCACTCAGGTTGACCGTGCTGGCCAGTGAATCGCTTGCCGGCGACGGCCGCCAGATCCTGCTGGCACTCGATCACTGCATCATGCGGGCAACCGAGCTGGATCCGCTGGTGGCAGCCGCAGCGGATGCTGCCGGAATCGATACCGCAGCTGTGACCGTTACTTTTTCCCACACGCATGCAGCCGGGCTGATGGGGGCTGACCGAGTTGCCATGCCCGGGGGGGAGCTGATTCCGCCCTACCTCGAGTCGGTCCGTGAGACGGCCCACTCGACCGTGACCCGGGCGATCGCAGAACTGGCCGATGTGCGGCTGGTCTATGGCCAGGGCAGCTGCTCACTCGCCAGGCAGCGTGACTATTGGGACGCCGATTCGCAGCAGCACGTCTGTGGCTTTAACCCGGCGGGTGAATGCGACGATACGCTGGTGACCGTCAGCCTGCATGCTGACGACGGCAGTTGCCTGGGAACGATCGTCAACTATGGATGTCATCCGACCACACTCTCCTGGGACAATCGACTGATCTCTCCTGACTTTCCGGGTGCCATGCGGGAACTGGTTGAGCAGCAGACCGCTGCTCCCTGCCTGTTTCTGCAAGCGGTCTGTGGCGACACCGGGCCCCGCGATGGATTCACCGGCGATACGGAGGTGGCCGACCGCAACGGCCGCCAGCTGGGTCACGCTGCGCTTGCCGTGCTGACCGGCCTGCCACCAGCGGGTACAAGCCAGCAATACCAGGGGCCGGTTATCTCTGGCGCCACCATCGGCTGCTGGCAGCACGTTCCGATTTCCGACGAGCGCGCCAGCCAGGTCGAGCGTTGGGATCGCCAGCAATGGACATTGCCGTTGGCGTATCGCAGCGAGCTGGAATCGGCCGCGGATGTCCAGCAGCGACTGGACAACCTGCTGGCCGACGAGCAGGCGGCCCGTGCAGCTGGCTCGCCGGACGAGGCCCAGCGCTGCCGCGCTATGGCCGAGCGTGATCAGCGATTACTGGCCCGACTGAATGAACTTCCAGCAGGCAGCGACTTTCCCTACCAGCTGACCTGCTGGCGGATCGGTGACGGGGTCTGGCTGTTCTTGCCAGGGGAACCCTACCAGCAGCTTCAGCAGCAGCTGCGTTTCCAGTTCGCTGGCCGACCGCTGGTGATTGTTAGTAATTGTGGTGCCTGGGGCCCCTCCTACCTGGTCCCGGAACAGGACTATGGCAAGGGTATTTACCAGGAATCGGTTGCTGTACTGGCCGCCGGTTGCCTGGAACAATTGTCTGACAACCTTGCTGCCCAATTAGAAGTCTGGCTAGATTGATAACTGTAGCAGCTGTCGTGTGCTGGCTCAGGAAGCAGCCAGCGGCGGCAGGAACAGGACTCCAGCGAACGAATTGCCATGCGAATTACCGCCATTGAGACTCATGTCTGCCACGCCCGCATGCGGAACTGGGTATTCGTCAAGGTCCTCACCGACCAGCCAGGACTTTATGGCTGGGGTGAAGCGACGCTGGAGTGGCACACACGCAGCATTGTCGGTGCCATCGAGGATCTGGCTGAGTTGGTTGTCGGCGAGGATCCGCGCCGGATCGAGTATCTCTGGCAGATGATGTACCGCCAGCACTTCTGGCATGGCAACGGGATTGTCCGCAGCACGGCCATTGCCGGCATCGACATTGCTCTCTGGGATATCGCCGGCAAGCTGGCCAACATGCCCTGCAGCCAGCTCTGGGGCGGGCCGGTACGGGACAGCATCCGTACCTACTGCCATCTCGGTGGCGGACGGATGGAGGACTTTTACGAGACAGCAGCGGACGATGCCAAGCGGATGGCCGAGCTGGCCCAGGCAGCCGTGGCAGATGGCTTTACCGCATTCAAGTCGATGGCGGTACCGCCCAGCATGCCGATCGAAGGACTCAAGCCGATTCGGACTGCCGAACTTGCGGTAGCAGCGATGCGTGAGGCAGTTGGCGAGGAGATCGATATCATGGTCGATTGTCACGCCCGCCCCTCACCGGCGATGGGACTCAAGTTCGGCAAGGCGCTGGATCCGTACGGCCTGTATTTCTTTGAGGAGCCCTGCTGGCCCGAGAACATCGAGGGCCTGGCGATGATCAACGCCGCCCTCACGACGCCGGTCGCCACCGGAGAACGATTGACTCACCTGCAGGCATTTCGGGACCTGTTCCAGCAGCGGGGCTGTGAAATCTGTCAGCTCGACCTGACTCACTGCGGCGGTTTTAGCGAGGCGCGACGGATTGCGGCCCTGGCGGACGCCTACCGGATTGCCCTGGCGCCGCACAATCCCCAGGGTCCGGTCAGCACAGCAGCATCTCTGGAATTCGGTTTTTCCCAGCCCAACTACATCATCTGCGAGACGGTCCACAATGATGTCCCCTGGCGCGACGAGGTGGTCAGCGAGGGTTTTGTGATTGAGCCGGCAGGGCGACTGGTGAAGCCCAACAGCCGGCCCGGGCTGGGTATCGAGATTGACGAGCAGGTGGTTCGCCAGCATCCGTTCGAGCAGGAGTTGCCGCAGCGGGTGTTTTACCAGGATGGCAGCATCGGCGACTGGTAGTCGCCTGCAGGCAGCGGCCGGTGGTCAGGCGTCAGCGGCTGCGACTTAGCGTTGCTCGATCGGCACCAGCTCCCGCTCGGTCTCGCCAGTGTAGACCTGTCGTGGCCGGCAGATTCGCTTGGACGGCGAGTCGTGCATTTCCATCCAGTGAGCAATCCAGCCAGGCAGACGGCCGATCGCGAACAGCACGGTGAACATCGGGGCGGGAATACCCAGTGCCCGGTAGATCACGCCGGAATAGAAGTCGACGTTGGGGTAAAGTCGCTTCTCCACGAAGTACTCATCCTCGAGGGCAACTTCTTCCAGCTTCTGTGCGATTTCAAACAGTGGATCGGTGGTACCGAGTTTGGCCAGCAGTCGATCGCAGGCGGACTTGATGATCGTGGCCCGTGGATCGTGGTTCTTGTAGACACGATGGCCAAAGCCCATCAGGCGGAAGCCGGACGATTTATCCTTCGCCATGTCGACATACTTCTTGGTATCACCACCATCTGCCAGGATCTGCTCGAGCATGTTCACGCAGGCCTCATTGGCACCGCCGTGCAGCGGTCCCCAGAGGGCACAGATGCCTGCCGCGATCGACGCGAACAGGTTAGAGTCTGCCGAACCAACCATTCGGACCGTGGATGTACTGCAGTTCTGCTCATGGTCCGCGTGCACAATCAACAGCAGGTTCAGAGCGCTGACAAAGTCGGGATCAATGCTGTACGGTTCGCTGGGAACGGCAAACATCATCTGCAGAAAGTTCTGGCAGTAGTCGAGGTCGTTCTGGGGATAGATAAAGGGCTGACCAATCGACTTCTTGTAGCTATAGGCGGCGATCGTCGGCAGCTTGGCTATCAGACGATGCACGGAAATCTCTACCTGCTGCGGATCCTTGGGATCGAGCGAGTCCTGGTAGAAAGTCGAAAGCGCCGCGACCACCGAGGAGGCAATCGCCATCGGATGTGCATCGCGAGGAAAACCGTTGTAAAAACTGCGCATGTCCTCGTGCAACATCGTGTGGCGACTGATCGACATGCGAAAGTCCTGCAGCTGCTGAGTGTTGGGCAGATCGCCGTAGATCAACAGGTAACAGGTTTCTACAAAGTCGCAATTGGCCGCGATATCTTCGATTCGATAACCGCGGTAGCGGAGAATTCCTTCTTCGCCATTCAGAAAGGTGATGCCACTCTGAGTTGAACCAGTGTTGACGAATCCATCATCAAGCGTGATCAGGCCGGACTCCGCTCGTAGACGGGATATATCAAGTCCACGCTCGTTCTCCGTACCCATAACTACTGGGAGATCAAGTTCCTGGTCATCAATCGTGAGTTTGGCGGCCTCGGTCATGCGTGCAATCCTTGGCGAGCAGTATCCTGAGCGGTGAAACCTGAGTGCCTTTTCCATCGTGGCACCCAGATCCGCTCCAACAATCTAACGGCCAGCCTCGACTCCGACAATTAACCTCCCTGAGAATTGTTGCCGGCTGGCCGAATTTACGGTAGCTGCTGATTGGCTTGTGCGACTATCATTTCGCCGTAAGACCCGCTGAGCAGATCGTCCTGGGCAATGTCAAACTGCTGCTGCAGCCTGGCAACAATTGCTTCCCCCTCGGCCAGCTGGTCGAGCGAGTCCAGCACTGCCTCGAATTCCAGGAAGTCACCGAGCGAATCAACCTGGTCGAGGTGAATCCGAACCTGCTGGTGAAAGAAGATCTCGCGTTGCTTGGCGACCACGCAGCGGATTCCCAGGGCGCCGGCCAGTGCCGCCAGCAGACCTGCTGGATCGCTGACCGCCACTCGCAGGTAATGACTGGCCTT
>CAUZOB010000148.1:0-13100 GCA_963581185.1 Planctomycetota bacterium | reverse complement strand
ACGCCCAGCTGGAGCTGGTACTGGAAGAGACTGCGGCGCCACACCGGCTGATTCGCATGCGACAGATTACTGGCATGGTGGCGCGTCGAATCGTCTGCTGGTCCAGTCCGGGCCAGCTGCTGGAGCGGGGTGAGCAATTTGGCATGATCAAGCTGGGGTCGCGAACCGAACTGGTACTGCCGCTCGAGGATGGACTGCAGCTGCAAGTCGCCAAGGGTGACAAGGTACAGGCGGGCAGCACGGTGATGGCCCGTTATCCGGACTCAAATGCAACCAGCTCGGATCAACCGCCTGTGCCAGCCGGTGAAGCTGAAGTAGACTGAACTGGTCGATTTTTCTCCAGCATCGGCACGTCGACGCGGTCACCATTGAGCAGACATTTCATGGAAATCACCGAAGACTCCACCCGCTTCCCGATGTGGCCCACGCTGATGACGTTGGGTAACGCAGTCTGTGGCCTGGGCGCCATTGGTCTGGCAGCTCGCGCACTGGGTGAAGAGTCGTTCGAGCTCAGTCTCTACAACGCTGGCCTGTTGATTTTTCTCGGCATGCTGTTTGACGCACTCGATGGCCGTGTCGCCGTCTGGACCAATCAGACCAGTGAGTTTGGCAAGCAGCTCGACAGCCTCTGCGATGCGATTACTTTTGGCGTGGCACCGGCTTTCATGATGCTGGTGTTTGCCAAACAACTGCCGCTGGTTGACACTCGCTTTTTTCACGGCATCGCCGGGCTCTATGCCCTTTGTGCGATCCTCCGACTTGCGCGATACAACGCCGAAGTGGTGAGCGAATCAGCTGACAAGATGATCTTCCAGGGCTTGCCGACGCCGGCGGCAGCCAGCACCATTGCGGCCTTTGCGATTGCCCTGCCAAAACTCTCCGAGCTTTCCTCGCAAGATGGCGTGGGGCAGGTTGCCACCGCAGTAACATCCGGCATGTTCGTGGCCGTCCCCTGCCTGACGCTGGTACTCTCCTACCTGATGGTATCGCATGTCATCTATCCTCATCTGACGCGGCACCTGGCGCGGCTCTCTCACACTCGCAATTTCTACCGACTCGTGCAGCTCACATTTGCGGTGGTGATCATCCTGACGCTGCATGAGCTAGCGCTGCCAATCCTCTGTACATATTACGTTGTCGGCTCACCCATGCTGGCGCTCACCAGGCGTGCAGCCCGGCGGGTGCGATCACGGCAACAGCGAACCGTGAGGTTGAGCACTCGCAGCGACGACACGACCGGCTCAAGCAACGGCAAAGATGCCAACAGCGAGTCCAATCAGCCTGGGGCTATCTAGTCGATCGGGCGGCGAGCTAGGACTGGTCCAGCTGATTCGGCCCCGGCGTGCAGGTGTAGAACATAGCCGGTGGAAAACTTCCCCAAACGATTCCACTGGCGGTCACGTCGCCAAAGGAACTCTCCAGCAATCTGCGAAATCGCTTGGCACCTTTGAGCATCAGTCCGTGCCAGTAGGCAAAGGTGATGAACACGCCATCGGGCTCGAGCACTGTCAGCATCGCCTGGATGATATCTTCCTGCAGTTGATCGCTGAAGACAGTCCAGGGCAAGCCGGAAATGACGGCATCCAGCCGTGGGGTTCCTCTCTGCTGACAGATTGCCTTGATGTCCGTGGCACTCTCGTGGTGTACTTCAACCGCCGGAAATCGTTTCGCCATGGCGGCTACCATGCCTTGATTGATCTCGACAGCAAAGAAGTCGTGCTGGTCCTCGACTTTCTCCAGAATATACCTGGTGATCGCCCCGGTCCCCGGCCCGAATTCGGCGACTGTCCGCGGACCGCTCCAGTCGACTTGGCGGACCATCGCTCGCGACAGTCTCTTGCCGCTGGGGGATATCGCGCCAATTGTATTTGGAGCGCTGAAGAACTGGCGAAAAAGGCTACTCGGCTTATGTGAAGTCATCCCAGCTCGTCCATTCGCATTGCCGGCCATCGCCAGTGGCTGGTGATTTTAATTCGCCGGCGGGAAATCAACAATCACCCTCGTTCGTGCTGCCCGCCTCGGGGTCGCCATAAAACCTGCCGTCCCGTTCGGACATCGCGCCCTGCTCAACCAGGTGCTCCAGGTGCGCATTCGCTTCGGCACATCCCAGCACCACGTGAAAATCCTTGAGGCGGCCGAACAGTCGTCTCGCCAGCTGGTAAACCGTCTGCCCCGCTTCTGCTGCCACAACGCTAACCAGTTTATCCAGCCGGCGTTGATGATGCCGAGCCAGTTGTTCGCAGCGGCCACGCAGATCCTCAAACGCGTCACCGTGGCCCGGGTAGATACAGCGCAACTCGTCATCAAGTTGTGCCACACGGTCCAGCGAGTCCAGGTAATGGCCCAGCATTCCCCTGCGCCGCATATCACCGCCACCGATATTCGGCGATATTTTCGGCAAAACATGGTCACCACTGAACAGGACATCGCCGTATCGCAGGCAGATTGAACCCATCGTATGGCCGGGAGTGTGAATCACCTCGAGCTGCCCGTCGCCTTGCGGTAACAGCTGTTTGTCTTCGAGTGGCGTCGCAGGGCATGATTCAATCTCCCACCGCCACCTGGCAGATTCAGCGGAATCTGGATAGACATCCTCGGGCACATGCCAACCAGTCAATCGCTCTTGCACCAGTTCCCTGTATCGATCGCCGTCGGGGTCGACATTCTCAAGTGACGATTGTTCGCTGGAAAAAATGAAGACCTCGGCATCACTCGCCTGCTGAACCCGCCAGGCGTTCCCGATATGGTCAATATGCTTGTGGGTCAGCACAACCCGTTCGATATCGCTGACCGCCAGGCCATGCTCCTCGATCGCCTCCTGCAGCGCTTCGAAAGCCTTGCTGGTCGCGATCCCCGTATCGATCAAGGTGACCGGGCTGGAAGTCAGCAGGTAGACCTCATTGCGGCCCTCGAAAAAGGGATTTGGAATGGAGAGCGCTACGGTGTCGTTCATGGTCGCGTGGCCGGGTCGCTGCAGGCAAGGAAAACCCCAGTCGTATGAGCATATCTGACCAGTTGAGGGGCTGTTAGGGGTTAGAGGCTGCCCACCAAAGGCAACACCAATCGCGGACCACGCTCCACTCGTATACACTCACGCTGATTACCTCACACCCGACGTTGGCGCGACGAACTTACATGAGCAACCTGACCCTGGTACGCCATGCACAGGCTTCTTTTTTTGCTGAGGACTATGACCAGTTAAGTCCGCACGGTGAACGGCAGGCCGCGGCGTTGGCTAAGCGGTGCCTTGCCACCCGGCAGGATATTGATGCCGTCTATATCGGCCCGCGAGTGCGACATCGCCGCACGGCTGAGATCATTGCAGAACATTATGCCGCAGCCGGGCGTGATTTTCCGGCGCCGATCTGCCTGGCGGGACTGGACGAACACCACGTCGACCAGTTGCTGAGAGATCACATGCATGCGCTGGCAGACCAGCATCCAGAATTGCCTTCACTGGCGACTGCATATCACGATGCCACGCTGCCGGATGACAAGCAATCGTCGTTTCAGCGACTGTTCGAATCGCTAGTACGCTTATGGGCTGCCGGCAAGGCGGGCCAACTGGTCGAATCCTGGGTAGACTTCCAGAAGCGAGTAAACGAGGCGATTGACCAGATCGTCGCCAACACCATCCGGTCCGGTCAACAGGTGCTCGCCTTCACCTCGGTCGGTCCAATCACCGTCAGCTTGCAACGAGTGCTTGGCTGTGGCGATGATGTCGCATTGTCGATGGGCTGGCGTTTATGGAATTGCTCGCTCACAAATCTCGTATACTCCGGTAAGCGGATCACACTCGACAACTTTAACTCACTGCCACACCTCCCTGACAAGGCCGATTGGACCTATCGCTAGCAGTCATGGACTTCTCCATCCCCGAACAGACACAGCAGCTCATTGACCGCGTCCGACAGTTTGTCGAAGACGAGGTCTATCCTCTTGAGGCGGGCCTGCAGTCTGGCAGTTTTGCGGAATTGAAGCCTCAGTTGGAAGAAAAGCGGGACCAGGTAAGGCAACTTGGACTCTGGACGCCCCAGGTGCCCGAAAGCCACGGCGGCCTGGGACTCGGTTTCCTTGAACATGCTCTGGTCAGCGAGCAACTCGGTCGCAGTCCCCTCGGCCACTATGTTTTCAATGCCCAGGCACCGGACGCAGGCAACATGGAGATTCTGATTGAATTCGGGACTCCCGAGCAGCAGCAGCGGTGGTTGACCCCGCTCTTGGCGGGCGAGATTCGCAGTTGTTTTTCCATGACAGAACCAGATCGCCCGGGCTCCAACCCTGTCTGGATGGAGACCAGCGCCGTACGGGACGGCGATCAGTACGTGATCAATGGCCACAAGTGGTTCACGTCATCGGCCGACGGTTCTGCTTTTGCCATCGCGATGGTGGTCACCGATCCAGACGCCGCACCGCACCAGCGGGCTAGCCAGATCATTGTGCCAACCGACACAACGGGCTTCACACGGGTCCGCAACATCTCCTGCATGGGTCAGGCAGGAGACGACTGGCACAGCCACTCCGAGGTCCGTTATGACGACTGTCGCGTGCCAGTCAGCAACCTGCTTGGCGAGCAGGGAGCCGGATTTGCGATTGCCCAGTCCCGCCTGGGTCCAGGTCGAATCCATCACTGCATGCGCTGGATCGGCGTGGCTGAACGTTCACTCGAGTTGATGTGCGAGCACGCGGTCAGCCGCGAGATTGCCCCGGGCGAGCCGCTAGCCTCCCGCCAGACCGTCCAGAACTGGATTGCCGACAGCCGGGCTGCGATCGATGCCGCCCGCCTGCTGGTCCTGCATGCCGGCTGGAAGGTAGATCAGCAGGGGACACGGGAGGCGCGAGTGGAGATATCGACGATCAAGTTCGTGGTCCCTGGCATGATGCTGGAGGTGGTCGATCGTGCCATCCAGGCCCACGGCGCCCTGGGTATCAGCGACGATATCGTGCTCTCAACCTTCTATCGCAATGAGCGCGCATCCCGAATCTATGACGGTCCCGACGAGGTCCATCGCCGGGTCGTGGCACGACAGGTACTCAAGCACTACGGCTACAATACCCGGTGACAAGATGGCTCAACTGGGCGTTGACCAACCAGCCCCGATTCGTCCTGGCGAAGAACTGGACGTGGACAAGCTGCAGTCGTTTCTGCGAAAAGAGCTGAAGCAGAGCAGCAGCAGACTGGTGATCGAACAGTTTCCCAGTGGCTTCTCCAACCTCACCTATTGCCTCACGTTCGGCAGCCAGGAGCTGGTGCTTCGTCGGCCACCATTTGGCAACAAGGTCAAATCTGCGCACGACATGCAGCGCGAATATCAGGTCCTATCACAACTGGCTGATGTCTATCAGCCGGCGCCACGGCCAAAGGCGTACTCTGACGACCTCGACATCCTGGGTGCGGAATTCTATCTGATGGAACGCCGTCACGGGATCATTCTGCGGGGACCCCAGGCTCCTGCGGCACTTGCCTCGGACCCAGCTCTGACTCGCCAACTCTGCCAGTCGTTTATCGACAATCTGGCAGACTTGCATCTACTGGATTACCAGGCTGCTGGCTTGGGTGAACTGGGGCGACCCGAGGGCTATATCGGCCGACAGGTGGAGGGTTGGTCCGGGAGATACCAGGCTGCCAGCTCCGACGATTGGCCACAGATGGACGAACTCTCGGCGTGGCTGCAGCTGAATCAACCGACAGACGGACCGGCCGGACTCATCCACAACGACTACAAGTACGACAACCTGATGCTGGCAGCCGATGACCTGACTCGCATCGTGGCATTGTTGGATTGGGAAATGGCAACCCTGGGGGATCCCCTGATGGACTTGGGGACGACGCTGGCCTACTGGGTCCAGCCGCACGATCCGGCGGATCAACTGAAACGTGCATTTGGCCCGACCATGGTTGAGGGGAGCCTCACGCGGCGTGAGTTAATTGACCGCTACGCTGATCGAACTCAGCGACAGCTCCCCGACATGACATTTTACTTTGCCTATGGGTTGTTCAAGCTGGCGGTCATAATCCAGCAGATATACATCCGTTACTTGCGCGGCAACACGCAGGACCCGCGTTTTGCTGAGCTCGGCACGACGGTCGAATCACTCGCCTGGCGGGGCTGTGACGTGATAGAAAACGGTGTAGGTTGACGTGCTGGCGGCTCTCCCAGCTGCCAGTTGACATACCAGTCCGGAGGGGAACTTAAGTATGGCACCTGAGGCAACGTTAGCGGGCAAGAATGCTGTCATTACCGGTGCAACTCGGGGCATAGGGCTGGCCATCGCGAAAGGTTTCCTGGAGGCAGGCGCCACGGTCACCATCTGCAGCCGCCAGCAAGAGAACGTCGACCAGGCGACTGCCGAGCTGGCCGATCACGCCGATCGCCTGCACGGTCTTACCGCCCATGTTGGCCACGAAGCAGATATTGAGCAGCTGCTGGAGTCAGCGGCGGAACGTTTTGGGCCGGTCAATGTACTGGTCAACAACGCCGGCACAAATCCATTTTATGGTCCTATTGTGGAGTCCGAGGATTGGGCCTGGGACAAGACGATGGCGATCAATCTGCGGGCGCCGTACCAGCTCTCGAGAGCGGTCGCCTCTCAAATGATCACGGGCGAGGGCGGCTCGATTGTCAATATCGCTTCCATTGCTGGCCTCTCTGCCGCGCCGCTGCAGGGTATCTATTCGGTCACCAAAGCTGGCCTGATCATGCTGACTCGTGTGATGGCGCGTGAACTGGGGCAGCACGACATTCGTGTCAATTGCATCTGTCCCGGAGTTATCAAGACCCGTTTGAGTGAAGCCTTGTGGGCAGATCCTGCCGCCGAGAAGGCAGCGGCCGGCATGAAGGCACTGGGACGCATCGGCACAACTGACGAGATCAGCGGCGCCGCAGTCTACTTTGCCTCGGACGCCAGCAGCTTTACTACAGGCGCCATCCTGCAAGTCGACGGCGGCATGATTATCTAGCCGGTCACAGTCCGGAGAGCCGATCTGCAGCCACTGTTCAGGCTCTCATGATGCCAGACAGCGGCGACGGCCACGGCAGCGCCTCGTGCTCAGAAGCCAGTTGGGCGATGCGTTCCGCCAGGTCATCCGGGATGACCGCCATCCGCCGCGTTTGCATATCGATATAGGCTACAACCACTTCGAAGGTGGCAGCCAGGTCCTGCTTGGTTTCGTTGACCATGAAGTGCATCAGCTGGAATCGCTTGGCCGTCACAGCCACGATCCGCGTGTAGACAGAGGCCTGGTGCCCGACACGAATCTCCGATAGGTAGCGGATGTGTGATTCGAGGGCGAAGCTGCCGGATTGATGATCTTCCATGAACTGGTCATCAATCCCCATCAGGTCAAAGGTGCTATAGATGCCGCGATCGAAGAGATGTGTGTACCACATCACGTTCATGTGATTCATTTCGTCCAGGTATTCCGGTGGGATCTCCTGCTGGTGAGTCAGCGGCAATTGCCGGACCTGTTCCAGTTCGATTGCAATCCGCGGTGCCATCTTTCAGATCCTCTATTCTGCCAGCCGTACCAGCTGTTTACCTGTGTTGGCACCCTGCATCATTTCAACGAAGGCAGTGGGTGCATTCTCCAGACCGTCCACGACACGCTCGCGGTACTTGATTTTTCCGGCTGCGTACCAGACGGCCATTTGCGCCATCGCTTCACGGAACTGGTCAGCAAAGTCGAACACGAGAAAACCGGTCACGGTCGCGCGTTTGACGATCAGATGCCACAGCTGCCTTGGTCCCTGTTCGGGTTCCTCCAGGTTGTACTGCGAGATTTGGCCACAAATGCCGACTCGCGCACCCGTATTCAAACGCGGAAAAACGGCATCCGTAATCGGTCCGCCGACATTGTCAAAGTAGACATCAATTCCATCTGGGCACAAATCACGCAGTGCGGCGGCTAGATCGCTGGTCGTCTTGTAGTTCAGCCCGGCGTCAAAGCCGAGTTCCGACGTCAGGAACTGGAGCTTGTCGTCGCTACCGGCACTGCCAACGACGTGACAGCCCTTGAGTTTGGCAATCTGGCCAACCACCGAGCCGACAGCTCCGGCGGCGGCCGAGACAAAGACATTCTCCCCTTCCTTCAACTGGCACACATCGAGCAGGCCAAAATAGGCGGTCATGCCCGGCATTCCGAGCACATGCAGGGCCAGGGAGGGAGGGTCAATGTCGTCTGGCAGTCGCCGCACAGCCTGGCCATCGCTCAGGGCGTATTCTTGCCAGCCAAACATGCCCGCCACCAGGGTGCCTTCCGGGAAGCGATCATTCTGCGACTGGATCACGCGACCGACAACTTCACCCACCATCCGATCGCCAATCCCAACGGGATCCGCGTAGGACTTAACATCATTCATGCGACCACGCATGTACGGGTCGACGGACAAGTACAGCCCCTGCACGAGGAACTGGCCGGCAGAGGGATCATCCACTGAAGTTTCCGCCAGTTCAAAATCTGCCGGCTGTGGGAATCCATTCGGTCGCGCCGCCAAAAGGATCTCTCTATTCGTCGTCGCCATTAAAACTCCACTTGGTCGCCGCGAGCGCCGATATCGAAACAACTGGTCTGTGCCAGGGTTGAGTAGTGCAGTCTAATCAAACTTCCTGCAACTAAGAATGACAACAGCCAACTGAGTGCTGGAAAATGATGAGCAAGAAGCAACTGCGCCGAATTCTGCTCGGCCTGGCAATCATTGTGCCATCGGCCCTGCTCTTAACCTTCGCTCTTGAGCAATATCGACTGGTCTCTGCCCGGATCAGTTTTGGCGATTATCCACTACCGCCCCATTCGGTAGATGCTGCCGCCAGCCCAAACGGCATGCTCGATACACCAGCCATGATGGGACAGGTGGGACCTTCCGGGATGGTTCCGATCGTGGCAATCCAGCTGGACGATGACAAGCAGGTTGTCGCGGTTCAAATTGGCGACCAGCAGCTGGCCTATCCGCTTGACTTCATGGCGGGCCAGGGGGCTCACATTTCAAATGAGTGTTTTGACAGCACGCCGATCACCGTTGCCTATTGCGACCAAACCGATGTGGTCCGCGTGCTCACATCCGCTGACAACGACACGCCACTTGAGATTTCCCAGAACGGCATGCTGAACGGCGAACTCGCGCTCCGCTTTAAAGACCAAGCCTACCAGCTGTCACTCGATACCATCCCGCTCGCGAACCATCCATACAAGCGAATGAGCTGGCGTGAGTGGAAGGCAATGCATCCCGAGGGCCGTGTATATTCCGGGGTCGACTGGGAAAAAGTTGAAGCCGACCAGCCCGACTCGATCTGATGCCGCTGAGTGCCCCTGGAAGCTGAGGCCGGTTGCATCCGCAGCGATACTTTGCCAGGCGCATGCATTTGGCGATACAATGCAACGTGGATGACGGCCATTCCTCTCCCGGAGCAGTTCCATGCAGCTCAGTCGTTTACTCAGACTCTCTCTGTTGACCACACTCCTGCTGGCAACTTTCCAGTCCAGCAGCGATGGAGCCGACCAGCTGACAGAACAGCGATTCCAGCAGCTTCACCGGCAGCTGCAGCCGGCCGCTGATGAACTGTGGCGTACGATCCCGTGGCGAATTTCCCTGCTGCAAGCTCAGAAAATTGCGATCGCCGAAGGCAAACCAATTTTCATCTGGGCCATGGACGGACACCCACTCGGCTGCACATGAAACAACGGAATACTCGACCGTGCGTCGACGTTTGCTCATCCCAACATTGTCAAACTGCTCCGTACCCGATTCGTTCCAGTAGCGATCGATCAGGCCTATCAGCGGCGTCAGCAGGATGCGGAGGGAGACTTTTACAGGAAGATTGCGGGACAGGGACCGCGTAACAATTTTCAATCCACCACGCAGGGTTTCTACATCGCCACAGCCGACGGCACGCTCCTGCTCTACAACAACAATCGCGACCCGGAGAAGGTCAACCGGCTGATACAGGAGCGGCTGAAGAGCTTCAAGCCACCCAGTGCAACTCCAATATCTCCCGGTACTCCCGACGCCCGCTACAACCCCAAGCCACCACAGGGCGGCCTGGTCGTGCGTGTCCAGGCAAGAGTGCTGGGTGGATATCCGCCCACCAGCGACCGCTGGCAGAAGATCTACCAGTCGTCTTTGTCGCGTGACAACCTCTGGATCTCATCGGCAGAACAAACCGCCATCGCCAAGGGCCAATTGCCGATGGTATTGCAGCAGCGGATTGCCCGCTTCCACCTGATCGACAACACCCGTGGCGAGCCACCGATGTGGCGAGAAAACGAGATCCGCCAATTGGAACTTAATCTAGAGGGCACAAGGATACGCGGCTCAGTCCATCTACAGACGGCGGACGGCAAGCGAGGCTACCAGGCACAGTTGCTGGGTGAGATTGAGGTTCGCGACGGAAAGGTTGTGCGATTCGACATGGTTGCAGAAGGCCAGTTTTGGGGCCATGGTCCCTATACTCGCGGTGCGCCCGAGGGTCGCTTTCCATTGGCAGTCGGCTTCCAGTTGGCCGACGGCACGGATGTCGCTGACCGTATTCCCCCGAAGGCATCCCGCGGCTGGGTGCGTGGCTACATCCGCTAGACAGCCGATCCTGATCAAAGGAATACTGCATGCAGTTTGATCATATTGGCATACCGGTCGAGTCGGTCCAGGAGACTGAGTTCTGGGTTGCCCAGAGCGAGTGCTGGGTCACCAACCCTCGTACACATCCGCAGCGCATCGAGTACCTTCGATTCAAGACCACGCCCGAGTTAGAAGTCGGGACGGCCGAGTGGAAGCTCTGGAACATGCCGCACATCGCCTACCGCGTGGACGATCTCGCAGCGACATTGGCTGGCGAAGAGCTGATCTATGGTCCTTTTCAGCCTGGTGACTTTGCCACGGTGGCCTTTATTCACAAACATGGCCTGGTGTTGGAATATCTTGAGTACCATGATACGGAAACCTGGTTTGGCCAGCCCACACCCTGGCAGCCCGCCTAACTTCGTTGCCACATGCAATTGATCCAACGATGCAAGATAAAGCATAATAGTAGCAGCCAGAATCCCTCCCCTTTAACCTCTCGGTAATCTCGTGCCTCGACTTTGCAGACTCCTGCTGATCGCCCTGTTGACCACCATCCTGGCAGTCAGCGCGGCTGCAGATGAACCGAGCGCCGAACAACTGGAGTTCTTCGAAAAGAAGATCCGTCCATTGCTGGTGGAACGATGTTACGAGTGCCACAGCGGCGACGATATAGAGAGCGACTTCCGGATTGATTCCCGCCAGGCCATTCTGCAAGGCGGGGTTCATGGCCCAGCTGCGATCCCCGGGCAGGTGGACAAGAGCCTGATGATCCTGGCAGTCAACCATGCCATCCAGATGGACATGCCTCCCAAGTTCAAGTTGCCACAGCGTGAGATTAATGACCTGACCGAGTGGGTCAAGATCGGCCTGCCTTGGCCAGATTCCGTCGACACATCCAAAGCGCCGGAGGCAGCTAGCGACATCGAATTCACGATCACCGATGAGGATCGCAGCTTCTGGTCGCTCAAGCCAGTTCGTCGTCCCGAGTTGCCCGCCGTGGCCAACACAGACTGGATTCGCTCACCGATCGACCACTTCATCCTGGCCCGCCTGGATAGGGCCAGGCTTGCTCCAGCAGCACCTGCCAGTCGATCCATCTTGATCCGCCGTGTCACGTTTGACCTGACCGGGCTACCACCGACCGTCGAGGAAATCGCCAGCTTTGTCTCCGACCGTTCGCCCGATGCCTACCCGCAACTGGTCGATCGCCTGCTCGCGTCCCCCGCTTACGGCGAACGCTGGGGACGGCACTGGCTGGATGTCGTCCGCTATGCCGACTCCAATGGGCTCGATGAAAACCTTGCCCACGCCAACGCCTACCGTTACCGGGACTACATTGTCCGCTCACTGAACCAGGATAAGGGTTACGACCAGTTCCTGAGCGAGCAGATCGCCGGTGACCTGATGCCCGAGGAGACACCGATCAGCAGCCTGGCGGACCGCTTGACGGCCACAGGTTTCCTCTCGATCGGCGCCAAGATGCTGGCTGAAGACGATCCAGTGAAAATGCAAATGGACATCATCGACGAGCAGATATCGACCCTGGCCCAGGCATTCATGGGCATCACGCTGGGTTGTGCTCGCTGTCACGATCACAAGTTCGATCCAATCTCGACCGCTGACTATTACGCTCTGGCTGGAATTTTCAAGAGCACCACCACGATGGACAATTTCAACGTGGTGGCGCAGTGGCACGAGCGGCCGGTCGCCGACCAGGAAACGTCTCGCAAGTTTGAAGCGATCAATGGCCAGATTGTCAGCCTGGAATCATCGCTCAACGAGCAGCGACAGCAGACCGCCGGCAGCGTGATTGATAAGGCACGGCTGAGCAGCGGCAGATACCTGTTCGCCGCCCACCAACTCCAACAGATCAGCCGGCTGATGACTGCCAGTCGTACCTTCAGTAACGAAGCGGACAACCTCGCCGCGCTGGATGTCGAGACGATCGAGGCGGAACAATTTAGCCGCGGCACGGTGACAGCCACCAGCGAGGGGGTTGGAGCAGGTATCGGCGTATTGATAGGTAAGCCGGACGAGGCGACATTTGTTGAATACGATCTGACGATTGAAACCGCCGGCCTTTACCAGCTGGAATTGCGTTACGCCGCTGCGACTGCCGTGCCCTGTCTGTTGACCATCGACGGCACCGCCGGCTCCGGCACGGTGGCGAATGGCGTGACCGGAAGTGACCTGCCAACGGCACAGTTCTGGTCCAATGTCGCCCTCGTCCGACTCGAACTGGGAAAACACACCCTGCGGCTGGATAGTGCCAGCGGTTTCCCGCTGCTCGACAAGCTGCGACTGATTCGACTTGCTGGAACCGTCGCCGCGGTTGGCAAGGACCCGGCGTCCGAGGATATCGTCGCCGATGCCAGCGGTCTTGAAGACGCGGTCGCGTTCGAGGCCGAGACCTTTTCTCGCGGTAATGTTACACGACTGAACAATGGCTATGGAGCGGGCATCGGTGCAATCGCCGGCCCGGGCGGCCGTAACGAGCTGGAATACGACATTTCCCTGCCGCGGGCCGGGACATACCACCTGGCT
>CAUZOB010000147.1:0-13100 GCA_963581185.1 Planctomycetota bacterium | reverse complement strand
AGTCCGGCTGATTCGCGGGCAGGCGGACGGCACGGTCAACGTGGCGGTGGCGCGTACGTTTCACCATCGAGTCCGTGCCTGGTGGATGATGTTCGCGATCCTGATCGCCAGCATTATCGTGGGGCGGCATGGAGCCGTGGTGCTGTTCTTCATGGTCTCTTTCTGGGCCCTGCGGGAATTCATCACGATGACCCCGACGCGGCGGGGCGATCACCGAACCCTGTTCTGGGTCTTCTTTGTCTTCACGCCAGCCCAGTATGTGCTGGTGGCGATGAACGAGTATCAGCTCTATAGCATCATGATCCCGGTTTACGCGTCACTCTTCATCCCTGCCCGTATCGCCATGTCTGGTGACGAGAAGCGTTTCCTGGAGCGCTCAGCCAAGATTCAGGTCGGCCTGCTGATCTGTGTTTATGCGCTCAGCTACACTCCGGCCATTTTGTCGCTGCAGCTGGGGGACTGGCAGGAAGACACGTTCGTACCCTGGGACGGAAGTTATGTCGGGCTGCTGGCATTCTTCGTGCTGATTACGCAGGCCAGTGAAGTCTTGCAGTTTGGCTGGGGTAAGCTGGTAGGCCGCCGGATTATCGCACCCAAGATTCATGCCAATCGCAGCTGGGAAGGCCTGATCGGTGGCGTCTGTTCAACAGCCGTGCTGGGTGGCTCGCTCTGGTGGGTGACCCCCTTCCAGTATTGGGAAGCTGCCCTGATGTCGATGGTGGTTGCCATCATGGGTTTTGCCGGTGCGATGACGATGTCAGCGATCAAGCGTGATCGCGGGGTGAAGGATTATGGCACGCTGGTGGTCGGCCATGCCGGAGTACTCGATCGCATCGACTCGATCTGCTTCGCCGCACCGGTCTTCTACCACCTGACTCGCCTGCTGTTCACCTAGCGGGCTGGTCGGCAGCGAGGCGTTTACCGTCGCTGCCAGCCACTGGCGCTGGCGGGAGCCGGAATGCGGGCGGTGGTCTGACGGACAGCCGAGCTGGCTGGCCGTGGCCGTGGGCAGCCCTGCTGGACCCAGTTGACCCAGTTGGTCTGCAGCGCAGCAAGATCGCGGATACCGTAATGACGCCAGGTCGCGGCATCCCAGTTGTCGTCTGCCAGGCCGGTTTCCAGGTAGCCGACAAATCGCTGCTGACCACCAAGTGCCAGCAGATAGCGGGCCAGTGAATGGCCCTGGGCATACAGCGGTAAGACGTCCTGGGGATATTCCTGCATGCGGAACATGCGGTTGAAAGGAATCCCCTTGCCGGATGTCAGGTAGTGAATCAACAGGCGGTTCTGCTTGCGCCGTTCACTGATGTGTTCAACTGTTGTCGAAGCGCCCTCGTCGGCCCAGCGGGGCAGGGGGCGTCCGAAGTGAGTTGCCATGACCATGTGCGTGATCTCGTGCGGCAGGACACTGTCCAGAATCCGCTCAGCAGACCCCTGGACCGTCATTTGCCAGTACCGCGGTTGGCCGCGTTCAAAGGAGAAAGTTGTCCGGCCGCCGGCCGCCAGTCGCGAATCGGCCTGCACGCGGATCGGACAGGCATCCAGCCAGGCTGGCAGGTCGTGACCGAGCCACTCCTGCGCCAGCTGGTGCCGGTAGAGCTCAGCCCGTTCGGCAATCTGCTGGGCCAGCCTGCTGTCATTGCAGCTGATAAGAAAATTCCGGCTGCGGTGGCTGGCTGCCAGACAGCTGCAGGCAGTCAGCATGAGTGCGATTCGTATACGGGCATCCATGCCGTGGGTCACTCCCTTGACCTTTGGCTGGCTGCTCGAGATCACCTCCTGTGATCTGCTTGCCTTGCTGCGTGCAGTCAGCCAATTCGCTTGATTGAGGCGTCAATCTAGCACGACGGGGTGAAAATCACCTAGCCCAGTTTGTGCCGGAACTCAGCAGGAGAGGAGCCAGCCGAGGAGCTCCTGGTTGGCGGCTGGAAACGTCAGTTCAGCGAGCTGCTGGCGGCTGACCCAGCGGAAGGGAGCGGCTGGTTGCTGGTCCGGCTGGCGGGGCCGGCACTGGAAGAAATAGAGTTCCAGCAGACCGTGCTCGTAGAGCTGCAGGCAGGTTGGGAACTGGCCGATCACGTCGACTTCCAGGCCTGTCTCTTCGAGGCACTCACGGACAGCAGTCTGGCAGGGGTCCTCGCCCGCCTCGACCTTGCCGCCGGGGAATTCAGCAAGTCCAGGCAGCTCGCTCTGCTTGTCACGCTCTCCGACCAGGAACTGGCCGTCATGCTCCACCACGCTGATTCCAATTAATGTCGGGTCGGCCATCGCTGCCTGCTCTCGCAATGATCATTTTTCGCTGTCGGACATCTTGTCCAGCAGGCGACCGGGTGAGCCCATCATGTTGTAGCCGGCGTCGACATGCAGTACCTCGCCAGTGATGCCGTCCGAACAGCTCGACAGCAGGAAAGCACCGCTGCGTCCAACTTCCTCGTGAGTAACATTGCGAGCCATCGGGGCGATGTCCTTGTACATTTTCAGCATTTCGCCGACGCCGGCGGCAGAGCCCGCCAGTGTCTTGAGTGGGCCGGCGCTGATCGCATTGACGCGGGTACCCTCGGGGCCCAGGTCATAAGCCAGGTAACGCACGCTGGCCTCCAGGGCTGCCTTGCAAATCCCCATCACGTTGTAGCCCGGTACGCACTTTTCGCCGCCGAAGTAGGTCATCGTCAGGATCGAACCCTGCGGGGCCATATGCGGGCGAACAGCGTTGCTGACAGCAATCAGGCTGTAGGCACTGATCTCCATTGCCATCTTGAATCCGTCGCGGCTGGTCTCCACCGTGTCGCGATTGAGGTCGTCGCGGTCGGCAAAGGCGATTGAGTGCAGCACAAAGTCCAGCTGGCCCAACTCGGCCACCACCGCATCCACCACCTGCTGAATCTGCTCATCACTACGCACGTCCAGCGGGACCAGGATCGGGGCACTCTCTTCATATCCCTTCAGGCAACGCTCAACCCGCCGGCGGTTGCGATTCTTGTCGTCGTCCGGCCGGTCTGGCAGGTGACTAAAGCCGCAGCGGCCGCCCTCATCCATCACCTGCTTGGCAATCGCCCAGGCAATCGAACGCTCATTCGCCACGCCCAGGATCAATCCCTTTTTTCCCTCGAACATCCCCATTCGACGCCCCCCGCCTGCCAGTGTTACGGTCTTCTTCGCTCAGCTTACACAAAAGCCCCCAGATCGAAAACGTGTCACATCCAGCTGCTCACCAATCTAGACTGCATTGTCATCGACAAGATTCATGATAGAATCAAAATGACGACATCGATAGGATATTCCGACTCGATTGGACAACAGGCTTTTTGGACAGGAAACACAGTCTGTGGGCAAGAAGAAGCGGCAAGGCGTGGCGGTAGAGCTGCTGGCAATGGCGGGGCGCGGAGAGTCCGCCGGCCGGCTGATTACCCATCTGCTTGCCAGCCTGACTGACCAAACGTCGGTTGCTGGTGCTGCCGTGTTGCTGGCCCATGAGGGTGACTGGGAGACGATTGACCAGCAGGGAAAGCTGGGCACATTGCCCTGGTCGCTGTTGGGGAACGTGTTGGAAGCGGACCAGTCGCAGAGCGAGGGCAACTGGGCCGCAGCACCCGCTCCAACCGACCAGTACCCTGGGCGGTTGTTAGCCAGTTGCTATCACGAATCTGCCAGCCGACAGGACCTGGACGGGCTGACCGAGCTCGCTGACCAGCTGAAATCCTCACTCGCCCTGCTGGAAAACCAGCTGCGTGCAACTCGCCGGATCGAGCGCCTCGAAGCGATCCTGCAGATCGCCGCCCAGTGGCATGGCCAGCGACAGGCGGACGAGCTGTTTGCGCAAATGGCCGAGGCTGCCACCCGGCTGCTGGATGCGGAACGAGCCAGCGTGTTCCTCTGGGACCGTTCCAATCATCAGCTGGTAGCACGTCCCGCCCTCGGCGTAGAAGGAGGCGAGCTTCGTATACCCGACGATGCCGGCGTGGTCGGCCACGTTGTGCAGACAGGTGAGGTCCTGCGCGTGGACGCCAATCATCAGCCCGAGCTGATTGATCACAGCGTTGACGAGGAGATCGGTTTCCAGACTCGGTCACTGCTCTGCTGCCCGCTGATAGGCCATCGCGGCCGGCGGCTGGGGGCTTTTGAGATGATCAACAAACGCACGGGGGACTTCACCAGCGAGGATATGGATGCGCTGGTGGAACTGGCAGCTCACGCGGCAGTTGCACTCGAAGATACGCGTCAACTGGAGCAGCTCACTCGCACCCGTGACGTGATGACGCGCGAAGCGGCGGATCAGGTTCAGTTGATTGGAGCCAGCTCGGTGATCGAGGCCATGCGTTCCACCGTCGAGCGGGTCGCCGACACCGACCTGGCGGTCTTGATTACCGGTGAAAACGGTACCGGTAAAGAAGTTGTCAGTCGCATGATTCACTTCCATAGCCGGCGCCGCAAGGAACCACTGGTGGCAGTCAACTGCGCGGCACTCACAGAGACACTGCTTGAGAGCGAGTTGTTTGGTCATGTAAAGGGAGCCTTCACCGACGCCCATGAGGACCGCGAGGGCAAGTTTGAGTTGGCCAGTGGGGGTACGCTGCTGCTGGATGAAATTGGCGACATGAGTCCCGGAGGCCAGTCCAAGCTGCTGCGTGTGCTGGAAGAAAAAATCGTCGTCCGGGTCGGCGGCTCGACGCCGATCCGAACGGATGCCCGGGTGATAGCCGCCACCAACCAGGACCTGGCCGGCATGGTCCGTGACAAGCTGTTTCGCGAGGATCTCTTCTACCGCCTGAACGTGGTGACCATCGAGCTCCCGCCGCTGCGTCAGCGCGGCGACGATGTGTTGCTGCTGGCCAAGTTCTTTCTCGAGCAGTTCTCGGCCCAGGCTGGCCGCACATTGCCACGGCTGATGAAATCGGCCTGCCAGCGACTGCAGCGACACAACTGGCCCGGCAACATTCGCGAGCTGCGGAACTTGATGGAACGGCTGGTCTATCTATTTCAGGGGGACAAGGTAGAGGCCGAAGATCTCGATTTTGTTCTCTCGCCCGATGCCGATACGACTGCAGTGTCGATGGACCTGGCACTTAACGAGGCGACGCAGCAATTTCAGATTCAGTACATTCAGAAACAGATTGAGCGATCGGGTAACAACGTCTCAGAGGCGGCTCGCCAGATGGGTATGCACCGTTCGAATCTCTACCGCAAAATGCGGCAGCTTGGGATGGAGGAGTCCGTATGAACCTGCCTGCCCGCTTGGTCAGCGATAAGCGTTTCAAACTGCTGCTCTTTTTTGCCACCGGGCTGATTCTTGATGGGGCACTGTTGAGCCAGTTGATCATGCAGGTCTCCGGCGGACCGCGCAATGAGGCGATGGACTTTTCTGAGCAGGTTCCAGAGGAAGTTGCTGAGCTGGCTATTTTCCCGGATGGGTTACCTCCCTTTATCTCCTCGGGCGGCATTTTCGTGCCCGAGAAGATCTTCTTCAACATCGGGATCGGGCTTGGTGGGCTGTTGTTCTGTCTTTGCGGGATTGAGTTGTTTCTCAGAACCCATCACGTCTTACGACAAGGCAGGTCGCTGGTGCTGCCGATGTTCTGTAATCTTGGCCAGTGCCTTATGGCGATACTGGTGGGTGGCTGCCTGTTCATGCTGACGCGTCATCCTTTTGATGTCAGTTTCAAGATGCATGTCCTTTATGCGAACTCGATTTTCTATGGCAGCCTTGCCTGGGGGCTGCTGCTGATACTCTCCCGTATGGGGCTGGATCGGGAGTTGTCCTGTTGCGGCTGGCCGCTCAATCGTCTTCGCTGGCTCCTGCTGGCGGTCGGAATTATCTGCTTTGCCCTGATGCTGACACTTGTCACGCGGCTGCAATTCAATGCCGCGGCACTGTTCGAGTGGCTGATGACGTTTTCCACTCTGGGGCTGGCCCTCACACTGCTGCCAATTGTCAGGACCGATGAGTCCCAGACGAGTGATTAATGGTCGGCTGTACCCGACTGCGATCCGCAGTCGGTAGCACTTGAGTAAAGCATGCTGTCAGCTGTAGCCGAGTCGGAGTTGGCAGGGTCGATCGCTCGAGCTGTTTTCCCGCTGCCAACCGGTACGGTACACTGCTGGTGTTAGCTAAATATTCCCTGAGGTCCCCTCCATGCAGAAGTTCCCCTGCTATCCCTGCGCGGTCCTTGCTGCCTTGATCATTACCCTGGCCCCGATTTCAACGTTGCTCAAGGCGGCTGAGCCGGGAGAGATTACCGGCCTGTCGATTGAGCAGGCAAGAATCTGCGTCACCGGTTTCGATCACAACCGCCCTGATCCATTCCCCGGACTCGGTGATTTTATTGGCTGGGTAGGAGGCGTGAAGCGGCTTGCAAACGGAGAGTTGCTGTTCGTTCACTCGGCCGGCTACTGGCACGTCTCGTTTGCCATGCCGATCGTGCTCAAGCAGGATCTGGTTGAGCCCTACACGAAGGCTGGTTTTGACATGAAACACGAGGCGCCAACCGGTGGCCGGATCATGGCCTGCCGATCCAGCGATAATGGTAGGACATGGTCCAAGCCGGTTACTGTCTACGACGGCCCTCGCGATACCCGCCCCAGCGCCGCATTTGTGACCAGCAAGGGGACGGTGATTGTGGTCGCCAACATGCAGGCCTCCTGGTATGGATTTCCGGAAGCACCCAGAGGGCACCAGAAGCTCAATACCCGACAGCTGATTCTCCGGTCGACTGATCATGGTCAGACCTGGAGCAAGCCATCGCCGCTAAAAAGTTCGGGCAGCTACTACACCCGTGGCCGATCACGAATCCTGCAGCTTCCCGACGGCGGACTGCTCTGGATGTCCTACGACATGAACAAGGGAAGCGGGGTTCTGAACGGCACGATTCATCGCTCGGATAATGATGGAAAGTCGTGGCGAGTCATCTCGATTATCCGTCGGCTTAAGCCTGCTGGTGACGGCGCTGCTACGGCGGACCTGGTCACCTCCGGCGACGTGGATGCTTTTTTGAAACTGGAGAAACCAGGGGATGAGAAGCTCATCGATACTGACGAGGGGGATCTGGGCCGACTCTCCAGCGGACGACTGGTTCTGGTGCTGCGTCCGGACGGCGGTACGCTCATCTCGGACGACGAGGGGGTCACGTGGCGACAAATCAGCCGTGTCGGGCCGGAGTATATTTATGCCCCACAATTTGTTGTGCTGGCCGACGACACGCTTGTCCTGACTGCCGGTGGCAGTGGCGGACAGGCTGTCTTTATTAGCACCGACGGTGGTGTCCACTGGTCAAAACCGATGAATGTCGACCCCGGCGTTTACGGCTACGGCAGGCTGACGTTGCTTAAGGATGAGTCGATCCTGATGCCCTATGTGCACCGGCACGGTGTACCGCAGCGCTGTTACATGGTCCGCTTCAAGGTCAACGAAGCACGTGATGGCATCGAACTGTTGCCAATTGGCAAGTAAATAGCAGTGGCTGTGGCCGACTGTGATCCGCAGTCGGAATTCTCACGCATGTTCGATCGCTCGAGCTGGCTTCCCGCTGCCGACCACATCCGCTGGCAGCCGTCAGCTGTGGCCGACGCGCGTTGGCGGATCGATATGAAATGCCCCGCAAGGACTCGAACCTGTGCCCTCTTCCCTGCCTGCCACGCAAGGAAGGCAGATTGCTGTTTTGTCCGTGTCAATCGGTTATCTTGTTGTGGTCGAGAAACTCACAGAACATAAACCTGACACGAGAGGTCATCCTGATGATGTGCAGAGTGGTTCACCCGGTTTATTTTTTCGTTTCCATGCTCGTGGCATGGGGCATCTGGGTCGGCTTGGGAGCAGCCCACAAGTCGGCAGAAAAGCCTTCGCAGGGGGCGACCATTGGTATGCAGGTCGCCGATTTTGGGGCGGTCCCCAACGACGGAAAAGACGACACAAAAGCGGTCAACGCGGCCATCGCCGCCTGCCAGGGGAGCGACACCAGGACACTGTATTTTTCGGGCGGTACGTTCGACCTCTCCAACATCACCTTTCCACCGACCGTCAGCGTGGTGATCCCCAACGGGGCGGTGCTGAAGGTCAGCGACGGAGCCATCGCCAGGTTCGACGGACCATTTTCAGCCGGTTTGCACCAGGTCTTCTCGGGTCCGGGGCAGGCACAGTTCGGTGCCGGCGCCGTCGTCGAGGTGTACCCCCAGTGGTGGGGCGCCTCACCCGCGTCGTCGGACAGTAGTCCAGCCATCAACAAGGCGATCAATTCCTCTCCGTCTCTGCCCGGTGTCAACGTCCGGCTCTCAGGTACGTTCAACTGCCAGACGACCATCCACGTCAATCGGCATCGGGTAAAGCTCATCGGAGACGGCATGTATGCCACACAGATTACCTTCAATCCGTCCAGCCCGATGGTGTTGATTGAGTTCTCTCATCCGGACAAGAGCGTGATTGCCCAATGTGCGATCCGGGATATTGGCCTGCTTGCCGCGGGGGACTACAAGGACCGGGAGCGAGTCCAGAAGACTGGCATCCGGATCGTCGACGCAGACATCATCGAAGTGCGGAATGTCGCCATCCACAACTGGGGGGGCAATCACAGCATTGGACTCCAGGTCCAAGGACGACAGTTGGTCTTTGTCGAAAACATTACCATTCTTGCCGATCTTCCGATCCTCATCGACAAGAACCCGGACATCGAGTGGATCTCGATCGATCATTCCACCTTTCGGAACACCTACCTGCTTCCGATGGATCCCAACGGCGCGTCAGTGAAGATCGCCTCCGGAGTCGCCCTGCACAACGTCGTCTTTGACGGGACCAATGCCTGGGTCGGAGGCAAGTACGGCCTCTACTGGGACGACACCGAGACCAAGGGGGTCAGCATGAACCTCTCGATCAAGAACGTGCGGATGGAAAACGGCACCGCCCATGGTGGCGCGATGATCCACATTGACCACAACTACAACCTGATGAACCTGGTGCTGGAGAACATTTACGGGTGTGGCGGCGGGGTCGGCGGGATTTACCTCCGCAAGTGCACCAGCGCCACGCTGCAAAACATCTTCTACACGCCCGTTAGAGGAAATGCCCCGGCCGGCTACGTGCCGACCGCCCTGGACATCGACGACTCATCCTCCAACATCGTCCTGATCAATGCCTTTTGGAACGGCGGGCTGGTCAAAACCGGAAACTTGATCAAGACATTCGGGACCAATTCCAACCCCGCCAAATACGACAATCGCCTGATCGAGGTTTACGATCGTCCCAACAACGGACAGGGGGAAGGCCTGGTCCTTTATGGAACCAAGACCTGGTGCCACAGCGGCACACTCGAAGACGGGGCGAGCCTGCCACTGCCGGTCGGTGCCGGCCCGAAGACGAAGGTGGCCACCGTCACCGTCTCGGCCTCCGACGGGGAGGACATCAACCAGTCCGCACAGTTCCTGGTCGGCGGCCAGGGCCGGACCATCAAGGTGGTTGGTACCGACGGTACCAGCACGGCGGACATGGCCGGCAAGCTCTGCCTGGTCCCTGGGAAACGGGTCCGCGTTCTCAACCGACTGGGCGGCTCGGTCGATATCGTGGTTACCGTCTTCTGGCGTTGAGACCTGGGCCGAGCTACCCGAGAGCGTGAAGGACGCCGTGCTAGAGGTGGTGGGGGGTTGCAGGGGTTAATGTGGTTCGTAAGCGAGTGCCTTGGCCTTGCCCCGGCCTTCGACTCATTGCTTACGAATAGCCCGGTTCCTAGCGTCATGGATTTTTTTGAGTAGTTCCTTTTCGTCCTCGTCCGGTTCCTTATGAAGCTTAATGGCTCAATCTAGCGGAGACTGACGCAGTTGATTTTGCGCATCCTCAATGAAGGCAGTTGGATTGAGCAGCACCTGGTCTCCTTCCTGCAAACCCGACTCGACAACGATGAACTCATCGTTGCTGTGGCTTAGCTGCAAAGAACGCCGTTGTGCTTTCTCGACGGTCCCAACCCAGCAGCAGTAGCCCTGCTCAGTTTTCATCACTGCTGCCACCGGGATCAGTAGGACGTTCTTGTGCTGATCCATGGTCACTTCAACCTCGGCGTTCATGCCGGGCTTGAGTCCTTCCACCGAGGGAAGCTGAATGATCACGTCGTACTTCACGATGTTGCCCGTCCACCATACTGCCGGCGGTGCAACCGAAGCTACAGAGGAAACTTCGCCGTTCAGCGTCCTGTCTGGCAATGTAACTCTGGCAGACATCCCCAGCCTGACATGGTCAATCATCGAATCGTGAATGCCGACCTTGACTTGCATCTTCGACGTGTCAGGCATCAGCAGCAGCACTTGATCATTGTGCACCGTTGCACCCTCTGCGATATCGGGCGCCCTCTTCCAGTTTTCGACCCCTGGGTAAATTACCAGGCCGCTTCTCTCGGCCCTGATGACACAGCGATCGATCTCCTTCCTTGCAAGAGCTATCCGAGCCTCATCCATGACGAGGACTTCCTCGTGCCCGGCTGCAGCTGCTTTTGCTGACTCCCAATTGCCCCTCAGCGTTACCAGTTCCTGCATCTTGGTGAATTTCTTCAGTATCTCGATTTCGGTCAATAGGACCTCTACGTTCAACTCCGCATTCCTGATCACGGACGTTTTCTGTTCGACATCCAGTTGACTTCGGTAGCCACGCTCAAGCATCCGTACCGAATGATCGAGCATGTCCTTCGCGGTAAACAAGTTCGACTCGGCAATGACCAGGTTCTTTTCCAGAATCAGCAACTGGATGGGAAACCTGCCTTCCTCGTACTCTGAGATGGCGAGCCCCTCTCTCGTGGCCTGGGCCCTGAATCCTATGGCTGCGTCCCTCGACAAATGAGCATACTTCGTGCGTTCGTGGACGAAGTCTTCGACTTGCTTGTTTTCAAGTCTGACCAATTCATCTCCTCGCTTGACCTGCGTCCCGTTCTCGATCACCCAGTTAATGGTGCTATTACCTCGGACGTCGCATTTAATTTCTGTATTGTCGGAGCTCTCCAGCGTCCCCTGCTCGGTTAACGTGACATTCATATCACCACGCATGATTGTGTGAACCAGCGGCGTACCCACCAACGTCCGTGCTTCCTCAATGAAGGCAGTCGGATCGAGCACCACCTGGTCTCCTTCCTGCAAACCCGACTCGACAACGATGAACTCGTCGTTGCTGTCGCTTAGCTGTAAAGAACGCCGTTCTGTTTTTTCGACGGTCCCAACCCAGCAGCAGTAACCCTGGTCAGTCTCTACCACTGCTTCTACAGGCACCGACAGCACATCCTTGTGTTTTGCCACGATCACTTCTACCTCGGCGCTCATACCGGGCTTTGGCCCCTGCACCGAGGGAAGCTTAATGATCATGCCGTATTTCACCTCGTTTCCAGTCCGCCAGCCTGCGGGACTTGCAACTGAAGCCACCGAGAATACCGTGGTGTCAAGCGTCCTATCTGACAGCGTGACTCTAGCAGCCAGCCCCGGCGTGATGCGGTGAATGATGGATTCGTGAATTTCAACTCTGACTTGCAATTGTTCCATGTCGGGCATCAGCAGCAGCACTTGATCCTTGCGAACACTCGCACCTTCCGTGATGTCGGGCGTATCCTTCCACTTTGCGGTCGAGGGATAAATCACCAAGCCGCCCCTTTCGGCCCTGATGACACAGTTCTCGAGTTCCTCCATCGCGAGATCACGGCGACGCTCCTCGAGTGCGAGCCCCGCCTTTCGCCCTTCCAACCTTTCTTGGGTTGCGTTCAATTGACCGTTCAGTGTTTCAAGCTGCATGGCCCTGACAATTCGCCTCAGAATATCCATTTGGGCCTCCGTGACCCTCAATTCCAGTTCCGCCTGGGTGACAGTAAAGGTGTTTCCCTTGAGTTCCAGGTTCGTGACGTAGCCCCGTTTGAAGAGCAACTGGGAATGGGCAAGCATCTTTTCGGCAGACTGCAGGTTCGCCTTGCCGGTTACCAACTGCCTCTCCAACGACTTCATCTGCGAGCGATACCTGCCTTCCAGGTACCCGTCGATGGCGACCTCCGCCGTCGCCAAGTCCACTTCGGCTCCTGCGAGTGCGGCCGTCGCGATATGAACATCCGTCTTTCCCAGACTGACAGTCTCTTCGAGAATCTTCGTATCCAGCCTGACCAAATCTTCTCCTGCCTGCACGACCGTACCCGACGGGATTACCCAGGTGACGGTGCTGGCGCCACCACGACCGCCATACCCGCCTCGAATGTTGCATTTAATTTCCGTGTTCTTGGAGCTCTCCAGAGTGCCCTGGACGGTCTCCGTGACAACCAGTTCACCGCGCGTGATCGTATAAGTCTTCCTGGGGCCGATCTCGCTCAACGAATTGCCACCCCGAATCAGTGCGATAGCAGGCACCGACACCGCGACCAGACAGATGGCAAGCAGCAAATAAACAAGCAGTCGTTTCATGGCAGCAGTTGGCAATCCTACAGAGAAGGGCGATACCTCCATCATAACCACTCACCACCGCTGCTGCTGAAGACCCTGCCCCGAGTACTATTATGTCCCGCCCGGAGATTTTTTAGCGGGCCTGGGCCGGGGGCCTGGAATTACACGCAAATACTTGTGGAGCACCGGGAATACTGACAACGCTTGATTTCCGACAAGTCGTTCTAGCTAGAGGCGTTCCTATTGAGTCGGCGAGAAGGGGGCGGTTGGATCCCGAATCAAGGCGGGTTCCAGCACTATGCGTCCCTCCTCGCAACGTGCGAGAAACCCATCCACGTAAATAACGTCACCCACCGTACAGCCGTTTGCCATCGCTGTGAAACCGCCAAGATTACACTGGATGCTATTCTCGAGATAAATCAAAGCTGCTTCTGGATTGCTGGTATCGACTTTTACGACCCTTCCTTTCACCGTTATTTTCTTCCCGATAAACGGTGCACCTTTTACCGCGATGCTCTTGGAGACAAACTGTGCCGAGGGTTTGCCGTAATCGAGTTGCCAACCTTTGGAACACCCCAATGTCGCACACGCTAAAACGCAACTTAACGTGAAAATACTTTGTCGAACCCCCATTGCGGCGATACCTATAGCTGTTCTGTCGTTAACTTGACTCTATCTTTAAGTGACGCACAAAGTGATTGAACTAACACATGATTCAGAGTTTT
>CAUZOB010000146.1:0-13107 GCA_963581185.1 Planctomycetota bacterium | reverse complement strand
GCAAAGTCACGCTCGTGCTCCTGCTGGACACGGGCAATGAACTCCTCTTCCCTGCACCCTTCCCGCTCAGCACTCATCATGATGGCTGTGCCATGCGTGTCGTCGGCACAAATGTAGAGGCAACGATTACCAACCAGCTTCTGGAAGCGGACCCAGATATCGGTCTGCAAGTACTCCACAAGATGTCCGATGTGAATCGGCCCGTTGGCGTACGGGAGCGCGGATGTGACGAGGATTCGTCGGGCGTGACTCATCAGCTGCTTTCCAGGTCGACTGGGAATAAAAGCCTGGCCGTGGGAACTGTAATTACAGGACCAGCTGGGCATGACTCAAGGTTCACTGCCAGAGCTGGAAGGGGATATTGTAGCCCAGCGACCTGCCAGCAGAAACTGCTCTTGCCCCGGGGACCGCACTAGGAGACATTGGTATCCCGCCTGGCATGGATGCCGGGTGCGTTTCGTAATGCCAGTTCCAGGGAGGGACAATCATGCACTGGCAGGCCCTGTTATTGACGGCCGCGATGGGCCAATCCGATGGCCTTGAGATGTTGGAGTTCACTGCCGACTGGTGCCCCGCCTGTCGGACGATGGAAGCCACCGTCGATCGACTGATCCGCAACGGCCACTCGGTTCGTCGCGTGATTGTGGACCGTGAACCCGACCAGGTCGCTCGTTATCGCGTCGTCAAGATGCCGACTTTTGTGCTGGTCAAGGATGGCAAGGAGGTTGGTCGGATCGTCGGACCGACATCCTATGCTCGCCTCGAACAGATGATCCGACGGGCACGACCACCGACCAGGGTGTCGGCGCCAGCCCAGCAGTCAACGGTTAACAGGGCGACGGCGAACCTGCCAGTAAATCCCCCGGCGGCGCCCCTGCCAGCCAGACCAACTCGCTCCCTTCAGCAGAAGATCCTGCAGGCAACAGTGCGACTGGAGGTCCGCGACCGGGAGGGCATCAGCCTGGGAAGTGGCACTCTGATTGACTCCCGTGACGGCCACGCCCTGGTACTCACCTGCGGGCATCTGTTTCGTGATTCGCAAGGCACGGGTCAGATCGTGGTGGAGTTGTTTCTGCCTCAACAGCGGCGCAAGGTACCGGGCCAGCTGATCCGATATGATTCCGAACGCGATGATATTGCCTTGCTGAAGATTCAGCCCGGGGTGAACCTGCCATTTCTCCCCGTTGCCTCCGCCGCCACGCGTCTGCAAGCGGGCCAGCCAGTCTGGAATGCCGGTTGCGACCGGGGCGATGAACCGACGGTGAAACAGACCCGCATCAACTCAATCAACCGCTACCACGGCCCAGACAATATCCAGGTCGAGGGGATGCCGGCTGATGGACGCAGCGGGGGTGGGTTGTTCAACGCAGCGGGCGAGCTGATCGGTGTCTGTAATGCTGCCGATCCGTTAGACGAGGAGGGATTTTACAGTAGCCTGCCAAACGTCCGCCGCCAGATTCGGCAGGCTGGACTGGCGTATGTCATGCCCCAGCCCGCTCCGGCGGCGACTGTCATGCTGGGCCATCTGCCCGGCAGGAACCGGGTTGTTATCTATGGACCCGATGGCCAGGAACTGATGATCGCCGCTCCGACTGAGCAGACACTGCGAGTGATTGTTCAGCAGGCAGAGCAGCAAGGCCGCGCAATTCCCGATGGGATTTGGCAGGCAGCGGGCCTGTCCCGCTCGCCGCGGCCCGCAGGCTATGTCCAACAAGGCAGGCCGCTGGTCATCCGTGGTCAATCACGCGAAGCCCCTCGTCGGTGACCTGCCGGTAAAAGCAACTCTGGTAACCCTCGTGGCAGGCTGGTCCCTGTTGCTGGACCTTGAGCAGGATTGTATCGGCATCGCAATCGATAAATACCTCTTCAACCGTCTGCCAGTGGCCGCTGGTTTCACCCTTCTTCCAGAGTGACTGCCGGCTGCGACTCCAGTAAGTCGCCTGTCCGCTGGCCAAAGTTTCGTCGTAGGACTGCTGGTTCATGTAAGCCAGCATCAGGACTTGCCCGGAGCTGGCATCCTGTGCGATCGCTGGCAGCAGGCCATTGTTGCCGCGGTTGAAATCGGGGCCCTGGGTTGGATGTTCGGTCATGGATCGTCCTTTCCAGCATGGGATGGCTCAATCGCGAGCCTGTGCATTGTAGCAACAGCGGAGTTAAGCGGGTAATCGTGTCTCGGAGCGTAAAACTGCGGAATTCTGGGGAACTTTTCCGGTTCGGCGCGCGTTAAACAAGTACTGTTTGGTGGGTCACGAAAATAAAATCCTGGTACCAAAGTTCGCGGTTGTTTGCTGAGTTACCCTCAGCTGGACTTTTAACCTGAATTCACTTTTTGCCTGATCTTCCGAGCGATACAGATCAATTCGCTGCTCAACGGAGAACAGGCAAATGACAACTGTTGAATATCACTTTGGCCTGCTAGAGTCACTCGCTCCATCCTCCATGGACCGGCCAGCCCGCTCAAAGGTTCTCAATAAGGACCAGCAGCGGACCGAAATTCCCGCTGAGTCGTCCAGCGATGAGCCGCTACCGCTGTCTGATGAACCACTCAACCGGCTTTCCCGGGTTCGCCGGCAGCAGGAAATGTCGATGCGCAGCGTGGGCCGGCAGACAGGTGTGAGTGTCCGCACACTGCGTGAGCAGGAACAGCCAGGTGCCGATTTGCGAATCAGTGAATTGCGGAAGTGGCAGAAGGCACTGGATGTGCCGATGGCCGAGTTGCTGGAGGAGCCGGGTACGCAGTTATCCGCACCAGTCATGGAACGGGCTCGCTACATCCGGCTGATGAAGACCGCCTCGGCAATCCTTGAGCAGGCAGAAGACGAGGGCATTCAGCGGATGGCATCGATGCTCGTCGACCAGCTGGTTGAAGTCATGCCCGAGCTGGCAGGCGTCACCGCCTGGCACACGTTTGGCCAGCGCCGCGGACTTGATGAGATGGGTAAGGTTGTCGAGCGGATGTTGCCGGCGAGCTCACTCTATAGCTCCTGCCGCCGCGACTAAGCCGCCAGGGACCGAGTGGCCGTCATGAGAATACAGGGCTTCGCCGCAGGCGAAAACCATCGGGTTCCTAGCCTGCATCGATTTCCAGGATCACCTCGACCTCGGTGGTGATATTGCCTGGCAGGGCTCCCATGCCGACGGCGCTGCGAGCACCCACTCCATTCTCTTCGCCGAAGACTTCAGCCATCAGGTCGCTGAAACCATTAATCACTGCTGGCTGTTGACCGAAGTCTTCAGTGCAGTTGACCATACCGAGCGTCTTAACGATGCGGCGGACACGGTCCAGGCTTCCCAGGTTGGCCTGCAAGGTTGCCAGGATGGCAAGGCCGGTCTGGCGAGCAGCCTGGTAACCGGCATCCTGGTCGACTTCGGAGCCGACGCGGCCTGTCAGCATACTGCCATCTGAGCAGAGTGGGCCATGACCGGAGACGTAGACCATATTGCCGATAATCACAAGTGGCTTGTAGACACCACCTGGCTTGGGCGGGTCAGGCAATTCGAGGCCAAGCTCAGTAACGCGTTGTTCAGCACTCATGGTGTGTCCTTTTACTCATAGTGGGTTGTGACAGCCTGTTGTTGATCAGATCGTGGGTCTGTTTATCGTGGTCAGGTGGCCAGCAAGCGACCTTCCAGCTGTTGTTCGATCTGTGCCACTGCGGCGTCGCGAAGTTCGTCGGCCTGCTGGCCGGTCATCGTTCCCTCGTCCGATCGCAGCACGATGGTAAACAGAATCCGCTTGGTATTCTCGCCATCGCGCTCGACATCCCGGTAAGTTTCCCGGTACAGCAGGTGCTCAAGTTGATCCCCGCTTGTGGCTGCGACCAGTTGCTGCAGCTGGGACCAGCGCACCGACTCCGCCACGATCACATTCAGATCTCGCGAGATGGAGGGATAGGCACTGGTTGGCTTGTGTTGCGGCACCAGTTCGGCCAGACGGGCCAGCAATTCGATATTCAATTCCAGGATGGTGGTTTCACCACGCAGAGAAAAAGTATCGCAGCCGGCCTGGCAGACATCGCCCAGCAGGCCCAGCCGTTCGCCATCCAGCCACAATTCTGCACTGCGGCTGATATCAAGCAGCGGCAGGTCGACCGGCTTGAGTTCAGTTTCTTGCGAGATTTTAAGAGCTGCCAGCAGGGATTCCAGCAGGCCTTTGACAGCGAAATACCCTTGTCCGCTTGCCAGTGCCAGGGTCCATTGCTGGCGGGGCAACTGGTCATCGCTGGGCAGGTAAATGCTGGCTGTTTCAAATAACTCGATCAGCGGATTTGCCAGCGACTGGTTAACCCGGCGTGCTTCCAGCAGGCTGGGAACCAGGCTGGTGCGGAGAGTATCCGCTCCCTTCAGCATCGGGGTGTTACTGCGAATCGGCTGACGCTCTGTCCAGGCCATGAATTCACCCGGCCAGTCGGCTGGAACCATGCTGGCAGTGATCGCTTCATCAAAACCGGCGGAAACCAGTGCCTGCCGCAGGCGGTCCTGGACGCGATCTCGATCGGTCCGTTGGGAAGAAGCCATCGGGACGCCAACATCTTCCGGGATTTTGTCGTAACCGTGCACGCGAGCGAGATCCTCGACCAGGTCAATCTCGCGGGACAGGTCGCCACGCCAACTGGGTGCAGTCAGCTCGATAGACTCGCTGTTACTTTCCTGGATCAGACAGCCGAGGGTGGTCAGTATGCGGGCAACTTCATCGGCAGGAATGTGGATACCGAGTATCCGTTCAAGCTGAGCAAGTCGCAGCACGACGGGCTCGGAGGACTGCCCCGCTGCGCCTGCTTCGACAATGCCCTCGGCCATTTCTCCCCCGGCAATTTCCAGGATCAACTGGCAGCAGCGGCGGCTTGCCCAGTCCACACCAAGCGGATCAACACCTCGCTCAAAGCGAAAACTGGAGGGGCTATGCAGTCCCAGGGCACGGGCCGTGGTACGAGTTGCGAGGGGATCGAAGCGAGCAGCCTCGATCAGCAGATCGCTGGTCTGGGAGGAAACTTCCGAGTCCGCACCGCCCATCACGCCCCCCAGTGCGATAGCCCGGTTGGTGTCACCGATCACACACATACCGGCAGCCAGCGTGTACTCGTTATGGTCGATGGCGACAAAGGTCTCTTCGGCCTGTGCTTCGCGAACAATCACCTGCCCACCCTGGACCTTGGCGAGGTCAAAGGCATGTAACGGCTGGCCAACTTCCATCAGCACATAGTTGGTGATATCGACGATATTGTTGACCGGTGCCCAATCGTGGTTGATCGGTCGAAAGATGGTTGCCAGCAGATCGACCAGCCAGGCGGGGCTGGCTTGAACCTTCACGCCCCGAATGATACGGGCGGTATAGTGTGGGCAGAGTTGCTGGGCTTCGAGTCTCAGCTGGACGTAATCAGCGGCGCTGTCAGAGCCGCTGGCTGGATCGGCCGCAGGCAACTTCAGTGGCTGGTCATAGAGGACGGAAACTTCCCGTGCGACACCTATGTGACCGAGGCAGTCAGGCCGGTTACTTGGTACTTCCAACTCGATCGCCAGGTCGTCTCCGACGGGCCGGGTCCCCTCGTGGTTGAGACCGGACATGGAGAAGCGATCCTCCAGTTCGGCCTGGGTCATGCCCAGGTCGACGTACTGTTTCAGCCAGTTCCAGGAGACAAGCATTGTAATTCTCTTCGCGGACCAGCAGCTGGTGAACTCTCACCACGCTAAAACTGGTGCAGGAACCTCACATCGTTCTTGTAGAACTCACGGATATCCATCACGCCATGACGACGCATGCATAGTCTTTCAACACCCAGTCCAAAAGCAAACCCACTCACAACTTCCGGATCATAGCCGACAGAGGTGAGGACATTGGGGTCGACCATGCCGGCGCCCCCGAATTCAATCCATTGATCGTTCCAGTGAAAATCAACTTCCACGCTCGGCTCAGTAAAGGGGAAGAAGGAGGGCCGAAAGCGAATGTGCACTTCTTCACCGAGATAGCTGGTGGCGAACAGCCTGAGCACGCTCTTGAGGTCAGCCATGGTGACTTTCTCGTCAATCAGCAGACCTTCCATCTGGTGGAACATCGGGTAGTGGGTGGCGTCCGCTGTGTCAGGTCGGTAGACACGACCAAGCGAGATGATGCGAATCGGAGGCGGTGTACTTTCCATCACACGAATCTGGACGGTGCTGGTCTGGCTGCGTAAAAGCAGCGGAGCATCGGCTGGCTGGGACTTCTGGCTAGTCGCCAGGTAGAAGTTATCCAGTGGGTCGCGAGCCGGATGGGCGGCGGGGATATTGAGTGCCTCAAAGTTGTGCCAGGCATCTTCGATCTCGGGACCATCGGCCACGGAGAAACCAAGCCGGCCCATGATATCCTTGAGTTCTTCGATTGTCTGGGTAAGTGGATGCAGGTGGCCCACGACCAATGGGCTGCCAGGCAAGGTGGCATCGAAGCTGGGGTCTGCTGATCGCTCCTGGCTGTTGCCACTCAGTCGCTGTTGAGCCTCTTCCAGGGCGGCCTCGACTGCCTGCTTGGTGGCATTAAACTGCTTGCCCGCGGCCGGCTTGTCCTCGCGGTCTACCGATCCCATCTGCTTCTGCAGTGACTTGAGTTGCCCCTGCTTGGATCCCAGGAAATCGATCCGGGTCGCTTCCAGATCGTCGAGCGAGCCCGCCTGTTGGAACGCCGCAGTTGCTGACTCTGTCAGCTGCTGCAGTTGATCGAGGAATTGTTGGATTGCCATCGTCGTCTAGCAACCTTGCTCGACTAGGGGAGATCCAGCAGGGCGTTGTGGGCCAGCGAACTAGGCCGCCAGGGCCACTCGGACCTGTTCTACCACCGCGTCGAAAGCTGCCGAGTCATGGATTGCCATTTCGGAGAGTATCTTGCGGTTAAGCTCAATTCCACTCCGGGACAGCCCGTTTATGAACTCGCTGTATCGTAAACCACGTTGCCGAGCAGCGGCACTGATGCGAGTGATCCACAAGCGTCGAAAGTCTCGCTTCTTGCGTCGTCTATCGCGAAAGGCATAAGCCCCGCTACGGACGAGTGTTTCCTTGGCAGTTCGCAGCAGGTTACTTCGCCCGCCGCGATAACCCTTGGTCTTTTTGAAAAGACGCCGCTTCGCCCTGGTGCGGGCCGAGCCCTTCTTTGTTCTCATCGATTCTTGTCCTTCTGTGCCACATCGAGGCCCTTCCGTTAGCTGGAAGCGTTACTGCCCGTGCGGTGAGTTATTGCTGTTCGAGCCGGCTCAACTGCTGTTGCCGCTAAGTGCTCGCTGTATCGACTGCTCCATGTTCTTGCTGAGGGTCGTTGTACCACGCAGATTACGCTTACGTTTTTGCGACATACCTGAAGCCAGGTGACTGGTCCCAGACTGGCGGTGCTTGGCCTTGCCAGATGCGGTCAGCCGGAAACGCTTCTTCGTCCCCTTGTGAGTCTTCTGCTTGGGCATCGTGTCTCTTCCAGTCGAGCAAGAAGTAGTCAGTTGCAAGCCGTTGATTCTAAATCGTCACTGCAGCCGGCGAAAGGGGGATCGCCAACCAATGCCGGACAGAGCAGGAGAGAATAGTAAGTTGAGAGTTGATCCGCCGCAGGTGAAGAGGCGTCGACGTCGTTATGATTGAGTTGTGGCCAACAACCCCTGACTTTGCCGGCTGGGAGCGGACTTTACCATGGACGATGTTCTCGTACGAGGAACTGTCCAGCTCGCCATGCTGCTCTACCTGGTCTGCCTGGTCCGCTGGATTATCAGCCCGGCGGTTACCAGCGGGCAGGAAAAGGCGCTGCCTGCTCAACGCATTACCTGGACGATCGGCTGCCTGATTTTCTTGGCTCACGTGGCAGCCGCCTTTCATTACCGGCACGACTGGAGCCACCAGCTGGCTTACCAGTTTACCGCTCGCGACACACTGGAAACCGTTGGTATCAAGTTCGGAGCCGGGATTTATTTCAGCTATACTTTCGCTCTGCTGTGGTGCCTGGACGTGGTCTGGATGTGGATCGGGCCTGCCAGCCACCGGCAGCGACCCAGCTGGAGCTGGATACTATTGCACGGATACCTGCTGGCTATTGCCGCCAACGGAGCCGTTGTGTTTGCCAGCGGTCCAACTCGCTGGATCGGCGCCCCTGCCCTGCTGTTGCTGGCTGTGCTGCTGATTGTCCGGCTGCGTCGCCCCCACGGACTTACTGCCTGACCGATTGACTGCCGTATGGCTAGATCACCCAGTAATATCGCTTACCTGACATCTGGCGCCGCCAGCATGTACTGCGGCAGTTGCCTGCATGACAACACGCTGGCCCGCGCGATTTCGCAGCTCGATGTCGATATCCAGCTGATCCCGACTTACACGCCGATCCGTACGGACGAGGAAAACGCCAGCGTAGACCGGGTCTTCTTCGGCGGCGTGAACGTCTTCCTGCAGCAGAAGATATTCCTCTTTCGATACCTGCCAGCGTTTCTTGATCGCTTCCTGGATGCCCCCTGGCTGCTTCGCAAGGTGACCAGCAAGGCCTCGTCCATAAGTGCATCGCAACTCGGTTCGCTGACCGTCTCCATGCTCAAGGGAGTGCGAGGCAATCAGCGAAAGGAAGTCAGGCGACTCAGCCGCTGGTTACAGAAGGAGGTCCAACCGGACATCGTTGTGCTCTCCAATATGCTGATCGGCGGCTGCCTGCCAGAGATCAAGCAGCGGCTGGACGTGCCGGTGGTTGTCACGCTGCAGGGTGACGATATCTTCCTGGATGAGCTGACTGAGCCGTACCGGACCCAGGCGATTGACTTGATGAAGCAACTTGTACCAACCGTGGATGGCTTCCTGGTTAACAGCCGGTTCTACGGTGAGCGGATGGGACAATTACTGGAGATCCCAGCCGAGAAGATTCACCTTGTTCCACTGGGACTCGACACCAGCGATTTTGAGTCGCTGACTGCTGCACCGGCGGCAACTGCAGAAAACCTGACGCTGGGCTACCTCGCTCGACTCGCTCCGGAAAAGGGCCTGCACCTGCTGGTCGATGCGTTTATTGAGCTCAAGAAGATGCAGGGGATGGAGAACGTCGACTTGCGGATTGCCGGTTGGCTTGGCCAGCACCGCGAGGACTATGCGGAACAACAATTTCAGAAGCTTCGCGAGGCAGGATTGGGCGACAGCTTTCAGTATCAGGGCGAGCTGGATCGAGAGGGCAAGATTGAATTCCTGCAGGCGATCGACCTGTTCTCGGTACCGACCACGTACCAGGAACCGAAGGGTCTGTTCGTGCTGGAGAGCCTGGCGGCGGGGGTACCTGTTGTTCAGCCAGGCCACGGCGCCTTTCCGGAAATGCTTGACCGGCTGGGTGGCGGTCTGCTGGTTGAGCCGGACAATGTGCCTGCCCTGGCAGCAGGGCTTGCCGAGCTGATCCGGGATACGGAGAGACGCCAGCAATTGGGCCAGGCCGGTCGCCAGGCTGTGCTCCAGCAGTGTCATGCTGGCGAGATGGCGCGACAGATGTTGCAGGCCTTGAGCGTTATCGGCGGCCAGCAGTGAGTCCAGCGTGGTTAGTCGAAACGGCTGACTACTTGGGAACGATCATGCAGGTAATGCGCCGTCCCTGTCGCGAGGGTGGCGATTCGACCTTACCGAACTCGTCGAGTTCAGCGATCACGCGGTTCATGACCTTTTCACCCTCGTCGATGTGGGCCATTTCGCGGCCACGAAAAATCACCGAGATTTGGACTTTGTCACGATGCTCGAGAAAATCCCGCGCCTTGCGGACCTTGAAATCAATATCATGCTGACCGGTTTTGGGACGCAGGCGAATTTCCTTGGTCTTGGTCGCATGCGTACTCTGGGTCTGCTTCTTCTTTTTCTGGTACTTGTACTTACCGAAGTCCATGATCCGGCATACAGGCGGACGTTCACGGGGGCCGACCTCGACCAGGTCCAGCCCTGATTCTTCGGCCATCGAAAGGGCCTCTTCCGTTTCCACGATTCCGAGTTGTTCACCCTCGGCATTAATAAGTCGGACAGGGGAAAGTTGGATCTGTTGATTGATCCTGGGTTGATTCCGGTCGATCGTCGCAGTCCTTTCGCGTGGTGTTATCTGCCATTACCTGCTACCGCGTTGGTAGCCTGGCAAGCAAGGGTGAGTATGAAGTCCCAGGCGCAGCATCGTCAACCGTTAAGAGGCTATTTTTCCTGTCAGTAACCGACAATAAGGTTGGGGTCGCTCAGCCTTGCCGGCGTCTCTATACTTGCTCCCTTCTATCGCCCTGGAAGGCAAACCCACCGGTCGTCCTTTGTATCGACGTCCACTTCCAGCTGGCACGCTGATCATGGGAGCTCCCGCCATGCTTACTGTTCGATTGCCTGATGGTTCGGAAAAGCAGTTTTCAGACCCGGTCACGGTGGCCGATGTAGCTGCAGATATTGGCCCCGGACTGGCCAGAGCTGCGCTGGCTGGTGAGTTGGATGGGACCACCGTTGGCATCGACCACCAGTTGCCAACCGAGGGCGAGGTCGTCCTGCGGATACTCACCAAGCGAGATGCGGAAGCACTTTCCGTGCTCCGACACTCCTGTGCCCATGTGATGGCGCGGGCCGTCATGAGGTTGTTTGAAGGAGTCAAGCTGGCCTTTGGCCCCACGATCGATAGCGGCTTCTATTATGACTTCGACCTCGAACACTCGCTCAGCGAGGAAGATTTTGAGGCCATCGAGCAGGAAATGGCTCGTATCGTCAAGGACGATGAACCATTCGAACGGATCGAACAGGACCGCGACAGCTCACGGAACCTCTGCGAGGAAATGGACCAGTCGTACAAGGTCGAACACATCGAGGATGGTCTGGCCGACCACCAGACGCTCTCGTTTTACCAGCAAGGCGAATTTATCGACCTCTGCCGTGGTCCCCACATTCCATCAGCCGGTGCTATCGGTGCCTTCAAGCTGCTGAGCGTGGCGGGGGCTTACTGGAAAGGCGATCAATCCCGGCAGCAACTGCAGCGACTTTATGGAACCGCTTTTTTCGATAAGCAGGAACTGGCAGATCACCTTGAGAAGATCGAAGAAGCCCGCAAACGCGACCATCGCGTGCTGGGTAAACAACTCGACCTGTTCACGATCAGCCCGGTGGTCGGCTCGGGGCTGGTGCTGTGGCAGCCCAAGGGGGCCATGATCCGTAGCCTGCTGGAAGGCTTCGTCCGAGATGAACTACAGCGGCGTGGCTACCTGCCGGTCTATACGCCGAATATTGGCCGAGTTGAGCTGTACGAGATGTCGGGTCATTACCCCTACTACAAGGACAGCATGTTCGCTCCGATCATCATGGAGCAGGATGAGCAGTATCTGCTTAAGCCAATGAACTGTCCTCATCACGCCATGATCTACAAGGCCAGGCCGCGCAGCTATCGTGAGTTGCCATTCAGGTTGGCTGAGTTCGGCACGGTCTATCGCTACGAAAAGTCGGGTGAACTGTCTGGTATGACGCGCGTGCGCGGCTTTACCCAGGACGACGCCCATATTTTTTGCACGCCAGACCAGGTTGCCGATGAGTTCCATGGCTGTCTGGAGATGACCCAGTTTGTGCTCAAGAGCCTGGGCCTGAACAACTACCGCGTGCGACTTGGTTTTCGGGATCCAGCCAGCGACAAGTACGTGGGGGATGATCGTCGTTGGCAGGAAGCTCAGTCGTCACTGATGGAAGTCTGCCAGGGACTTGGGGTTGAGCCCACCGTGGAGGAGGGCGAAGCTGCCTTTTATGGCCCCAAGGCCGACTTTGTGCTGACCGACTGCATCGGCCGCGAATGGCAACTTGGTACCGTCCAGCTGGACTATAACCTGCCAAGCGAGGAGCGGTTTGATCTGCAATATGTCGGGGCCGATAACGCCAGCCATGCACCGGTCGTGATTCACCGCGCACCGCTCGGTTCGATGGAGCGGTTTATCGGAATGCTGATCGAGCATTATGCCGGCGCATTTCCACTCTGGCTGGCACCAGAACAAGCCCGTGTGCTGGCGGTCAGTGAAAAGTTTGAGGAATATGGCCAGCGTGTCGAGAAGCAGCTGCGAGAGGCCGGGCTGCGAGTATCTGGAGATTACCGGCCAGAGAAGATCGGGGCGAAGATTCGCGATGCCCAGCTGGAGAAGATTCCCTATATGCTGGTTGTCGGTGGCCGGGAAATGGAAAGTGACCAGGTCAGCCTGCGGGATCGGATCGAGGGGGATCTGGGTGCCATGCCGATCGCCGAGGCACTTCACAAGCTGCAGTCCGAAATTGAATCGCGGGCCGTGCGACAGACGTTTACCGGCAGCGCCGGACTGGCTGAGAAAGCTGCCGGCAACGAGTACTAGTTCGAGGCCATTGCACCGGCCTTGAGCCTGATAGTCGCCCTGTTTTTCCTGCTACCTTCCTGGCTTGGCTGGATCCTGTTTTACCGTCAGGCCTGCTCTTGATGGCCCGCAAGGCGATCAAGATCCGAGTCGCCAGGGCGACGAAAGAAAGTAGAGAGTTGACTGTAGCAGAGAGCTGGTTTCAGAGAGCCAGGCTCTCGCTGCTACGTCCTCCTGCGATATCCTGCCCAGCACATGCGGACCGGGTACTGGCCCACTGCACTTTCCGTTTCGCCCTTCTATTCTAGTGGTGAAACGTGTTCCTCAAACGCACAATTCTTCGCCACTTTCTAGGTCATAAAACACGCTGCAAATGAACAAAGAGCCACCCGTACATTTAGTACCAAAACAGGAAGTACCGGTTAATGGCACACGGCTTGCGGAGGCCAGAACTCTGTTCCCCATGATCCGACATGACAGCGGAATACACGCCCCCCTGGAATGAGGGATTCTCCTTGGTAGACTATCGGAAAGTAAAATTCCTAGCAGCTTATGGGCAGGGTGTATATGAAACTGTTGGGCGTAAAGCAGCCGTCGCACACGATGGCTTATGGGTTTTAATGCAGAGATTGTTCTTACGGAGTTGTGATGCGTTTTAATTGTTATCGAACAGTTTGTTATCTAGCTTCTCTTACACTCATTTTGTTAGCGACGATTCTTGCTGATTCGCTCGTTGCTGAGGATAAGTTAGCGGCACTTGTGCGAGTGGTCGATTTGTCGGTTGGCGAATCTGTTCATGTGGAATTGTGCGATGGCGACCGTGTTC
>CAUZOB010000145.1:0-13225 GCA_963581185.1 Planctomycetota bacterium | reverse complement strand
ACGACGGCTCCAGTCGCCTGGTCGCGTTGGTTGCCAACGTGGATACAACGGGTTCGGAATCTCATTTACTCAGGGCCTGATTGAGGTCTGCGATAAGATCTTCGATATCCTCAATCCCACAGGCGAATCGGATCATATTGTCGGGAATACCGTACTCAATGCGTTCTTCCGGAGTGCATTCGTAATAACTGACTACCAGTGGTTGTTCGATCAATGACTCGACGCCGCCCAGGCTGGGCGCGATCCGTGCCAGGCCCGCCCCGTCTACCACGTCAGCGGTTTGACGCCAGTCGGCGTCCTTGACTGTAAATGTCACCAGCCCGCCGAAGCCGCTCATGGTCTCAGCCGCTATCGTGTGATCGCGATGAGATGCCAACCCCGGATAGTAGACTGTCTCGATTCTATCATGGCCTTCGAGGAAAGTTGCAACCGCCATTCCATTGTCGTTATGTCGTTGCATTCGCAAAGCAAACGTCTTCAAGCCGCGCTGCAGCAAGTAAATATTCTGAGCGCCACAGATTGGCCCCATGATCCCTCGTAGATACCGAACCGCCTCGAGTTTCTCAGTTGACCCCACGATCACGCCAGCCAGCAGGTCATTGTGGCCAGCCAGGTACTTGGTTGCCGAATGCAGCACATAATCCACGCCGTGATCCAGTGGCTGAAGATTGAAAGGAGTCGCCAGAGTCGCGTCAATCAGTGTTTCAACGCCATGCGTCCGAGCCACCTCAACGAACTGTCCAAGATCGACGACACTCATGTGCGGATTCGTGGGCGACTCGCTCACCAGTAAACGCGTCTTGTCGTTTATCGCGGCCGCCAAGGCATCGTAATCGCCCGTGGGAACCTGCCGTGTGACGACTCCAAAGCGGGAGAGGTGCTGATTACAGAACTCCCGACTGCGATGGTAGCACTCGTCAAAGAATACAACTTCATCGCCGGAATTCAGCTTGGCCATCATCAAGACGCTGATCGCGGCCATGCCAGATGAGAACAGGATGGCTTCCTCGCCGTGATCAAGTGATGCCAGCTTAGCCTCGACAACCCTTTCGCCCGGATTGCCGTAGCGGCCGTACTCTTCACGCGGAAGCTTCTGCTCAATGTAGTCGATCACCGACTGTGAATCGGCGAAGGTGTAAGTTGACGCCGCAAATATCGGATCGGTAATCGAATTGGCGTGCTTCTGTCGCGACTCACCCGCATGGACAGATAACGTCGACGGACCGGGTTGCGTCGGGCGTTTGTGGTTCATGATCGTAAAGGTCCCTTGATGGCCGATAATCGTGTCAGCATGCGTAGATAACGCACGCTGTCTCAGCAGGGCCCTGCGACCACTTCGTCCTCCGGCAAAGCATAAGGTTTTCAGGCGAGGAGGAGTTGCTCTAGAAAAGCCCGAAAACCATGGCACTTTAGCAGTTGTATAGGCTGCAAGCGGCCGCAAATCCCTCTGCACCTACTCTAGCCACCGTTCAGCGAACCCGCAAGCGATCCTTCGACCCTGACAGCTACACAATGACATACAGCAGCGAACAACTAGCCCCTAGGACTAACGCAGCGGGTTGTGCGGTAGCCCAGCGCCGCTGAATGGCCGTTGGTATCTTGTCTGTATCAACTGGGGTCTGGCTTCCAGTCCAGTCCGGTAGGCAGCCGGAATGGACGGCGCTGGACCGTAGTAAGCGCTCGGGTCAGCCAGTGGTTTCGGCGGATCGACCGTCGGCCCCACAGCCGGAGTCGGCATCGGCAAGGGCGTTCCCTCGTAGATCACCGAGTGCCCGCATCCACAACCCGGCTCGGCATGGCCACAGCCAAAGGATTCATGGAACCTGACCGAAAATAAGCCTCGACGTGGTGCCTGACCTAAGCCCAGGCCCAGCGGACTGCCGTCGCGACAGGGGAAAAGACAATTCAGAGCGTCTCGTACGCCCTGGGTTAATGTGGGGATTAACGGCAGACAATGGCCGCCACCGTCATAAGACGGGATGATCGTATCTGTCACAACGGGCTGGCCCTCAGCCTGTGCAGCCTGGGCGCTGTTGTAGTAGGTCGGCTGGGCCGTTTGAATCAAGTGAGGATATCGAGCATTCGCTGATCCGCTGCGTAGCTGACCAGGATTACCGAGGGTCTGGGCATCCAGCTCGGGTAGCCCATTGAGTGAACACGACAGGAAAGCTACTGCTATAACTTTGGACCACCGGGACATGGCTGCTCTCCTCTTGGACGGTTGACTGGGGCCGCTTGACCACGCTGGCAACCGTTACTAAAACGGCACCAGGTATCGCCGGACAGGACGCCAAGGCCCCTGTATAAAACATCGTGCGATGAACCATCGTGCGACCAGTACTTTCGGCGTGTCGGGTATTGTTGGCCGATAGCGCCAGTAGCGCCCAGATTATGACGACCACCTGTTTTGCGTAGCTTGAACCATGCGTAATGGACGGAAAGAGAGTCTCCCCATGAAGGCCCCAGTAATAGTCGCCGCTCTCTTCGTGGCCTTTGCAGTGACTTGCAGCGCCCCTGCGGAGAAACCAAGGTTGCGCCTGGTCTATAAGGATTCGTTTGAGCAGGGTGCGACGCGCTGGGAACCGACGGACGAAACGGCCTGGCGGATCAAGGAGACCGCTCAGGGCAAGGTGCTAAGTCAGTTCAAGAAACGCAGCCAGTACGAGCCACCGTTCCGTAGTCCGCTCAACATATCACTGCTAAGAGACGTGAATGTGACCGACTTTGAGTTGACGGTAAAAGTCCTGAGCACTCACGAAGATTACGGGCATCGCGATGTCTGCCTGTTCTTTGGCTATCAGGATCCCGCGCATTTCTATTACGTGCACCTGGGAAAAAAGACCGACGACCACGCGAACCAGGTGTTTATTGTCAACGGCGCAGCTCGTACTAAGATCTCCACGAAGACCACTGAAGGCACTGACTGGGACGATCAATGGCACACCATCCGGATCGTTCGATCGAGTCGGAGTGGCACGATACTGATCTATTTCGATGACATGAAGAGGCATGTCATGGCCGCCACGGACAGCACGTTTCGCTGGGGGCGGGTGGGCGTCGGTTCGTTTGACGACACGGGCGACTGGGATGACTTCCGCCTTCGCGGCCAGTTGCACGAGGCAGAAGCGGAGTGAACGGGCTGCTGGCTAGTAACCGATGCCGGCTCGAAAGAAGACCGTGCTGCCCGGTTCAAATGTGTCATTGGGTCGCACGACATAGCGGACCTCGCGGTCGAATGAGAGGCCGCCCTCGATGAATCCGATCCGCTGGCCGACTTCCATTTGCTTGGGCGATCCCCACTCAAGTCCGATTGTCAGCCGCACGTCGTTAATATCAACCCGGTCGCTAAAGCCATCGGCTCGCCTGATGGTCCACGCTCCGCCGCCATATTCGCCGCCGAGATACCACCACACGTCCTGTTCATCAAGCGTGGTCAGATACTGAGACAATTTGGGCTCCGGGAAGAACAGGTTCCATCGTGTTTGTGGATTCGGAGTCCAGAGCAACCCTGCCGCGGGTAGCATGCGGATGCGATTCCTGCCCAGATACCAGACGCCACCGCTCACGACCATGTCTGGCGTCAATCGCAAGTGAAAAACCCCTTCGCCCGTGACGCGAAGGCTATGGCCAGTGAGTGTCTGGAAATCGGTATAGATCCCCACGCCGACGCCCAACTCCAGGCTGAATCGCTGACTTGGGTCGCCACGGTAATAACCACGCAACGCCGCACTGTAAGCTCGGCTGGGCAAATCCACCACCACTGGCTCATCGCCACCAGGTCCGTCCCAGAGGTGCAGTCCAAAACTTGGAATCAGGAACCACGGCCTGTCCGTATCGAAGAACTCGCCCATCTCGACAGGCAGCGCAATATCAAAGTTGTTCACGTCCACAGAATCGACACCGGCGCCGCCGTGGATCCAGGTATACCCCACACTCGCCCGATTCACCCCACTCCAGAATTCTTCCCAGCGAAATGGTTTTCCATCGCTGCCACCAAAAATGGAGCGAGACAAGAGTGGTTCTCGCTCAGCGTCATCGGAACCACGAGAGGGGAAGCCAAACCAATTCGACGATGTGGCGGGAGGCTCCGTTGCGGCCCCTTCATTACCGAAATCGGGGGTGTCTGGCGCGCCGGATGTTCCAGCCCGACCATAAGGGTCAAACAAGGGTCGGCGAGGAGCTGCACTGCCAGCCGGAGCGGTGTCCGGTTCGACTGTCGGTGCACCGTCCGCGCCACGGAAACGAACACGGGGTTGCGCAAACAGGCTGGGTGCTAGGCAGGCCACAGCCAGCATGGCAAGCAGGCTAGTTGAAAATCGCCACATGGAATTAACAGCAACGAGAGGGCAGGAAATGCATCAAGTATGAGGCGGGAAGTACCATATTCGCGGTATCCCGGTCAATACAGATCCCTTACTTTCCGGTCAGCCACTGCGCCTCACCCGAGTCGGCCCCTGATCGCAATAGCTCAATCGCCAGCGGTGAAGCCCTGGAACTCCGGTCTATTGAGAGCGTGAGTTCGTGCAAGCCGGGATCGAGGCGGACAGAAATGAGTTTACTGGCTTCAATCGGTGATCCATCCAGCCAGAGAGTCAGCCCAGAAATATCCTCGAATCCAAAGCGAATTTCACCTGCCCGGCTGACGCGAAAAGAGACTCTGGTAAAGGTGACTGGGCTGGCGTCAGGAAAGCGTGGCAATGTATCGAGGTTCGCCAGTGGCAAGCGGCCATTGACCTGGCTATAGGCCGACACCCACTCGTAAACCTGATTGGGATTAAGCACGGAGTCGTTGCCGACTCGACGCAAACGCGTCCGGGCGGCCGGTGTGTCAACCAAGACACTCCAGCGGCGGGCCAGCTGGCGGGTTCCGACGGCATAATCCCCGGGCTTTCCCAGTTCGGAAAGAAATCGCACCAGGTCGACCAGCTCCTGCCTTGTCAGCTCGTCTACTGTCCCGTCCGGCATCAGCGAACGGCCCTCGCGGCGACCATCTATGTCGGCCTTGTTGATCGAAAGAAGTGCGTCATCCTTGTCTCGCAGGACAAGTGTCGTGTCATCTTCCCGGATCACTATACCGCTAAGGATCTTTCCATCCGCTGTCAGCACGATCAAGGAATGAAAGTTCTCCTTGACCTTATCATTTGGCAGCAGCAGGGAATTCAGCAGGTAATCTATCGGTGCGCTACCCCCAATGCTGATGAGATCTGGTCCAACCCGACCGCCAGCTCCGCCGATCGCGTGGCAATTGACGCAGGCCAGCGAACGGCGACGGTAGATCGCTTGACCACGAGCTGCATTGCCGACCGTGAGAACATCCGACAGTATCGCAGTGCGTTCTTCAGGCGTCAGCTTCCATCCCGACTCAGCCAGTGACCCTGCGTCCCGAATCGCTGAAATTAAGTCTGCTTGCGGCTCGCTGGCTGACCGGACGATGCGAATCATCCGTTTGGCATCGTTCTGTGAGAGAGATAAATCCCCAGAAGTGGTGATCGCCTTGTGCAGAGCCAGCTGCCCTCCCTTACGGGCTACCAGGTTTGAGAATGTGGATTGGAACAGCGCTTCATCGCTCGATCCGACGAGCTTCATGCCACACGCGACAGCTGCATCAAGATCATATCCGGCGACTGCTGCTGTTACGGCAGCCAGCAGGCGGTCATCCGTTGCCGTCATGGCAAGCAGGGCCAGAGCATCTCGCGAGGCTTGGTCGGCGATCTGGCCCAGCGACCCAACTGCCTTCTGACGAGCCGCTGCGGTCTGGTCTTTATCTGTGACGAGGGCAATCAAGTCGTCCCGCATATCGACTATTTTCCAGTCGCCAGCCGCCGAGATGCCAGTCTGGCGGATTGCAGCGGACTCATCGTCAAGCCAACGACCCGCCAATTGAGCCGCTTGCGGGGGAACGATCCCCCGTTGCGATGAGACAGCCAGCATGGCAGCGAGCCGAGCTTCGATTGGGGCACGCTGTTCAGCCGAGGACTCGGATCGCAGTGCCTCGGCCAGGTTGAATGCCCGGCCGACCTCAGCGGCTGTACCGAGTTCCGCTGTCAATTCGAGTAATCCACCAAGTCGTGGGTCGTCCTGGTTCATATCCTCTGCCAAGCCAATAAGGATACCGCCCGTCCCCTTCGCCTCGACACTGCGCAGCGCGTAGATAATATGGGATGGATCGGCGCCCAGGGCGGGCAGGCCGGCATCAATTGCAGGCTTCCAGGTGGTCTGTAAGTCACGCATCGTTTGCCAGGCCGCAAAGTCGAGGAACCGATCCATTGGCTGGTCGAGAACCTGCAAAACGATTTCAGCAGCCTGGCCGTTCTGGCTGGACGATAAACCCCTGATGCCCTCAAGGCGGACCCGTGGCGAGGGGTCCAGTGAGGCGGCTTCAAGCAATGAGAAGGAACCTTCGATCCGTTCATGTTCGTTGCTAACGACCCTTGTTGCGGCCGCCCGAACCCTGTGGTCCGTCGACCGGGCAAGCTCCTCGACAAGCTCCTGTGGTAGCTGATTGATATTTTGGAAGGCCCAGAGGATCTCCAGCTTTTCGTGAAGTGTGTCCTCGTCGTCACCAGTTAACTGGGCTAATCGTTGATGGAGGCTGCGGCTGACCGTATCCCGATCGCGATGTTTCATTTCCAGCTTGGCATACAGGCGAATCCAGTCCTCGGGATATGTGAGGAGTCGGACCAGTTGCTTGGTTCGCACTTCTTTTGGGTCGATACGTGGCGAGAGCGGCCGGTCCTTGGCGGTGATTCGCCAGATACGACCGTGAGCATGGTCCCGTCGCTCATCGCGGAAATCCACTTCGCCGTGTTGGATAATTGGGTTGTACCAATCTGCAATGTAGATAGCGCCGTCGGGTCCCATCTTTACATCGATTGGGCGAAACGCCGTGTGACTGCTGGTAATGACCTCCGTCTCCTGGCGTGAGCTATAACCCGCTCCCTGTTCTGAGACGGTGAATCGGCAGACGCGATGGGCGCGAAAATCGTTAGTGACCATGCTGCCCCGCCAATCTTCTGGCAGATGACGGCCGCTTAGAATCTCCAGGCCGCAGTGCTTTGGGCTGCCGGGGTTGAGTCCTTCAAGGCGTCGTTTTAACCCGGGCGCCGTGACGTATACCGCGCCGGGGAATACATAGTTGATCCCCTCGCCATAGGCTCCATCCGTGGCGAACGATTGTCCCCAGTAATCAAAATGATGGCCCCATGGATTCACAAAACCACGGCAAACGATCTCCAATTCCATTGTCTCGGGGCGGAATCTCCAAATGCCACCGCCGCGCAAGCGCCGCACGCCATGCGGTGTTTCGACATGACTGTGAATGTAGATCGATTGGTTCATATACAAGGCACCGTCAGGCCCCCAGCGGAGACTGTGCAGTAAATGGTGCGTGTCCTCGGATCCAAATCCTGACAGGACGACATTTCTGACGTCCCCCTTCAGGTCACCATCCAGATCCTCGTAATGAACCAACTCGGTACTATTGACGACATAAGCACCACCGTCGCCCGGAACGACGCCGGTAGGGATCAACAGGCCATCCGCGAAGACGGTCGTCTTGTCCGCGATGCCGTCCTGGTCGGTGTCTTCCACCACCAGAATCTTGTCGGTGGCTGGTGCGCCAGGCTTGATGTGTGGATAGACCTCGCTACTGGCGATCCATAAGCGCCCTTGCCCATCAAAGTTCATATGGATCGGTTTGGCTATATCCGGATCCGATACGTAGAGCTGAACCTCAAAGCCGTCGGCGACCTTAAATGTCAGGCGCTCCTTCTCCGGGTCGGGGTCAGGAATCTCCGTAAGATTCCGCTGGGACCAGACCGAACTGGTCACAACGCTGAAACAGGCGAATATTAAGAGCCTTATCAGGCGGGAATCAAACATAGGATCCTCTTCTCTGCAGTCAGTTGGCCAGGCTGATGATGATCTGGTGTACGGGTGGCTTCGCTAGCTGATGTATGAGCCTGTCTTGATCCTCGACCAGCGGGTCGAACATGGGTATCTCAACAGCGTTATTTCCCTGTTCATGCTTACGGAACAGAAACAGGTAAGTCTCATTTTGCGGTCGGTAGCGGTGGAAGAAATATTCGTTCTTGCGGGCGATCGTTGCGCGAAGTTGATCCGCCTGGCGCCGCTCGGAAGCCAACTCAATGCCCACGCCTCGCGACAGCTCAGCATGGCTTGCGGTGAATTGAATTGTGCCGTCCAGTGCAACGCTATACTGGCCCCGCGCAAGGCCTGCCACCTTGACTAGGAGGTCATCAGTTTCGGCGTCTGCCGAACCGTAATGCCGTGGAACGTCCGGCCGCAACAGATGTGTGCCTGACAACTCTATGGCGATTCGGTTGTCACTCTCCAACTTAACCTGCGCATCCAGGCCGTTGGCCGTCGAACTATCCCTGGAGACATTAATTAGCAAGGAACGGGCCTCTCGATCCCGGCCCAGCAACTCGCTCAGCAACGGTGCAATCGACCAGTAACCGAACGCTGTCAGTTGCTGACCGTCGATGCTGGCTGTTGCCGCGAAGGGCGATCTCCGCTGACTGGCCGAAGGCGGTGGGGCTACTCCCTTAAGCTGTGGCATCGTCAGGTATCGACAATTGAGTTCCTTTGCCATCTCCATGATGGCGGCCTCAAATGCCAGTCGGGCCTTGTTTCGTGCTTCCGAAATCGGTAGTCGACTTCGGGTTGGCACCGGTGGCATAGTGCCCAGCAGCGCGACCCGCGAGCCGGTCGCTTTTACGTCGGCGACAAGCCTCGACAGGCCACTTCGAAACTGTTCGGTTCCCTCGCTGCCTGTGCCGATGTCCGTGGAGCCATAGTGCAGGATCGTGAGCGTCGGCGCCGCCAGGTTCAGGTCGCGTAGCAGCCTGGCGTAACCATCCGCAACCGAACCAAATACAGCGCGGGATTCACCGGCGACGTTATCGCCACCCCAGCCAAGATTTCGAAAGGTTAACGATTCCGATGCGAAAACAGACGATATCTCGCATTCCACATAGTTGCCGGTCTGTAACCGTTCAATAAAGGCACCTCCCAGTAACACAACTCTGTCACCGGACTGGAAGAGCGGCGCGGAGCTTTTCTGGGCCGCGCCGGGCGTGGCCATGATCATCGACAGCAGCAGGGCAGACAGGCTGAGTGTCCATCGCATTGTCGTTCTCCGTGGGAGCCACTGGTGGGCCGTGAGATGCCGGCGCCATGCGCACACGCATGGTACTGCGAGCCACGGAAGAACGGTAGAGGACGGCTGACAGGGCCGTTGCTTAGCCTGTGTAGAGCACGTCGAGGACTTTGCCCGTGTTCAGATGAATCGGGCGATTCTGTCGGCCGATGAGCAATGTCTGCGGGTCGATACCGAGCGTCTTATAAATTGTCGCGCCAATATCATTCGGGTGATATGGCGAGGTGGCAGGGTATCCACCATTCTTGTCGCTACGGCCAATCACCTGTCCGCCCCGCACGCCACCTCCGGCAAACAGGCCCGTATAACACCATGCCCAGTGATTTCGACCCACCTCTGGAATATCACCATTCTTGGTGATGCTGGGCGAGCGACCGAATTCCCCGACGACCACAATCAGTACGTCGTCGAGCATAGAGCGAGCTTCCAGATCATCGATCAGGGCAGAGACTCCAAGGTCGATGCCCGGCAGCAACTTGTCCTTCAGCCGTGGGAAATTACTTGAGTGTGTGTCCCAGCTTTGCACATGCCCCATATTTGCTTGCACATACGGCACGCCGTGTTCAACCAGGCGTCTCGCCAGCAGCAGGGACTGGCCCATGCGGGAACGTCCGTATTTATCACGCAGCTCCGACGGCTCGCTTGAGAGATCAAACGCATCCACTAGTTTGCCGGATGAGAGCATCGAGAAGGCAGCGTCTTGCTGGTCAGTGAATTGGGTCTGTCGTGCGAGGCGATCAAGCGCCCGTCGCTGGACATTCAGGTCGGTCAGCAGTTGTTTGCGTCCCGACAATCGATCGGTGGTAATACCATCAAGCAGCTGTATACCATCAACCTTGAATCCCTCCCCATTGGGATCAGAATTCACCTGCAGCGGATCGTACTGGGGACCCAGGAAGCCAGCATGCTGGCCAGGCCACGTCAACGAACCCTCGATCAACGGTTTCGGAACTGTTACCTGGCTGGGAAGTCCCGTGGTCGATGGCCGCAGGTGCTCCAGGGCCCCGCCATAGGACGGCCAATCCAGGCGGGACAGCTCCTTGTCCTCGTTGGCATCGCCGCGGAAGATCTGTGGAGTTCCGGTCAGCGTGTTGTGCGTCCCGGAGAGATGCCGATTGTCTCGATGAGCCAGTGACCGAATAATTGCGAGTTTGTCAGTCCGGTCGGCGAGATTGGAGACGTGTTCCGTAAACTGGACGCCCGGAATTCTTGTGTCGATCGTGCTGAATTCACCCTTGATCGTTGAGCTGTCCGGCTTCGGATCGAAGCTATCAATATGGCTGCCGCCGCCGGTGAGGAAGACCATGATTACCGATTTCGGCTTCGGTCCGTTGTTCGACGCAGCTTGCAATGACAGCAGCTGGGGCAGCGAGAGTCCCAGGAAGCTTGAACAGCCAACCTGGATCGCGTGACGGCGACTAATTGGGGCGGGGTTAAGCGGGCGGGGCGTCATGTCGGCGTCTCCGTCGATGGTCAGGCACTCCTAGTATGTTAATCGTTCATAGGGGGGCTGTTCAACACTGTTTCCCGCCAAGACGCTGGAACAAGGTGATTTTACGAAACTCCTTTGTCGGATAAGATGAGCTGGTAGTAGTTTCCAGCAATACCACAGGTCATTCATCGAGAACACAATCATGGTGAGAGCATTCGTCGCGACGCTTCTGCTGTCGACTTTTTTCTTTTCTTCAGTCGGCGCGGAGTCAATTCAGGACCTGACAAAGACAATTCGCGCCGTGGAGGTTAACGGTCAAGGGCATCCCGCGGCGATCGCGGCCTGGAAGGAATTGAGCCAAGCTCCGGCCGACCAGCTGCCAGTGGTTCTGGCTGGGATGGACGGTGCAAATAAACTCGCTGTCAACTGGCTTCGAGCAGCCGCCGACACCATAGCCCAAAGGCAGATACGAGCCGGACAGAAGTTGCCGATCGAGGGTCTCGAGGCCTTTATCGCCGACCATGACCATCATCCCCGGGCCCGCCGCACAGCATATGAACTGATACTTCTCGTCGATCAGACCGCAAAGCAACGGATCATCCCCCAGCTACTTAATGACCCCAGCCTCGAGCTTCGCAGGGATGCTGTTGCGGACTTGCTGCAGAAAGCAGCGGCACTCCAGGCCAAGGACGAAGCTTCCGCGGCCTTTCGCAAGGCGCTCAGCTCCGCTCGCGATCTGGATCAGATCGATCTGGCGACGGACAAACTTCGGGAAGCAGGCGAGACTGTTGATTTGCCCGTCCATTTCGGCTTCTTGATGAAATGGGACCTCGTCGGCCCCTTCGATAACTCCGAAAAGAAGGGCTTCGATGTGGCCTATCCGCCTGAAAAGGCTGTCGACCTTACGGCCTCCTACGATGGCAAGGATGGTGAAGTAAAGTGGTTCCAGTACGCCACCACAAACGAGTACGGCGTAGTCGACTTGAACGAGGTGTTGGATAAACACAAGGGCGCCATCGTTTATGCTCACGCGAGTTACGTCGCGGACGAAGCCCGGCCCATTGAGATCCGACTGGGTTGCATCAATGGCAACAAGATCTGGCTCAACGGAAAACTACTGACCCAGAACCATGTTTACCATGCCTCAACGTCGATCGATCAGTACATCGCGGCGGGCACACTTAAGGCGGGCGTCAATCATATCCTCATCAAGGTAGCGCAAAACGAACAGACCGACTCCTGGGCCCAGCGCTGGCAATTTCAGCTGCGGGTTTGCGACCAGTACGGTACCGCCGTCCTTGGTAGCAATCGCTAGTAATCGCACAGCACCGAAGACGTCCTCACAAACACAGACAACACTCTTTCTCGAAGGGCTAACCCATGCCACTGACCCGACTTTACCCCCTCACACTGCTCTGCATTTCAGTGATCCTGTGCATGGGCGCCGACTGGCGTCAGTTCCGTGGTACTCACAGTAATTCCGTGGCTGCGGACGCCAACCTGCCAGTCAATTGGTCGGCGGATGAAAATGTTGCCTGGAAATCACCCTTGCCAGGCCGCGCCGCCTCAAGCCCGATCATTGTCGGCAAACAGGTTTACGTGACACGAAGCGGCGGCGTCAAACAGGATCGACTGTATGTGCTGAGTTTTGACACCGAAACTGGCAAGCAGATGTGGCGAAGAGAATTCTGGGCAACGGGTCGAACTTACACGCATCCGACCAGCTCCGTTGCCGCACCGACGCCGGCCAGCGACGGGAAACGTATCGTCGCTTTCTACTCATCTAACGACTTGGCCTGCCTGGACCTGGACGGCAATCTCCTCTGGTACCGTGGCCTTGGGCTGGATTTTGATAAGGCTGGTAACGACGTGGGGATGTCTTCATCTCCGGTGATCGCTGATGGCGTGGTGATTGTTCAAGCTGAAAACCAGGGAAACTCCTTCGCCACTGGCATCAGCCTTGAAGACGGACGACCACTCTGGAAGACACCCAGGCCAGCGATGGCAAATTGGGCATCCCCAATCATTGTCCCCGGCCCATCTGGCAAGCCAGCGGTCATCCTGCAGTCCCCCGGAGATCTTAAGGCACACGATGTGCAGACAGGTAAGGAACTGTGGAACTTCACCGGTGGTTTCGGCACGATCACGTCCGCCACGCTTTCCGGCGAACTCCTGTTGCTCAACTCTGGTGGCATGACAGCCTTGAGAATCGGTTTGGATATCACCACGCCGGATGTCTATTGGTCGCAGAATCGGCTGTCGTCCAACGGCGCCAGCCCTGTGGTTCACGACGGCAAAGTCTACGTTCTTTCGGGCTCAATCGCGAAGTGTGGTGACCTGCAGACTGGCGAACTGTTGTGGCAATCCCGACTCGAAGGCCGCTTCTGGGCGTCGCCGATCCTGGCCGGTGGGCACCTTTATTACGTGAACCAAGAGGGCCTCGGTCAGGTCCTCTCAATTGCGGAAGAAGGTAAGATTGTCGCCAAGAACGAAATGGGTGAAGTAGTGCTTGGAACGCCGGCAGTCTCAGGCGACGCGCTGTTTATTCCCACCGACAAGAACCTCTGGCGTGTTTCAAAGTAATCGCCCTGGCGACCCTGTTGGATCACGAC